>CAZMOS010000111.1:0-12869 GCA_964567945.1 uncultured Lentimicrobiaceae bacterium
ATATTGACTCGTGAACATTTTTATCATGTTGGCGGAAAAGAAACTAATCGTAATCCCATGGTTGAAGCACTTATCACAAATTTCAAAGCTACTCCTATAGAATATGAAAGAGAAAGAATAGAACAGCTTACACTTTTTGAGCAAATAGCTGAATATAAAACATCAGTGGGGTAGAGGAACAAAATCAGCTTTAGCCATCGTGGTCACAGCTGTAAAAGACGAGCAAGTTTTAAAAAACAAAAGAAAAGATTGCACAAGTGTAAAGACAGAATAGAATTGTAGCCCCCCAAACAGTGCGCAAGCAGGACTTGTGCGGTGCTAACGGACAACATGTTTCCTTTAATTTCTAATTGCTCAAATTGACCTAACTGCTCTAAACAACCCCCAAATCCAATTTTCTAAAAGGGTTGGTACCTTTTCCGTTTGATACGTTTTGGATTTAGAAATTGAGGCATTATTTAGAAATTCGACATTAGCGCAATTAGTGCAATTCTATAAATTCTCCCTGAAATACTCGTAGATCTTTTCATTCAGGTTCACCCGGTCTTTTCCGCCCACGCCGTGTTTGTGGCCGGGATAGACGAAATAGTCCACCTGCTTGTTGAAGGAAACGGCTTTCTGGATGAACAACAGGGAGTGCTGCCACACCACGGTGGGGTCCATTGTGCCATGGATGACCAGTGCTTTGCCCTGCATATTTTGTACATAGCTGAGTACGCTGGATTTTTTGTACCCTTCGGGGTTGGTTTGCGGGGTGTCCATGTAGCGTTCGCCGTACATTACTTCGTAATATTTCCAGTCAATGACAGGCCCGCCGGCCACAGCCACCCTGAAAACGCCCGGGTACCTCAATTTGAGTGACAGGGTCATAAACCCACCGTAGCTCCAGCCGTCCACGCCGATGCGGGTGCTGTCCACCCAGGGCAGTGATTTCAGGTATTTGACTCCCGTCATCTGGTCCTTGGTTTCAATGTCGCCAACGTTTCTGAAAATGGCCTGCTCGAAATCCAGCCCCCGGTTAGCCGATCCATGGTTGTCGAGAGTGAAGATGACAAATCCGCGTTCTGCCAAGAAGTTGAGGAACAGCCCTGCTCCGCCGAGCCAGGAATCGGTCACCAGTTGGACATGGGGGCCGCCGTAAACATAAACGATCACCGGATATTCTTTGGTGCTGTCAAAATCAACGGGTTTGATCAGGCGATAATACAGTTCCGTCCCGTCAGGGGCTTTGAGTGTTGAGATGGTCATCTGCCCCAGCTTGTAATTGGCCAACGGATCCTTGTCTTTTTGGATCACCCTGACGGTTTTGCCTTTGTTGTCGAGTAAAAGATATTCACGTGTTACATCCGTGCTGCTGAATATATCCAGTGCATATTTGCCGCTTTTACTGACCATCGCGTAATGGGTGCCGTGACGGGGAGAGATGCGGGTGATCTTTCCGCTTTCGATATTGACTTTGTAAATGTTGTTTTGCAGCGGACTTGCTTTTGTGCTTGTAATCCAGACGTCTTCTTTATCTTTCCGTAATAACCGAGGAAGCCGGTAACGACCCATTCGCCGCTTGTCAGTTGTCTGATCAGTTTTCCGTCCGTATTGAACAGATACAGATGGTTGTACCCGTCTCTTTCGCTCTGCCAGATGAACTGGTCGTTGTGTCCGGGTCGGAAATACAGTGGGTTCTCGGGTTCCACGTATTTCGGATTTTCTTCTTCAAAAAGTGTTTTTTGCAGTTCGCCTGTTGCGGCATCATACCGGTTCAGTTTCAGATGGTTTTGATCACGGTTGAGGATGGCGATATAGATGGTTTTGCTTTCCGGGCCCCAGGTGACGGTTGTCAGGTAATGGTCTTTGGGTTCGCCGGTTTTCATAAAAACGGTTTTACTCGTTTCCAGGTCGTAAACGCCCAGTGTTACCTGCTGGCTGGTTTCCCCGGCCATAGGATATTTGATGTTTTTCACTTTGGCGATGCGTTGGTTGATGTCCACCAGCGGGTAGTCGGCCACCATCGTTTCATCTTTGCGGTAGAAAGCGATCTTTCTGCCGTCGGGTGACCAGAAAATGCCTGTTTTGATGCCGAACTCCACCCGGTGAACCGTATGACCGTTTACGATGCCGGGGTTGTCATCGAAAGTGACCTGGTACACTTTTCCGTCCGCTGAATAATAGAGGTTGTTTTTGATGGTGAAAGCTGCCTTGAAAGTTTTCCGGTTGAAATCAATGTTTTCCGCCGTATCCGGGACAGTATTCACCTTGCGTAACTGATGGGCTTTGTAATTGTATTCATAGTAATCACTGCCTTTTTTGAAGAATTCTGCTTCATCGTTGAAGAGTGTGATCCTTGGCAGGCGTTTCAGTGAATCATATCCGTTGGTGTGCATAGCGGTATTGAGCATATCCAGGTCGAGCAGCAGTGTTTCCGTTCCCCGCCTGGCAGAGACTTTATAAAGCGAATTGTTTTTGGTGAAGGCGTATTGGTCCGTTTTGCCGATCCATTGCAACTGCGCTATCCGGGCAGGGAACAGCGACCGGTTCATGTAAGAGGCATCTTCAATAGTCAGCAGCTTGTCCTGGGCGGTTAATGAAAAAACGATAAAACTGAAAAGGATAACAAATGATTTTCTCATGGCCGGAATTTTAAAATTGAGGCGGCAAATTTAGAATTTTACACGGGAAAATTTTCTTTATCGTAAATATCTGTGACCACAAATTTTCTGACATGTCGGTTTGGCAAAGGGAAACCGGCTATTGATCCTGCGGCGCTTTTTCAACAAGAAATTTAAAATCGGACAGGTACTGGCTGAGTTTATCGTCCAGATAAACATAAAAGGGAGGTTTCAGTTCGATGGGGATTTGCACGGTGGTATAATTCCACCATCCCCTATCGTACGGCACTTCGGGTGCCTGATAGCTGAGGTAATGTTCCCAGAGTTTGCCTTTGTCATCCGGACCGCGGATAATCACAAAAAACCATCTGAAATTGGCCCGGTTGTCATCAAAACGGGAAATATAAATCTCCAGTTCGCCACTTTTGGCATTTTTCTCAAGTTCCATGAACTTCTGATCCCGTTCCTTTGTGCTCCAGTGGTCTTCCTCCGCTTCTTTGGTGAGTTCCGCTTTCAACTGGTCAAGGTCTTTATAGGAAATGGCGGTGATGGGAAGGAAATTGTATGCTGAAGGCGCATGCAATACATGGCCGAAGATGCGCGTGACGGCATAACCGTTGAAATAGCGGGTTTCCTTATCAAGCCAGGTTTTGTTGTAAAGCCGCGGATCAATATCCTGCGAAAAAAGCGGGATAGCGAGGAAAAGCAAAAAAAGTGAAATTAAAGTTTTCATGGCCGGGAAATTTTTGCGTAACCTGTTAACAGCCTGCAAAAACAATGCCGGTAAAATCAAAAGCTTTTGATGATCTCGGCAAAACTGAAGATAAGGTCCGATTCTTCTTCAAAGCGGTTACCTACTACGGCCACATCAGCTCCGGCATCGAGGATACTTTTCATTTTTTCTTTTGTCCGTATCCCGCCACCGACGATCAGGGGAACTCCAATGGATTTTTTCACAAAACCGATCATTTCTTCGGGTACAGTCTGTGACGCTCCGCTACCGGCATCCATGTAAATCAGTTTCAGCCCCAGCATTTCACCGGCCATAGCCGTACAGGCGGCAATGTCCTTTTTGTCGTTGGGAATGGGGAAAGAGTTGCTCATGTATGTTACCGCTGTAGGTTTTCCGCTGTCAATGAGCATATACCCCGTCGGGATGGTTTCCAGCCCAGCCAGTTTGATATACGGTGCCGCCAGTACATGCATCCCGATAAGCATATCCGGGTTGCGGCCCGATATCAGCGAAAGGAAAAGCATGGCATCGGCATTGCGGGCGATCTGGTATGTGTTGCCCGGAAACAGGATTACCGGTATATCGCTGTTTTCCTTAAGCATTCGTACACAATGAAAGAGCGAGTCGCTGGTCAGCAGGCTGCCGCCCACAAAAAAGAAATCAACCCCTGCCTTTTGTGCAATTTTGGCTGTTTTTTCCAGTTGTCCTGGAGATGGTTTATCCGGATCAATGAGAACGGCCAGTTGTTTTTGTGGCTTTAAAAAATACTCAAAGGTCTTCATGGGGTTGCTTTTTTGCAAAAATAGGAAAATGATAAAACCAGTCCATGATGGTTTTTGAATTTGATCTTGCCCGACTTACCTTTTGTTCAAAAAGGATACCACTGTTTTTAAATTCATAGCGCGGGGATTAAAAGTTGATGAAAATCAAAACGTCGCTTTCACAATCTTCCGGATGTTGTCCGATTTGCCCATCGTGTAAAAGTGAAGCACGGGCACATTTTTTTCAACGAGCTCTTTTGACTGCTGAATGGCCCATTCTACACCCAGTTCGCGCACTTCTGCGTTGTTTTTGCATTTGAGCATTTCTTTGACCAAGCCTGCGGGGATGTCCACGTTAAATGTTTTCGGGATGGAAACGATTTGATCCATTGTGGTAATGGGTTTCAGTCCGGGAATGATGGGAACGGTAATGCCTTCGGCATGACAGCGGTCCACAAAATCGAAATACTTTTTGTTGTCATAAAACATCTGGGTGACGATATAATGGGCGCCTGCCTGTATCTTCTTTTTGAGAAAATGGATGTCGCTTTCCAGATTGGGTGACTCGGCATGTTTTTCAGGATATCCTGCCACGCCGATACAGAAGTTCATCGAACGGGTGTTCAGCAGTTCTTCGTCGAGATAAATACCTCTGTTCAGGTTGGCAATTTGTTCAACCAACTCTACGGCATAATGATTTCCTTCGGGTTCGGGGATAAACTTTTTCATACCCACCTGGGGATCGCCACGGACGGCCAGCACATCGTTGATGCCCAGAAACTGAAGGTCTATCAGCGCGTTTTCAGTTTCTTCGCGCGTGAAGCCGCCGCAGATGATGTGCGGGACCACGTTCACACCGTAACGGTATTTGATGGCAGCAGCAATACCAACCGTACCGGGTCTTTTACGCACCGTGTGCTTTTTTATATACCCGTTGGAAAGGTTTTCATAAACCACCTCTTCCTGGTGGTAGGTGATGTTGATGAATGAAGGCTTAAACTCCATCAGCGGGTCAATGGCATTAGCTGTAGAACTGAAATCCTGCCCTTTCAAAGGTGGCAGCAACTCGAACGAAAACAACGTGCTTTTTGCTTTGGCTATATGTTCTATGACTCTTTCTTCCATTTGTTTTCTCTTTTCTTTATTTTATACTACTTGGTATTATACCATTTGGTAAAAACTATTTTATTTCACGCGGAGGCGCAAAGACGCAGAGAAGCATGGTATCGAAACAAAAAAACTTTGCGGCCTTTGCGGCTTTGCGTGAGATATAAAACCTGTTATTCTATTTAAACATCGGTAACTCTTGAAAAAAGTAAACGTAATATTTATTCTCAAACCACATTCCCTGGCATGATCTTTTTCAGAAACGCCAAAGTAACTCCTTTTCGTTTTGCATAATCTTCCAATTGATCGGGCAGCAATTTTCCCACATTGAAGTATTGTGCATCGGGATGGGCAAAATAGTATCCGCTGACCGTAGCCGCAGGATACATCGCATAGTTTTCCGTCAGACTGACCTCCAGATTTTTCTCCGCTGCCAGCAGATCAAAGATCTTTCGTTTTTCCGAATGATCAGGACAAGCGGGATAGCCCGGTGCCGGACGGATGCCGTGGTATTTTTCACGCAGGATATCTCCGATGTCCATTTGCTCACCAGCCGCATTTCCCCAGTATTCTTTTCTCACTTTCAGGTGGAGCAGTTCGGTGAATGCCTCCGCCAGCCGGTCGGCAAGTACTTTCAGCATAATGGCACGGTAATCGTCGTGGTCTTCTTCAAAACGTTTGAGATGGGTCTCAATGCCCAGTCCCGCCGTGGAAACAAATGCACCGATATAATCCGTCCTGGCCGAATCTGCCGGTGCGATAAAATCGGAAAGGCACAGGTTGGGAATGCCGGCGGGTTTTTCTTCCTGATTGCGCAAAAATTCAAAATTCACATTTTCGTTTTTCAAAACCACCGTTTCATTTTGAGATGCCGCTTCCCAGATACCGAATGCGGCACCGGCTGTCAGCCATTTTCCCCTGATGAGTATATCCAGCAATGCATTGGCTTCATCAAATAGTTTTTTGGCTTCTTTGCCTTTCACCGGGTCATCGAAGATGGCCGGATACTTCCCGTTCAGCTTCCAGGCGTGGAAGAAAAAAGTCCAGTCAATGAACGGCCTGATCTCTTCCAGCGGATAATCCTTCAGGATTTTTACACCTTTGAATGCCGGTTCAAAGATCTCCTGCTGTTGCCAGTCGGGCCTAAACCGGTTTTCCCTGGCTTTTTCAAAAGGGATGTAGCTTTTTGTTTGCTGCCGCTTCAGGTGTTTTTCACGCAGTTCGTCATATTTTGTTTCTACTTCCTGGATGTATTTTTCCTTTTCGCCCGAAAGCAGTTTGGCCGCTACGCCGGTCACTTTGCTGGCATCGCGCACGTGGATAACCGGATGTTCGTAGTTGGGCTCGATCTTCACCGCCGTTTGGATCTCCGAAGTGGTCGCGCCGCCGATCAGCAGCGGGATGTCCATTCCTTTACGCTTCATCTCGCGGGCCACGTGCACCATTTCGTCCAGCGATGGTGTGATCAGTCCGCTCAACCCGACAATGTCGGCTTTTTCGTTTTCCACGGTTTCAAGGATCTTCTCGGCCGGTACCATCACGCCCAGGTCAATCACCTCATAGTTGTTGCAAGACAGCACCACACCCACGATGTTTTTCCCGATGTCGTGTACATCGCCTTTTACCGTAGCCAGTACGATCTTCCCGGCATTGGTTTCGCCTTCCCGTTTTTCGGCTTCGATGTACGGCAACAGGTACGACACCGCCTTTTTCATCACGCGGGCGCTTTTCACCACCTGCGGGAGAAACATCCTGCCGGTGCCGAACAGCTCGCCCACGGTGTCCATCCCCGCCATCAGGGGTTGCTCGATCACATCAAGCGCACGGGGAAGTTTCTGCCGGGCCTCTTCCACATCCTGTTCGATGTATTCGGTGATCCCTTTCACAAGAGCGTGTTTCAACCGTTCTTCCACGGGTTGTTTGCGCCATTCATCATCCCTTTCTTTCTTTTTGACGCCGGTATCTTTTACAGTCTCGGCATAGGCCAGCAGCCGCTCGGTGGCATCTTTCCTGCGGTTGAGTACCACATCCTCGACCAGCGTCCTCAAATCTTCAGGTATCTCATCATAGATCTGCAACATACCGGGATTCACAATACCCATATCCATTCCGGCCTGTATGGCATGATAAAGGAAAACCGAGTGTATGGCCTCACGCACGGTGTTGTTTCCGCGGAAAGAGAACGACAGGTTGCTCACTCCACCGCTCACACGCACGTAAGGTAGGTTTTCTTTGATCCAGCGCGTGGCTTTGATGTAGTCAACCGCATAGTTATTATGTTCGGGGATGCCCGTTCCGATAGCTAGGATATTGGGATCGAAGATGATATATTCAGGCGGGAAATTGACTTTTTCCGTCAGGATTTTGTATGCTCGTTCGCAGATATGTATCCTCCGTTCATAAGTGGCCGCCTGGCCTTCTTCGTCAAAGGCCATTACCACCACGGCAGCACCGTAATCCCTTATTTTTTCTGCTTTTTCGATGAAATCCTGTTCGCCGTTTTTTAAGCTGATGGAATTGACAATACCTTTCCCCTGGATGCATTTCAGACCGGCTTCGATGACTTCCCATTTGGAAGAGTCGATCATAATGGGCAGGCGGGCAATTTCCGGGTCGGAAGCCAGCATGTTCAGAAATTTGACCATTTCTTTTTCAGCATCCAGCATACCATCGTCCAGGTTGACGTCCAGTATTTGCGCGCCGCCTTCCACCTGTTCCCTGGCCACGCTCAATGCTTCCTCATATTTTCCTTCGCGGATCAACCGGGCAAATTTGCGGGAGCCGCTCACGTTGGTGCGCTCCCCGATATTGATGAAGTTCTTTTGGCGGTCTATTTTCAGGGGTTCCAGTCCGCTCACTTCGGTCACATGCGGTTTGGGAGGGATGTGCCGGTAATGCCCTTTTTCCGCCAGTCTGGCAATTTCGCGGATATGATCCGGTGTTGTCCCGCAACAGCCGCCTACGATGTTGACAAACTGATGGTCAATGAAATCGCGCATATACATACTCATCTGTTGCGGCGTTTCATCATATTCACCGAACTGGTTGGGCAGCCCGGCATTAGGATATACACTAACGGGGAAAGGGGCGATTTTGGAAAGCTCTTCCAGATGAGGCCTGATTTGTTCGGCGCCCAGCGAGCAATTGAGCCCCACGCTCAACAGGTCAATGTGCGAAACGGAAGTGAAAAAGGCCTCCAGCGTCTGTCCCGAGAGGGTGCGGCCGCTGGCATCGGCAATGGTACCCGAAACCATCACGGGAATAGGCTCACCACGTTTTTTCATCAATTCATTGATGGCAAACAGTGCAGCTTTGGCGTTTAGTGTGTCGAAGATGGTTTCCACCAGCAGGATGTCGGCGCCGCCTTCAAGCAGGGCTTTTGCCTGCTCGTAATAGTTGTCGCGCAACTCATCGAAGCTCACGTTGCGGAAACCGGGATCGTTCACCTCGGGAGACATAGATGCCGTCTTGTTGGTCGGGCCCATAGCTCCGGCAACAAAACGGGGTTTTCGGGGGTTTTGCTTTGTGAACTTGTCTGCTGCTTCGCAGGCGATGCGGGCGGCATTCAGGTTTATCTCGTAAACGTATTCTTCAAGTCCGTAATCGCTTTGCGAGATGCGGGTGCCGTTGAAGGTGTTTGTTTCAATGATATCGGCGCCGGCCTCCAGATATGCTTCGTGGATCTCACGGATGATCTGCGGTTGCGTCAGGTTCAACAGGTCGTTGTTGCCTTTTACCAACTGTTTGACATTTTTAAATCGCTCCCCTCGATAATCCTCCTCTTCCAGCTTATACCGCTGGATCATCGTGCCCATTGCGCCGTCGAGGACGAGGATGCGGTGGGAGAGTTGCTGTTTGATGTCCGATGTTTGATGTTTGCTGTTCACTGTTCACTGTTTGATGTTTGATGTTTGATGTCCGATGTTTGACATTCAGTGTTTTTTATTTGTATTTGTTGCCTTTCATACCTGAATTTTTCAGATAGGAAATGAGCCCTTCCAGCATTTTACTTATATCTTCTGCCAGGTTGTAAAGTTCAGAAAATTTATCTTGTGAAATTAAATTCTGATCAAGCGCTCTGTAAAACTGAGATCTTATCTCACCTGTTGATCCTTTTGAAATGCTTAAAAATTGTTTAAACTCATTTGTTCCTCCCCGTTCAAAACCTTCGGCAATATTATCCATAATAGAACCCGAAGTTTTCTTTAAAACGAATTTCAAATTGTTGTTTGCGTTAAATTTAGGATTACTGGTTTCTGTTGCTACTAAGTTTGCCAAAATTCTTGACTTTTGCCAGGCCTCAATATCTTCAAATCTTTTAAACGTTGCCATTAGGAATCCCTTTTATTATCCTTTTAAAAACAATTGATTATTCGTCATTTAGGTTTGAACCAACTTCGAACTTTGAACATCAAACCTCGAACTGATATAAACGTTGCCATAATTAATTATTTCCTCAAAATTAACTACATTACTTAACTTTAAACCTTAAACTTCAGACTTTAAACTCTAAATTAACATTCAATTTATCATTTCCCCGATTTATCAGGGTTAGGTCTTGGCACCTTTTTCCGTCAGTGGCCGGAAAGGTTGCCAGGGCTTCGCAGAGCCTAATCTCTCCACCCTTCTTTATAAATCAAAAAACAACCCCGCAGGAAACGGGGGAGGATTTGAAATATAAGGCAAATGTAAACCATTTTTTAATAATGCCGGTTTCATACGATGAGAATACATAGGGATTAATAGCAGAAGTAGGGATGTTTGGAAAACTGGAAAGATTTGCGATTAGTGAATTCGGATTAGTGATTTTTGAAGTTGTGTGATTTATATTGAATATAGAAAAAGGACTATCGAATATTAAAGTTGTAGGGAGTGCCAACCAGACAGGTCTCAACAGGCCGGTGCAGAAACGTCATGTCAGGTTTAGTGAAGTGGGGCCCAAAAGAAAACAAAACAAACCCCGTACGAATCGGACTGATCCATACGGGGCTGATAATGAAAATCTTTTGTGTTGAATATGGAGATTATTTTTCCACCTTAAAATCCATCGTCATATTCCGGTCGTCAAATTTTGTCTTGACGGTATATATGCCGTTATCCAATCCCGAGACATCCAGCGTAAAACTCAAAACCTGAAGTGAAGAGGTAGCATCAAACAGCGCTTTCACTTTTTTGCCGTTGGCGTTGTAAACGGCAGCCGTTACTTTTTTGTTCAGCATGCCTGTTATCCTGACGGTAACGGTAGCTGATGCCGGTTGCGGGAAAACGGTGATGCCCGGCTGCGTAACCTTGTTTTTCACCATCTTGCTTTTATTCATTGCTGCCCGTGCGTACATTCTGTCAGGATCCCAGACCAGGATAAAAGCGGGGTCATCCACACGTTCATAGATACCCATTTTTTTGTTTTCTGCAAAATTGTATTTCTCGCGGATGGCCTGAATGTCCTTTTTCCACTGCTCTTTTTTTTCAGACATTTCTTTGATGTACTGTTCCTTCTCAACGGGATGTGCATCTGCGATTTTTTCCACCCGGCTGTTGAATGCCTGGAAATGAACCTTCTGTGTGTTCTTTCTTTCCGAAGGAGGCACCTTCCCCCGCATGGTTTCGTGGGTGGTTTTCCACTCCTGTTTGATCTTTTCCAGTTCGACTTTCTCGTCGCTGGTCAGCACGCTCATAAACTTTTGTTGCTGTTCGAGCAAAACAGGTTTGACATTCTCTTCGTAATATGCCCTGAACTCCTGATACGGATATTTTCCCTGTGCATAATAGGGCTGGGCAATCGTGGCTGTTCCGCTGATGAGAAACAGTGAGGTCAATAAAATTACAATGTTCTTTTTCATTTTTTCTGTTTTTAAAGATTTGCCTTTTAGACAAAGGGAGGATCAATTTTATTCCCGGAAAGGAAAATTTTGTTTTACTCCGATAATCTTTTCCACTCATCAAACATCTCCAGCCACATTTTTGCATTTGCGCCATTATACGTGAGCTTGCCACCAGGCATGAGGCGCTCCAGTGTATCCGGCCGGTTTGCCGAAAGCCATTGGATCAGGCGTTCGTATTTCTCAACACCCTTTTTTAAACTTTCTTCTGTCAGAGCTGAGGGATACGTACCGGCAATGAGTCCGTTCCGGAGTACAAACCGGGTACCGGGCTGATAACGTACCTCTGGAATTCCGAGAAAAAGAAAAAATTTGTTTCTTTCTGTAATACTGTTGATCAGTATGGTATCGCCATTCATGCTGATGTCGCTCATCGTTAGTTGCGAGCCAAGTACGGCATCCCACTCGAAAAGGTCCTTTAAAGCTTTTTTCCCGCGAACAGGTCTCTGTCCGGGTATTATGAATTCAGCATCATTAGTGTGCAATGCCAACAATCCGTCAACATTGTGTGACCGGTGAAGTTCCACATACTTTTGTGCAAATCTGTCCGCTTCAAATTTTTTTCCGCATCCGTAATTACAAAAGCTTGCGATAAGGATCAGAACAACTATTATAATTTTTATTTTCATCCTTATTCGGTTAATCTTTAAACAGACCGCAACTCCCCTTTTGCAAAAATAAAAATATTTATGGAAATTATTTTGTAGTTAGTGAATATTAACTATCTTTGCCGCAGATTTAATTAAGGATATATAAAAATGCAAACGGAAAGACAAAAGGAAATTGTCGAAACGGCTCTGGACTTAATTGCTAACAAAGGCATACAAGGATTGACAATAAAAAATCTATCCAAAACCATTGGCATTTCCGAGCCTGCGATT
Source organism: uncultured Lentimicrobiaceae bacterium (assembly GCA_964567945.1). Taxonomy (GTDB): domain Bacteria; phylum Bacteroidota; class Bacteroidia; order Bacteroidales; family F082; genus JAADID01. The sequence continues at coordinate 11,965 of CAZMOS010000111.1, forward strand.
TACCGGCATTTTGAGAACAAGACCGCCATACTGATGAGTCTTTTGAATAATTTCAGGGAGATGGCCGTTATGTTGTCGGGGTTGATGGATACCTTTGAAGGCACGGCAGCAGAGAAGATCGGCTTTATGTTCACAAAAATGCTCGGGTTGTTTACGGAAAACCCTTCAATGATTTCTGTGATCTTTTCGGAAGAGATCTTCAAAAACGATGAATTGTTGAAAAACAAGATTGTTGAGATTTTAAATCTTCATGCCGAAACAATTGAAAAAATCATCCGGAAAGGACAGGCTGAAAAAAATGTAAGGGAAGATATTGATGAAAAAAGTCTCGCATTACTTGTTATGGGTTCACTAAGACTTCTTGTAAAAAAATGGGATCTGAATAATTACAACTTTAATTTAAACAAAGAAGGTCATAACCTGATAGCTGTGCTGGAAAAGATATTAGAAAAATAATCAAAAAAATAAAAGTAAAAAATCATGAAAATCACAAAAGTTTCAAACACTCCAATTAATGACAATCCGCATAATGTGGATGCCCGTATGTTGTATAACAAGGATTCTGCCCAGGCAGTTCACATTCAGTTGAACCCAGGCGAAAGCCTCAAACCACACATTACACCGGTGGATGTTTTCTTTTTCGTCCTTGAAGGAACACCGGATGTGCTCGTTGGTGAAGAAAAAAAACGTGTTGAAGCCAATACCCTGGTGGAAAGTCCGAAAGATATAGTGCATTGCATTTATAATCAGACAAATGATATAGTGAGGGTACTTGTTGTGAAGGCCCCAAAACCTGTAACAAAAACAAGATTATTATAAGATTGACATTGCTGTCGTTCACTTAATTATTTCTGTCTCTTATTACACATCTCCGAGCCCACGAGACTCCTGAGCATCTCGTATGC
>CAZMOS010000112.1:0-12862 GCA_964567945.1 uncultured Lentimicrobiaceae bacterium
CCAGTGCAACCAAATGAGAAGCGGTGAGAAATTCCCAACAAAACTCTACAAATTCAATCTGCCCGTTGTCAAATACTTTTACTGACTCGATTCTGTTATCAGCTATATGGGTCTGGAAGGAAAAGTTACGATGAAATCCGAAGATGGCGATATGCTGATCAAGCCGGTTGATGCAGTGGGCATTCCGGCTATTATCGAAAACCTGAAACTGGAAACAGAAGGGGAGGCAGGATTGCTTGAAATTTATATTCAATAAAAATAACCGGATGACACAAACACGTGCAACAATAAAACAGAAACCGTTGTCAATGAGATAAGCGGAAAAACAGACGGTTCAGAGCAAACAAATTATAAACCTGTTTTTAAAACAACCGAATAATGAAAAAAGTCATCATTTTAACATTCATCTTTCTGACTGCAAATATAGCTTTCGGGCAAGGTGTTACAGTAATGAAAAAACTTCCATCTGTAAATATCAAAACGCTGGAAGGCCAACCGTTTAATACAAGCCAGATACAGAATGACGGAAAACCGGTTTTGATAAGCTTTTGGGCACTTTGGTGCAAGCCCTGCAAAAAGGAGATGGAAGCTTACAACGAAAACTATGAAGACTGGCAGGAAGAAACCGGAGTAAAAATTTATGCCGTATCCATTGATGATACACGCTCGATGCAAAAAGTCCTTCCTTATGTAAGAGGCCATGACTGGCAAATGGAAGTATTGCTCGACCCCAACGGGGACTTCAAGCGGGCGATGAATGTCAACCTTATCCCGCATACTTTCCTGCTTGACGGCACCGGAAAAGTTGTTTATCAACACACCTCTTATTATGAAGGCCTGGAAGATGAACTTTATGACATCATCAAAAAAGTTGCGGCAGGCCAGGAGATTCCGACACATTAATCATCCGGAAAACCAACATTTATGATGAAAAAAGCAGTTATCGTCCTGTTTGTCCTGATAACAGCAACCATTGGGGCAAAGGCGCAGTTTACCAAAGAAATTGATAAATCCGAAGTCCACGGTTCTTTTGAGTTTGACGGAGCTTATTACCTGCCCGATGATGCGCTGGGCATTACCGATTCGGCCATTAACGGAAGGAACTTTGCATTTAATGGCTTTGGTAAAATCAATTATACACTGGGGAGATTTTCAGCCGGATTGCGTTATGAGGCTTATCTGCCCCCCATTGCCGGTTTTGATAGCCGGCTCGAAGGGCAGGGTTTTCCATATATTTGGGCCAAGTACACTGCTGAAAAGTTCACCTTTACCGTAGGTAGTTTTTACGAACAGTTCGGTATGGGTCTTGCTTTAAGATCTTACGAAGAATGGACGCTGGGATACGACAATGTCATCAATGGTGCCCGAATCACTTATGAACCGGTAAAGGGATTCCAGATGAAAGCCGTTTACGGTGTCCAGCGTTTTTACTGGTCAAAGTGGAAACCCAATACCCGTGGTATTGTGAAAGGTTTTGACGCTGAGGTGGATTTCAACCAGATGATCAAATCCATGGAAAATTCAAAATTCAGGCTCAGCATAGGGGGTAGCGCCGTAAGTAAATACCAGGCAGACAACGATCCCATTTACAAATTACCTAAAAATGTATCCAACCTGGCAGGAAGATTTACAATGGGCATTGGCAATTTCATCTTTTCTTCTGAATATGCCTGGAAAGTCAACGATCCTTCCACAATCAACAATTATATTTATAAAAACGGTGAGGCATTTGTTCTCACTATGTCTTATTCTACCAAAGGTTTCGGCTTTTTCGGGATGTTTAAACGACTCGACAACATGAGCTATAAATCCGACAGGACCGTTACCGCCAATGCACTTGACATCAACTTTCTACCCCCAAATACAGAAATACACAATTATATGCTGACAGCCATGTATCCTTATGCCACTCAACCCAACGGGGAAATAGGATTTCAATTGCAAATAAATTATAAAATCCCCAGAAAAAGTAAATTGGGAGGAAAATACGGAACAGGCATTATGATCAATTATTCGCAGGTTAACAACATTCACCGTGAGCAGGTAAACGATACAACACCGGTTAGTGACTTAAAGTGGGAAAGTGGAACATTGGGATGGACTTCACCGTTTTTTAAGTTTGGCAAACCCGTTTTCTGGCAAGATCTTAATGTTAAAATTGACAAAAAATTCTCCAAAAAATTTAAAGCTATTTTTATGTATATGTACCAGACGTATGATATTTCCGTTCTTCAGGGCCATCCCGAAGCGGCAACGATTTACGCCAACATAGGTGTTGTGGAAATGACGTACAAATTCGACTCGAAAAATGCGCTACGATGGGAAGTACAGGGATTCTGGTCACAACAGGATAAAGGAAACTGGCTGGCGGCCTTACTGGAATATACTATTTCACCAAACTGGTTCTTTGCAATCAGCGATCAATTCAATTACAACAATCCTGAAACGAATAAAGAAATCCATTATTATAACGTTGCTTTTGGCTATACACTCAGAACAACAAGGATTGCACTGACTTACGGACGACAGCGTGAAGGGATTGTATGTGTTGGTGGCGTCTGCCGTGCTGTACCTGCCGCTAACGGTTTTACCGTTACTATTACGTCCAGTTTTTAAAAAAAAGATCATGAAAAGATCAACAACTTTACTCATTTTCCTTATCAGCGGAATTTTCTTTTTCGCTGCTTGTGATATTGTTGACCCGCCTTATATCGAGAATCCCGGCGGAGGCGACACAAGCCAGTATGCCAAAAAAGTATTGGTAGAAGATTATACCGGGCATACTTGTCCCAACTGTCCTTCGGCAGCCGTCACAGCAGCACAATTGAAAAACCTTTATGGCGATCAGCTTGTCGTCATGGCGGTTCATGCCGGTTGGTTTGCGAATCCCGATCCTGACGATCCGTTATTTGCACTTGATTTAAGAACACAGGCAGGAAATACCTGGAACGATTTTTTTAAGATCGAGCTTTATCCCAATGGAATCGTAAATCGTATTCCCGACGATGCAGGAATTTATTTTTTACCTCCCGGAAGCTGGGGATCAATGGTTGTTGCCGAAATGCAAAAAAAAGCAGAGGCCAGGATCACTATCCACAGTGATTTTGATGATGCTACCCGGTTATTTACAACCAGTGTAATCACTGAATTTCTCGTTCCGCAGGAAAATCCCTACAACCTGATTGTTTGCATCACGCAGGACAGTATCATCGGCGGACAAAAATTTCCAACCGAAATTGTTGAAGATTACGTGTTTATGGAGGTGCTGCGTGGATCTCTCAATGGCGACTGGGGTGAAGATGTTAGCGACGGACAATCAATAGTAGTGGGAGAGAAATACGAAAAAACCTATTCCCATGTATTTCCCGCAGAGTGGATCGCCAAAAACTGTCATGTGGTGGCCTTTGTTTACAACGAGGAAACAAAAACCATCCTGCAGGTGGAAGAGAAAGAGGTGATCGAATAAAATTCAGTCTTCAGTCTGCAATCTCCTGTCTTAAGTCGTGGAATTGCCGACTGCTGATTGTGGACTGTGGATTGGCTACTGTCTCTCGTCACTCATCATTCATCACTCATCATTCATTTCCCACCCCCGTTTCCCTTTCCCTCTTGGGCCTGGGCCTCTTCCGGGGCCGTGCATAAACCGTTGTTGCCACCGGTTATCCAGGCGATCCAATCGTTGTTTTTGTGCCGGTGATAAATACGGGTCTATTTCCTGACGGAATCCAAGAAACAATTCATGCTGTTCATTGCGGTATTGCTGCATCAAATCGCGCTTTTCTCCGGCATATTCCCTTAAAATGGGGTGAATTTGTTCCATCTGTTCAGGCGTTGGCCGGATGGCACGTATAAACTCGCGGTTCATACCCCGTTCGGTGAATGTACTTTGCATATTCCTGATACGCGAACTGGTAATTGTGCTCTGAACCAGGAAGCCGATGACAAACCCGATCAGCAGGGTCGCCACAAACAGCGCTGTGTATGTTAGTTTACGTTTCATGGTAAAATGATTTTTTCATAATCCTGTAAGTTCATAACCGAAAGCTCCGCCCCGTCAGGGGAATACGCTGAAATGCCCAGTACCGCATCCAACGTGAGTGAACCGTCAATATAGTAAATAACAAACAGTAAAGCGATAATGGCTGCAATGCCCACGATGGCCACCCGTTTGAAAATGCTGTACATCTCAATGGTTTTTGGGGATGCTGTCGGTTCCGTTTTCAGGCGGTCCATCACCCGGTCGACAAAACCGCTTCTAAACGAAGCTTCCTGACCGGCAAGCCGGTTTCGCATTTGCTCGATCTCTTGTTTTTCTTTTCGCAGCTCTTTCGATTGTTGTAAAGCATCGGCCAGCAGTTTTTGCTCCTGCGGGGTCAGTTCCGCATCGAACGATTTCAGTAATATTTCTTTTATTTTTTCCATTTGTATTGTGTTTCACGCGGCGACGCAACGACGCAACGGTTTGTTTATTGTTTTCACGCAAAGACGCAAAGACGCAAAATTATTTTTGTGTTTATTCATTATGTCTATAACCCAGTTTTTTTAATATTTCTCTTAATTTTTCCTGTCCGCGAGCAAGCCGTGAAAGAACTGTTCCCAAAGGGACTTGCAATATCTCCGCCGTTTCCTTCGTGGAATAGCCCTGCAAGAGCCGCAACACCACCACGCTCCTGAATTCGGGTTCCAGTTTTGCCAGCGCCTTGTTGATCATCTCCGATTTCTCCAATCGCCCGTATTCATCGGCTGCTTTTTCATTCATTTTCATCCCGTCATCCAGCGAAAGCCATTGCTGCCGTTTTCGTTTTTTGATCTCGTTCAACGTCAGGTTGACGGCGATCCGCACCAGATAGGTTCCCAATCCCGATTCTCCTTTGTACTGATCAATGGACCGGTAAAACCGGATAAATGTCTCCTGTCCCACATCATCGGCGCCGTCATTCCCGATCATCCCTTTCACCACACCGGCTATCAGTCTCTCGTATTTCAATACGATCTGTCTGAACGCAGTGTTGTCTCCCGATTTCACTGCTTCAACCAGCGCTTTGTCTTCCGTGTATGGCATGCTTTCCTTTCGCAACGGCTGTTTTGTTAACTGACAGTTAAATACTCTTGTTTATTCCCTGAAATGGCAATTATTTTTTTCCGGAGAAAATCCAAAAGTACCCCAAAACCAAAAAGGCGCCCAGTTAATGAACGCCTTTTTATCATTCTGTTTCTTCTGAAACGACTTTACATCTTCGGTATCCTTCCGGGAGTGTAAGGCGCTTTCAGTTTATCCAGTTCGTTGTTCAGTTCATCCAGTTGTTTGCCGATGGCATGCAACTTGTCAAGCGCAACAGGAACTTTTTTCATCAGGATGTCATAATTCATCTTCATAGTAGATGTGGGAGCCGAAGTGGATTGCCACATACCCCAGACAATATCATTCAGGCGCTGGCGCAATGGTACCGGTTCCGGCGGCACTTCCTCGGCGCTGGCTTTGGGCGGTGTGCCTTCAAACATATACATCACTGCATCCAGCTCTTCCCTGACTTTAGCCGCTTTGTTCACCATATCCAGCGTTGCGCCGTTGGTTTGCTGGATGGCTTGGCGGATGTATGCCGTTTTTTTCTCCAGTTCGTCAAAATATTTTTCACTGCCCGATATCACCCTGTACAATTCAGCCACTTTGTCCTGGAAAGCAACCAAAGCACTCCTGTCTTTATCGGGAAGTGTTGTGTTATTAAATACTTTGGCCTTAAACTGAACCGGCCCGGCAAGCAGTTTTTCCTCACCGTTATGGAACATGCTCATATCCACCGTGTAATCACCCGGTAAGGCAAGCATTCCACTTCCGCCATCGTTTGTAGCTACATATTTTCCTCCTTTCAGTATGACTGGGCCCGTGTTTTTGTAACGCAAATCCCAGGTAATGCGGTTCAACCCTTTTGAAGCATTTTTATACAGCTTTCTCACTGTTGTCCCGGATTTATCCTTTATGTTGAAAACAAGATAAGGCCCGGTTTCATGTTTCTCGGCATCCAGTTGCTCTTTGGTAGGCTGCGGAATGGGTTCTCCTTTTTTAAAGAGTTCCTTTTCTTTCTTCAGCCGTTGCTGTTTCAATGTTTTCGGCACCTCTTTCACGTAATAGGTAAAGGTGGCTCCGAACGGGGTATTGGGCGCATGATAAACAGCAGAACCTTCTCCGTAGCGGTCGCCTTTCTGGATGTACATCAGGGCATCCCTCACCGGGAAAATAATACCTGCCGTATCATCAAGGGTTTTGGCCGAAACGTGTTGCAAAGGTGTGTAATCGTCAAGGATATAAAATCCCCTCCCGAAAGTGGCAATGGCGATGTCATTCCAGTCCTTTTGGATTGTCATATCCCTGACCGGAATACTTGGCAGCCCTCCTGCCAGTTTCACCCAGGTCTTTCCAGCGTCTTCCGAGAAAAAGAAACTGAATTCAGTACCCACAAACAGCAGGTCTTTCTTTGCGGGATCCTGCATAATGCTCCATACCGGCCCGTTTTCAGGCAGGTTGCCTGCAATGGATGTCCAGGTTTTTCCCTTGTCTGAACTTTTCAACACATACGGTTTGAAGTCATCGCTTTTTGTATTGTTGAAAGTGGCAAAAACCACATTTTCGTCAAAGTTGGATGGAAAGATGTCGCTCACAAGAGTATATTCGGGCATGCCCGGGAAAGAGGTGGTTTTTGTCCATGTTTTCCCGTCGTCATCCGTAACCTGGATCACACCATCATCGGTTCCGGCAAAAAGCAATCCCTGTTTCAGCGGGGATTCTGCCAGTGAGACAACGGTTCCCCACTGAGATGTGGAGACATCTTTGGCCACAGCGCTCGAAGGCCAGTATTTGCCCATTACCTTGAATTGATTGCGGTCTTCGTTGCGTGTCAGGTCGTCGCTGATCTCCGTCCAGGTGTTTCCCCTGTCCGTACTTTTAAACAGCTTGTTGGCAGCCATATATAACGTGGTTGGGGAATAATGGCTCAAAATAAACGGTGCATCCCAATTCCAGCGGAAGGTCAACTCGCCTTCTTTCGGGCTGGGTTTGATCTTGATCCGCTCGCCCGATTTCCGGTCATAACGGTAAATGTTGCCGTACTGATAAGCGGAATAAACAATGTCCGGGTTGTCCGGCTCGCTGGCCTGCCAGAAGCCGTCACCGCCGAGGGTGGTCACCCATTCGCAACTGGTCACGCCGCCACGTTTAGTGTTCCGTGTGGGTCCGCCCAGACTGTTGTTGTCCTGTGTTCCGCCATAGATCCAGTAAAACGGCCCGGTTTTGTCCACGCTCACACGGTAAAACTGTGTAACGGGCAAGGTGGTTTTGAAAATAAATGTTTTGCCGCCGTCATAGCTTTCGTAAACACCACCGTCACCACCAATCATAAAATGATCCGTGTGGTGGGGGTCTATCCACAAAGCATGGTCGTCAACATGACGTTTGTTGTTGCCAACGTTTTTCCACGTTTTCCCGCCGTCAAGTGTATATTTGCTGACGGTTTCAACGGAATACACTTTGTCGGGGTTAACGGGATCACAATAGATCTCGCTGTAGTACTGTCCGCTGGAATAGTGGTCACTCATTTTTTTAAAGGAAGCTCCACGATCGGTTGAACGGTAAAAACCACCGTTTTGAGTGGCTTCAAACATCACATAAACAATGTTTGGGTTCACTGGCGAAACGGCGACAGTCATCCCGCCTTTGTCCACTTTGGGAATACCTTTTTCCAGTTTGTTCCATATTTTTCCACCGTCGGTGGTTTTGTAAAATGCCGACTCGGGGCCTCCGCCGATCTTGGTGAATTGCCGTCTGCGGCGTTGTTCGGCACCGGCATAGATCACATCGGGATTGCCGGGTTCAAAACACATATCGGCCACGCCCGTATTTTCGCTGATGAACAAAACTTTTTCCCAGGTTTTTCCGCCGTCGGTGGTTTTGAACACTCCGCGCTCTTCATTGGGCCCCCAGATGGAACCTTCGGCAGCCACATAAACCACATCCGAATTCCGCGGATCAATCAGTATCTTACCGATCTGACGAGAGTCTTTCAGCCCCATATTTTTCCAGCTTTTCCCTCCGTCACTCGATTTATAAACACCGTTACCGTATCCGATGGCACGCTGGTGGTTGTTCTCGCCGGTCCCTGCCCAGATCACATTGCAATTGTTGGGATCCATTGCCAGAGCGCCAATGGAATAAGCTCCGTATTTGTCAAAAACCGGTTTAAATGTAATCCCGTCATTTTCGGTTTTCCAGATGCCACCCGAGGCAGTAGCTACAAAATAGATCGCATGATTTTTCGGATTGACCGCAAAATCGGCAATACGGCCCGATGTAAAGGCAGGCCCGATACTTCTCCATTTCAGTCCGCTGAAAACGGATGATTTTAAAGTATCTGATTTGGTTTCTTCTTTTTTCTTTTTCGCTTCGACGTTTGTAAACGAAACCAAAAAGATCAACAGCATGAAAAATGCTTTGAATGTTAAAAATCTTTTCATCTTGAATTATTAATTTAAAAGTGAAAGGTTAATTTGAGTTTCTAAAAGTACAAAGGAATAATGGATTGACGAAAATTATTTTGACGGTAGTGGGGATGTTAATATTTTGTTTAGGAGTTTTTCATACTTTGTAATAAACTAATGGAAGCTGATTACTTGTTTAATCCGATAATTTCAGTACAGGAGTTGAATAAAATAAATAAATAAGAATAATTGAAATTAAGTTACATTTGTGTTCATATATCTTTCTTCAAACAGTGGCTCAACATGAAAATAATTGACAAAAACAATTAAATTACGGTTGCTGAATTAAAAGTTATGTCCGAACACCTTTTTGGCGAATTAGTCAAGGCGGTGGTAGATGTTGAAAAAGAAATTATAAACATTGTCGCTAAATTGGTTGAAGTATGAACATACAACCAAATTATTATCATAAAGAACTGGCAAACGGTAAATGGCAGGAATTAAGCTTTGCCGAACAAATGGCCAATATCGGAAGCGAGGTGGAGCGGACTATCAGATGGAAAAACAAGCACAAACCGGAACGCAGCCAACTGGCATTTTTCAGGGCTTTGGAATTGATGGACTTCACGATTGCGGATAAAAAAAACCGTGACCGGCTAGGCGAGTTGTGCAGAACAAGGGAAGTGCTGGTTGATTACTTTTTCGGAGAAAATGAATATAAATCAACTGATGAATTGTGGCAAAAATATTTCCGGGCTTTTAACTGGTATGCTAATTTAACTGCCGGAAAATAATAATTTACGATCCTTCCGTACCGGCGACTTTTGTCGCCGATCTTTTGGCGACTAAAGTCGCCATTACGATAGTTCCCCGAAAGAATACAAATCGTCAGATGTTGCAGTCTCCCGAAATCGAGTTCAGATATTAATTGTTGTATTACATTTGCCGGTCAAAATGCAATGAATATGAAACTCTATCCTGTAGAAACCGGAAATTTTAAGCTGGACGGTGGTGCTATGTTTGGCGTGGTACCCAAAGTGCTTTGGTCAAAAGTTTACCCGGCTGATGAAAACAACCTGTGCAACTGGTCCATGCGCTGCCTGCTGGTAGTGAATGGTGACCGCCGGATACTGATTGATAACGGCATTGGTAACAAACAGGATGAAAAATGGCTGCGGCATTACCATCTGAACGGAGATGCCACACTGGAAAAATCGCTGGCCGCTCATGGCTATACACCGGAAGACATCACCGATGTGATCCTGACCCATATGCACTTTGACCATTGCGGTGGCAGCGTAAAATGGAACAATGACAGAACCGGCTACGAGCTGGCTTTCCCCAATGCCACATACTGGACAAGCCGCCAGCAGTTTGACTGGGCCACCCACCCGAACAGACGTGAAAACGCCTCCTTTCTGAAGGAGAACATTTTACCTGTTCAGGAAAGCGGCCATCTGAACCTGATTGAAAAAGAAGGTGAATATATCCCGGGCATCACCTTTAAATTATTTGACGGCCACACCGAAGGACAGGTGATCCCGCACATCCGTGTAAACGGCAAAACCGTTGTCTTTATGGCCGACCTGATGCCTTCTTCTGCCCACATCCCCATGCCGTGGATCATGGCCTACGATACCCGCCCGCTTCAGACGCTCAAAGACAAGGAACGTTTTTACAAAGAAGCGCTGGAAAATGATTATATCCTGTTTTTCGAGCACGACATTTACCACGAAGCAGTCGTTTTGCACCAGACGGAAAAGGGTGTGAGGGTGAAAGAAGCCGGGAAGCTGGAGGAGTTTCTGGAGAGGAGTTAAGAGTTAGGTAGAAAGGAGTTAAGGGTTATGACAGGTTTCAGATGGCTTGTGCGAGGGCAACCTTAGATCTGAATGGAGCGTGTAATTTTCTGAATTCATAAACATTTGATTTTGATTCTTTTCCGGCTGACAGAACGTACTGCTTTGTAACAAAGTCAGGGCAATATTTCAGGTTTTTTGTAACAAAGTCAACCCAACTTTATTGACGGTGGTTACAGCCATCTGAATAAACCCAAAATTCAGGTCAATAAAATAATGGGTAATTTCCGGCTTTTAGGAAAAAATTATTTTTTAACCCTTTTCATAATCAAAATCATCAAATTTATTATTTTTGAAATAAATACCTGATAATTAAAATAAAAAAGGGGTAATTTCCCGTTTTTAAAAAATAACTTCGGCAGCTTTTTCCAGAAAATCACCGTTCAGATTCAGGGGAATATTTTGCTCCTCACAATAGCTTATCAAAGTTTTTGTATCCAGGTTGCCCACCAGTTCTTTGTCAGTCATCGGGCATCCGCCCAGTCCGCCGATCACCGTATCGAATCTGCGGATACCACAGCGGTATGCCGCATCTATTTTATCTTTTCCCTGGCCGGGTAAAGCATGTGCGTGCAATCCGAATTCGATGTCAGGAAAGTCACCGACGATCTGAGTACAGACTTCATAAATGACTTCAGGGGCTATATCGCCGATGGTATCTGCAAGGGGAATCTTTTTAATCCCTTTGGCCACAAGTGACTCCACCCAGTTGTAAACCAGCTCCACACTCCATTCGTCACCATAAGGATCGCCAAATGCCAGGGAAATGAATGCAACCAGCTCTTTGCCCGAATGGACGGAAAGTTCCTGAAGCCCGTCAATGGTCTTTTCGGCTTCCGCAAGGGTCGTGTTCAGATTCTTTTTCAGGAAGGTGGGTGATGTGGAAAAAGGATAAAATATCTCATCCACCTGCTCAAACTCAACGGCCATCCGTCCCCCTTTTAAATTAGCAACCAGCACAGCGATTTTTGAGCGGGTATCCGAGTAATCCAGCCCTTTCAATATTTCGGCCGTATCGGCCATCTGGGGAATGGCTTTGGGAGATACAAAACTCCCCACTTCCACCGTATCAAAACCACATTTCAGCAGCAGGTTGATGTATTCGATCTTCTTTTTTGTAGGAATAATGTAATCCAGTCCCTGAAATCCATCGCGGGGTGTTTCGATAATCTTAATTTGAGTGGAAGTGGACATTTCTTTGATTTATTCCTTCAACATTACTAACATTTTATTAAAAAAATATGAACTCTATTTTGCCCGTTCATATTCCTGAATTAATATTTCGGCAGGTATTCCAAGGGCTTTATTTATCCTTCGAATCATTGATAATGTGAGTCTTCTCTTCTTTCTTAAAATTTCCGAGGCCTTACTTTTACCTCCAATTATTTTTGCCAGATCTTTGTTTTTAAGATTTTTTTGTTCCATCTTAAATTTTGTGAGAAAAATGTTCTGATTTAGGGAACTTTTTTTAAACTATTTTTGGTTAACTGTTTTCAAACTGAATATCTCTTAACTCCTCACCTCAATCCCAATCCCTGCCACTCAGTTCCTTCGGTATGCGACCCTGGTGGATCGTTTCGGATCGCAGACGTCTGCCGACAATTCTTTCAACCATTTTCCCTGTTTCAAGAACACGGTCAATATCCAGGTTGGTTTTTATTCCCATTTCATCCATCATCACAACCATGTCTTCAGTGGATACCAGTCCCACATTTAATGCATCATTGTAATAATAATCACCTGTTCCGGAAACGGGAACGCCATCAACAAAATTGGCAGGTTGCCCGCCTATACCACCCAGTGTGGATTCATAGTTGGTCATTCCGGCCTGCAGGGCAGCAAGTACATTGGCCAGCCCCCAGCCACGGGTAGTGTGAAAATGAACAATATGTTTATGCGGATTGTCAATCTTGTCCATCAGCATGGAGTAATATTTATAAACCCTGTCAGGGGAAGCCGAGCCGTCATGGTCGGCATGCTCTACATCATTGGCACCGATATCAAACCAGCGTTTGGCAAAATCTATGGCATCTTCCATTTTAGTAGGTCCTTCGATGGGACAGCCCCAGATGGTACTGACGGTTCCGTTAACTTTCAAACCGGCTTCACGGGCTTTTGGTATCCATTCTTCGGCCATTTTCCAGTATTCTTTCAATGAAATGCCTGAATTTTTCTTCTGGTGTGACTCACTGGTGGAAACCATCAGTAAAATACGGTCGGGACCATAGCCGTCCTGCCTCGCACGGATGGCCCTTTCGATGGCACGTTCGCGGATGGTAACTGCTGTGATACGTACCTTATCCAATTTATCTTTTATGCGTTTGCTGTTTCTGATCTTTTTCATCAATTCATCAGCATCCTTGAACTGGGGCATGCCTTTGGGATTTCCGAAATTGGTAACTTCAATATGTTTGAACCCGCTAAGTATAAGTTCTTCGGCTACCCATAATTTAGCCCCGGTTGGAATAAACTTTTCTTCATGCTGAAAACCGTCCCGGACTGTAATATCCCCTATAACAACCTCTTTGGGATAATGC
>CAZMOS010000113.1:0-5783 GCA_964567945.1 uncultured Lentimicrobiaceae bacterium
AGGTATTGCTGTGGGTGTTGACGGAATTTTCCTGGAAACCCACACCCACCCCGAAATTGCCAGCTCGGACGGTGCCAATATGCTGCGCCTGGAGTTCCTTGAAGACCTGCTAATAAAACTCGTGAAAATCAGGAAAGCTATTCTCTGACAAATTTGACCAGGCCGCCCGTCAGCGGGTCGAAACGCAAACGGGTTTGCGAGGCAGGAACAGTGGTTACCACGCCAAGCTGGTTGACCAGGAAGGGTTTTCTGAACAAAATTTTATCTTCATATTCGATCTCCACTGTGGACTCATCCGGGATGCGGTAATAGATGCTGCCGGGTTTTTCCAATGGCTCGGGTGGCAGTTTACCTGTCACTTCATGCGGAATAACCCGGATGTTTATCGTGCTTCCGTCCGGCATTTCCATCAGGGTTGTACTTACTTTCCCTTTTGATGGAGTATAATACACAGTTTTGGAGAAAACAGTCTTTTTCTTTTTGCCCAGAAACAGTTCGAGATAACTGTTTTCCAGTTCTTTCAGCCTGCTGTCCATGTAGCTCATGCTTGTGCCGTAATTCACTTCCTGGTAACCCGACAACAGGTTAAACCGTGCTTCACGAATGGCTGTTATCTGTTTTGCCGCCTCGTCTGCCCTGTCTTCGGGTGTTTTGTCCACCCATGAAGTTTTGAACAGGAACTGCTCGATATTGACCGTGTCAATGGTTATCCTGCGGATGACGGTATCAATCTTTTTTTTGCGGTGGTAATCGGCTTCGTAACGGAAACCCTGTTCCTCCTCCCCTATTATGAAAGTCTGATCAACATTAACCGATTCCGGTTGGGGTGATCCCTCCATATCATCCACAGCCAGCAAAGTACCGAAAGGGGTGAAATGAAAAGCAGGTGCAGGTTTTTCGTCTTTTGCCTTTTCAGTCGTGTAAGAGATATAATAAAATTGCCCGGGGTCTGCTTCCACTTCGTGAAAGACATTCACATTCAGGATGTTGTATTGGTTGGCCGTGGTTGAAATGTAATCGGACGCACCGAGGTATTCCTTGGCATAATCGGCAAACGGGCCTTTTATCTTTTGTATCTCTTCGTAAACGATATCAACCCTGAAAACCGTCTGTGGCAAAGCGTAAAAAAACCCGTTCCCTGCCGTATTCACATTCCGGTCTTTTACTTTGGTTACAACAAATTGTCCGTAAGTATTTTGCCCGGCAAAACAAATGATGAATGCAACAAGGGCAATTGATCTTTTCAATAAACTCATCATAGACTGATTGATTTGAGAAATCCAAAAGTACGAAATATGAGTTGATAATCGATAAAAAATTTTGTTAGGATGATTTTTCGAGCAACGAAAGTTGGGAAAAGTACAAGTACAAATATTTTACGAATTTTATTTCTTCTTCAGCTTATTCCATAATTATAATACTTCACTGTACCGGCAGACTTTATTCGCCGGATTGACGGGTTTTTCATTACCTCATAAACAGCAACTCCCTGTATTTAGGCAGCGGCCATATTTCGTCGTCAACCAGCACTTCCAGCTTGTCAACATGTTTTCTTATTTCTTCAAACCAGGGCAAAACCGTTTCTTTGTAAGCAAAAGCCCGCTCGCTGATATCTTCAATTGCATTGGCCTTCTTGCGGGCTTCGGTCATTTGGGCAATACCGTCCTTGATAGAAGAAATATGGTCGGATATTTCCTTTATCGAATTGAGCTGTCCGCGCGACAGCTTGACGAACGACTTGGAATCAAGCACCTCTTTCAGTCCCCGGGCATTTTTGATCAGCCGGTTCTGATACGTGATGGCGGTGGGCAATATGTGATTCAGTGCAAGGTCTCCCAAAACACGCGATTCGATCTGTATTTTCTTAACGTATTTCTCCATCTTGATCTCGTAGCGGGCATGCAGTTCCGTTTCATTCATCACATTATTACGTTTGAACAGATTGATGGTCTTATCCGAAATAAAGGCCTGCAACGCTTCGGGTGTCGAGCGATGGTTGGACAGTTTCCGCTTTGCGGCTTCTTCCACCCATTCCTGGCAGTAAGAGTTTCCTTCAAAGCGAATGGGTCTGGATTCCCTGATGTATTTTTTGATCACATCAATGATGGCATCTTCGCGCTTCATTCCTTTTGAAGTCAGTTTTTTTACATCGGCCTTAAATTTCGACAATTGATCGGCCATGATCGTGTTCAGCACAAACATGGGTTTGGCTGTGTTGGCACTGGAGCCCACCGCCCTGAACTCGAATTTGTTGCCGGTGAATGCAAAAGGCGACGTCCTGTTCCTGTCCGTGTTGTCGAGAAGGATTTCCGGTATCTTGGGAATATTGATCTTCGTATCCACGTGATTATTGTTTTTCAGCACCTGTTTCAGCGGTATCTGTTCGATGGCATCCAGTGTTTTTGTGATCTGTTCGCCGATGAAGACCGAGATGATCGCCGGCGGCGCCTCGTTGGCACCCAGCCGCAGGTCATTGCCTTCGGAGGCAATACTTGCCCTGATCAGTTCTTCGTTTTCGTAAACCGCTTTCAGGATATTCACAAGAAAAGTGATAAACCGCAGATTGTCTTTCGGGGTTTTTCCAGGCGAGAGCAGGTTGATCCCTGTGTCGGTTGACAACGACCAATTGTTGTGCTTACCCGATCCGTTCACACCGGCATACGGTTTTTCGTGAAGCAGGACCTTGAAATTATGCCTCCTTGAAACTTTTTCCATCAAGTGCATCAGCAACTGGTTATGATCCACGGCAATGTTGACTTCTTCATAAACCGGCGCGCACTCAAACTGACTGGGTGCTACTTCGTTATGTCTTGTTTTCAAAGGGATCCCCAGTTTATGCGCTTCGATTTCCAGGTCCTGCATAAACACCATGACCCGTTCGTGGATGGTACCGAAATAATGATCGGAAAGCTGCTGGTCTTTAGCCGAAGAGTGGCCGAATACGGTTTTCCCGGTCAGAACCAGGTCAGGGCGGGCGCTGTAAAGTGCCAGGTCAACCAGAAAGTATTCCTGCTCCCAACCCAGTGTGGGAAAGACTTTATTGACATCGCGGTTAAAAAAGCGACACACTTCCACGGCTACTGTGTCAAGTGCGCTCATGGAACGCAACAGGGGTGTTTTGTAATCGAGGGATTCACCGGTATAGGAGACGAAAATTGTCGGGATACACAATGTATTGTTGATGATAAAAGCCGGCGATGTGGGGTCCCATGCTGTGTAGCCGCGTGCTTCAAATGTACTCCTGATGCCACCGCTTGGAAAGCTCGACGCGTCGGGCTCCTGCTGGATGAGCGAACTGCCCTGGAACTCTTCGATGGCCTTTCCGTTTCCTATGGGTTCCATGAAAGCATCATGTTTTTCGGCTGTCGCTCCCGTTAACGGGTGAAACCAGTGGGTATAATGCGTTGTCCCTTTACCGATAGCCCACGCCTTGATGGCCGAAGCGATCTGGTCAGCGACTTTTCGGTCAATCCGATGACCTTTCCTGATGGAATTCTGTACCATCTCAAAAGCTTCTTCGGTGAGGTATTCCCGCATTACCGATGTGTTAAACGTCATGGATCCGAAATAATCGGATACCTTGTTCGAAGGATATTCAATCTCCAGAACGGGACGATCGAATGTTTGTTTTAACGCTGCAAACCTGAAATTCGACATGTTTAATTCTCCTGTTTTTATTTGCTGTTTGTTCTTTGTAAACGCAATATTGTTTACTTTATCTGAATCTAATTAGTTACATTTTTTCTTATCAAAATCAATCCTAAAATTGTCAGTAGCCCGTTAACGATCAAAAGTTCAAATCCGAATTTGTAGCCGGGAAAAATCAACCCGGAGTAGTGACTGATTAAATACGTAACCACAGGTGCCATGATGGCTACCAGGGGAACCCATCTGTCTTTGACACTTTTTTTTGTGAACAGCCCGAAGCTGTACAATCCCAGTAACGGCCCGTAAGTATAGCCGGCAAAAGTAAATAATTGTTGTATAACAGACTGATCGTTAATTAATTTAAAAACAATGATGACAAAAATAATGATTAAGGCCATAACGATATGAACCTGCTTGCGCTTTTTTCTCAACAAGTTATTATCATTTTTGTATTTTTTATCCAGTTCCAGAATATCAATGCTAAAAGAGGTGGTCAATGCAGTGAGCGCACTGTCGGCACTGGAGTATGCAGCCGATATCAGCCCGATGATAAACACAATGCCTGCAACCACACCGAGTTGTTCGAGGGCAATGGTTGGAAACACATGGTCGGCAAGCTCCGGCAGCGGCACCGAAAATTTAGCTGCATAAATGAACAACACCGCCCCGAGGAACAAAAAGATCAGATTTACCGGTACGAGGATCAGGCTTAAAGTTGTCATGTTTTTTTGTGCGTCTTTCAGGTTGCGGCAACTCAGGTTTTTCTGCATCATATCCTGATCCAATCCCGTCATGGTAATGGTAATGAACATGCCCGCCAGAAACTGCTTCAGGAAAAAGCGGGAATGGTTCACGTCAGTTTCTATGATCCGGGAAAACTTACTGTCACTGACAATGGTGATCATGTCGGATAAACCGATATTCATTTGTTTCAGGACAATGACTATGGTTATACCCACAGCGGCCAGCATAAAGGTGGTTTGCAACGTGTCAGTCCAGACGATGGTTTTTATACCGCCTTTCATCGTATAGAGCTGGATGAGCAGCATAAATAAAACCACGGTCATCCAAAAAGGGATCCCATAATGATCAAAAACAAATACCTGCAACACGCTCACCACAAGGAACATTCTGAATGAGGCACCGACAACCCGCGAAAGCAGGAAAAACGAAGCGCCTGTTTTATAGGTTTGATTTCCGAAACGTTTATCAAGGTAGGTATAAATGGAAGTCAGGTTCAGTTTGTAATACATGGGTAACAAAACGAGGCTGATCACGGCATAGCCCGCCACATATCCCAGTACGATCATAAAATAGGTGAATCCCGTCTCTCCTACCCAGCCGGGGACGGAAATAAAAGTAACCCCTGAAAGTGAAGCGCCGATCATGCCGTATGCCACCACCAGCCAGGGCGACTTTTTGTTGCCGATGAAAAAACTCTGGTTGTCGGCTTTCCGGGAAGTTACCCACGAGATGGCGAAAATAATGGCCGTATAAATTAAAAAACTGGTGAGTATCAATCCCGGACTCATATTCTGGCTGCTGCTTAATTTCCCGCAAATCTATAAAGTAAGGATGTTGAAATGACAAAAGCCAAACTGAATTATTCAACAATTCCCGGAATGTTATTAAAAACCGGAAAATGAACCGGAAAATTTTTAATTAAAACATTTGCAAGCCTTCCCCCTTGTTGGTGTCCGCACCAACAAGTTTTCCTTTCGTAGTATAGAACTCCTTGTCATTTCGAACCCTTTGGGAAGAAATGTGCGTAAGCGGTGAGAAATCCCCTTAGAAAGTGGGTGCTCGCCCGGGAGATTTCTCACGCTCCTTCGTCGCGTATCGAAATGACAGGGTTGCAATATTCCATTGCTGCAGGCATTCTCTTGAAGATCGCCCACCAATAAATTGGTGTTCTGGGGGTTTAGTCATCTCATTTCGAACAAGACCTGGGCATTATACAAAAAAGGACTTACATTTAGACTGCCTCCACCCCGCTACAAGCGTCCACGCTTGCAGAAAAATATTCCTATCTCCCGGCGGCTAAAGTCGCCTGTACAATTTATCCCCCGTTGTAAGCACCCTTGCTTGTATTAAAAAATTTGTAAAACATTATGCTTCAAGCGTGGACGCTTGAA
>CAZMOS010000113.1:5883-9599 GCA_964567945.1 uncultured Lentimicrobiaceae bacterium
CAGATCATTTTCCGTATCCCCGGCCATAATGCTCCTGGAAAAATCTATTTCCGGGAAATCCTTTTTTGCCCTGCCGGCCATGATTGTTCCCGGCTTACGGCAATTATCCGGCTCCCCTTCCAGGTCTGGACAAAAATAAACGGCGTCAATCCTCCCTCCCGCTTTTTCTATTTCAGAGATCATCTTTTTATGAATTCTTTCCAGGTCTTCCATCGTCATCAGCCCCTTCCCTATTCCCTGCTGGTTGGTAACAATAATGATTTTCCCAAAAATTTCTGAAAACACTGAAAGTGCTTCCAAAACTCCCGGAAGAAACTCAAAATCCGTCCATTGCTTCACATAATCATCCAACGGCCTGTGGTTGATCACCCCGTCACGGTCAAGGAACAGAGTCCATGTTTTATCCGGTGATAAGTCGTTCAAATTCATTTCTATGAGGGATGGCCGGAAAAACGTTTTCCGAACCGGAACAAAAGTATGAAATAAAATGAGGTATAAATGACCGTTACGTCAGTCAGATCTTCTCAATTTTCTGATGTTTTCTTCGCTTCCCATGGCAAGGATAACGTCGTTGTACTGGAACCTGTATCCCGGTTTTGGAGTAATCACATTTTGTTTTTCCTTTTTATCGGGATCAAAATTCTGCTTGATCAGGATGATCTCCACGCCATACTTATTGCGCAAATCAAGTTCTTTTAATGTTTTGTTTACCATCGTACCCGGTATTTCAATCTCGCTCAGAACCTGTCCGTTACTCATCTTTACCTGCTTGAATTTATCCGCCGATCCGATATATCCGGAAACCGTGCTGACCATATCGTGTTTTACCATTTCATCGTTGTAAGCGCCGATCACATCATTCTTTGAAACCGTCCCGGTCAGTTTCATCGGGATATGTTCATCAACAACCGGAAATTCATCCAGTTTTGAACTGCCGAAAGCTTTGATCACCGTATCCAGTGTGTCATCCACATTAAAATAATAGGTAACCGGAATACATATATCTTTAGCTTGCAATGCATCATCCGGTTTTTCAATACCGTTGATCATTTTTTCCACATCCTTCGAAAGGATCACGCCATAAACATGAAGATGCTCATCCACAACATAAAAATGTGTGGAATTACTTTTTAATACACTTTTTTTCATCTCTGAAAAAGGGGTCTCCCGCCGGAAAGTTTCAAATTCTTTCTTCACAATTTTTCCCACAGTAACATTTTTCAGGATGTCGGCCTCCTGGGTTTTAAAAACATCAATTCCCCGGCGGGTGAGCTTTAAAGTGTAAATGGAATCTTTTTTCACCCAGGTGGTGATCAGCACACTGATGATACAGGCGACCATCAGAGGCAGGATGATCCGGTAATCGTTGGTCAGTTCAAATATAATAATAATGGCTGTGATGGGTGCATGCATGGCCCCGGCAGCCACTGCCCCCATGCCTACCAATGCATAAGCGCCTGCTGAGGCGGTGTAAGCGGGAAACAGAAGATGAACCACCGCACCCACGAAACCGCCCAGGCTTGCCCCAAGAAACAGCGAGGGCGCAAAAATACCTCCTGATCCACCTGACCCAATGGTTATTGAAGTAGCCAGTAGTTTTAAAACGATCAGCAGGAGCATAAAATACCAGACCAGCTTGCTCTCCAGCGCCAGATCAATGGTTTCATAACCTACCCCAAAGATATGAGGATAAAAAATACCTATGGTCCCTATCATCAGTCCGCCGAAAACAGGTTTCACCCACTCGGGAATGACAAGGGCGTCAAACAGATCTTCGGTTTTATAAAGGATTTTTATAAAGGCAAGCGCGACAAATGCAGCCAGCACACCGAGGACGGCATAAGGGATCATTTCCCAGACACTCACCAATTCATAATGCGGAATGACGAAGGCTGGAAAATCACCGAGAAAATGTCGTGAGATCACCGTTGCCGAAACCGACGAGATCACAATGGGGCTGAACTGGGAAATGGCAAAATCGCTCAAAATGATCTCCATGGCAAACAGCGCCCCTGCAATGGGGGCGTTGAAAGTTGCGGCGATGCCTGCCGCCGTCCCACAGGCTACCAGCGTCCTCAACTGCGATCCGCTGACACGCAGAAACTGCCCTAAAGTGGAACCGATTGCCGACCCGATCTGCACAATGGGCCCTTCACGCCCTACCGACCCTCCCGAGCCGATGCATACTGCTGACGCGGTGATCTTGGCAATGACTACCCGCGGCCTGATGGCGCCGCCACGCAGGATGATGGATTCCATCACTTCGGGGACGCCGTGACCTTTGGCTTCCTTTGCAAAAAAATGAACGATCGGCCCGACGATCAGCCCGCCGGCAGCAGGTGCCAGCAATTTGTAATACCACGGCAAGGCCAGGACATAATCCAGTGTGTAATTCCAGGAACCGAAAAACATTGCCTGAAAAAAGCGAATGGCAAACCTGAAGAAAATAGCCCCGAAACCGCCCAGGATGCCAATCCCAATGGCAATGAGCACCATGAAGGTGTGTTCCGAACGCCTGAGCTGGTGCAGCTCGTAAACGATGAATTTGCGATATATCTTTTGAATAGCCGGACGACGAAACATAAAAGACATCAGCACAGAATAATTTAATGCCATAAAAATACAGTATTCTGATTGAAATCCCTAATCGGGGGAGAAAATGGGGATTAGTGATTTGTGAATAGTGATTTGTGATTTTTAAGACCTTCCAGAGTCCGCAAGTGCGGACCTGGAAGAGTCTTAAATTTGAATGGGAAATGGAAGAGTGGAAGACTGGAAGAATGGATGGTTGGATGGTTCGTTACTAATAAGTATCAATAATTATTGACGCTGATTTTTGCAGATTTTTTTATGATCCGGGTGACTGCTGACCCGTCTCCTTCGGAATCCGGGCAGGCTGCCGACTGAAATCACGTTTTTTTACAGATATCCTGCTTTTATTCTGAAGAAAATAATTCTTCTTCCACTGCTTCACACAAAATATGCCCGATCATAATATGCGCTTCCTGTATCCTTGCCGTATCGGATGAAGGCACCTTGATACAAATATCGCTTATTTCAGCCAGCTTACCTCCTGATTCTCCCGTAAATGCCACTGTTTTCATTCCCAGCGTATTTGCTTCACGCAGAGCGTTCACTACATTGGGTGAGTTTCCGGAAGTGCTGATCCCGATCAGCACATCCCCTGCCCTGCCTGCCGCTTTCACCATCCGGCTGAATATCTGATCGTAGCCGTAATCGTTGGCAACAGCCGTAACAAATGAGGAGTTCACATGCAGTGCTTCGGCAAACAAAGGCTCACGGTCAATGTTGAACCTTCCCGAAAGTTCGGCGGCAATGTGCTGGGCATCGGCAGCGCTGCCACCGTTGCCGCACAAAAGCACTTTCCCTTTGTTGCGGAATGTATCAATACATATCTCAATCGTTTTTTCGATATCAGCTATTATCTCTTTGTTGATCAGTATCTTTTCTTTGACAAGAATGGATGCTTCAATGATTTTTTCAATGTCCATGGGTTTTACTTTGGAATGTCAAAAATAGGATAAAAAGCATTGCAAATACTGAAATAAAGCATCCTCGTTGTTCCGAAGGAATGCCCGCGATCTGCTTTAAGCGTCCCGCTTAAAGTTTTGTGAAACACATTCTTCATCATATTTATTACACACCCATAGGAACGACATATTCAACCCCGTAAACGTATCGGAAAACGCAGCTAT
>CAZMOS010000113.1:9699-12824 GCA_964567945.1 uncultured Lentimicrobiaceae bacterium
ACACCCATAGGAACGACATATTCAACCCCGTAAACGTATCGGAAAACGCAGCTATTACCGGTAAAATGTTGTTGGTAAGGATACCAATAACGGGGGTGACGAGAAAATGAATGGCCATCCTTTACGCTAACCTCCGCGCCCTCCGCGGTTAAACTGTCCGCAGTATCTCCATTGCATAGTTATCCCAGCTCATATCTTTGGCGCTGGCAGCCACATTTTTGCGATCAATGGGTTTTTCAATGGCTTTGCGCATGACTTCCGTCATCGAGTCAATGTTTTCCGGCTCTGCCAGGTAGCCGTTGTAGCCGTCTTTGACGGTTTCGGTGAAATGCCCCACTTTGGTGGCCAGCATGGGCATACGGAAGTTGTAACCGATGGATTCGATGCCCGAAGGCGTGGCCGTCAGGTAAAACAGCATGATGTAGTCGCTGATCTGGAAGTACTTGTGGACATCCTCGTCGGGGACAAACTCGATGAACCGGTAAACTTTGTCGCCGATACCCAGCTCGTCAATCAGCGCCAGCGGGTTGTAGTCGCTTTCGTCGTCCTGCTTTTTCAGGAAAAGCTTTTTGGCCATGCCGAAGGTGGCGTTTTTCAGTTTGGTGGAAAATTTCTTCTTGTCCAGCGTATTCCAGAATGCTTCGCCGACAATCATCAGCGAAACATCATCGCGTTCTTCCGCCAGCCGTGCAAATGCCTTGATCACATTGTGCAGCCCTTTGTACTTGCGGATAAAGCCGAAAAACAGGAATACATATTTGTTAAGCCCCCATTCTTTCTTTTGCTTTTCCACGTCGAAATCCGGGTCGGGTTTGAACATGTCGTAAACCGGGTGGTACAGTTTGTTCACCCGGATACCCTTGCCTTCGATGGGTTTGCCCGGCTCGATGACCTCAAAGGACTTTTTGGGAAAAAGGGCCTTCAGCTCATTGGCGGTTTTAAAGGCATGGACAACATACGAATCTGCGTGTCGGATTCCCCGTTTGGTCAGCTTACTGTCCAGCGAACTCCCCTCTTTCTGCACCACAAAGTGCAGGTCGAACACCACCTCGATCTCTTTGTATTTTTTCAGTTTGCGGGCAATGTATCCCATGGGGATGCCCTGGATGGCGATGGCCCACTGGAAAATGACTTTTTGCGGTTTGAGCCCGGCGATGAGTTTCACGGTTTTGTTCCATGTTGCCGGGTTGTTGTAATTGGTTACGTAATGTACCCGGATGTCCGTTCCTTCCAGCTTGTCGGTTTTGGTTTTGCGGTCAATAAAATCGCGGGGGATGATGACCGGATATTGCTGCGTCCAGCTTACGATGTGCACATCCGTGCCGGGTATTTTATCAAAGGCCCTGGCCAGCGAGGTGTTGTAATTGGCAATGCCCCCTTTGAATTTGGGGCCGGGACCGAAACAAACGATGGTGGTTTTTTTGCTCATCTGTAGTTAAATAATGGAAGGGCAAAAGTATATAAATTGACCTAATTGCACTAATGTCGAATTGACCTAAATAATGATCAATGACTAAATCCAAAATATAAAACTATGTTTCAATGTTTAGAAATTAAGGTTTCGGATTTGTTTAGAGCAATTAGTGCAATTAGAAATTCTAATAATTCTGACTGGCTAATTCTTTATAACCTTTTTGGTTACCGTATATTTCTCAAATTCAACTTTTAACAAATACATCCCTCCCGGCAATTCTTCCGGTACCTTCAATTCGAGTTTTCCATTTGCAATGGCGACATTATTTTTTGCCAAAACAATTTCACCCCTGATATTGAAAAACGAAACATTACAATGTCCATAGGATTTATCATTTAAAATAATCAGCAATTGCGATGAAAACGGGTTTGGAAATACCTGAAAGGTGAACTCTTCGGAGTGAGCCGGTTTTTCCAGCCCGACAACGGTTGAATCTGTGCTTTTGTAGATTGATTTATTATCTCCCACAATCGCATATAAAAACCCCTCTGTACTTTCAGTAATATCCTTTACATTGTTACTCTCGTGTGAAGGGTCAGGTAATCCACTGCTAATATTAAACCATGTATTCCCAAAATCCGGAGACATCCATGCACCTGCATTTCCCCCAATTGAATATATACCTACATACAGACTATCTTCTTCATTAAAGTAAATGCTTTGCACTCTTGCATTGTTATTTAAGGTATCCCAAGACAAAGTTTGATTATTATATCTGAAAAACCCACCATCACCTGTAGTAACATGTCCGATTGCTCCTGCATATAACCTATTTTGAGAATCAATGGCAAGACTTCGAATATAGTAGTGGTACAACCCCATGAACTCCCATGTATCGCCATAATCAAATGACCGGTATACTCCTCCGCCATAATCAAATCCGGTTGTTCCGACATAAATCACATTATTAGTATCTTTCAAAATAGCGTAAACCGTACCTACATCATTTCCTATATCAATATTCTTCCATTCATCATCTTTATATCGTAAAATTTGATTATCGGCACTATTTGCAAAGATTTGGGTTGAATCAACAAAAATTGCAATAAAATTTGCTAAAGGAGGCGGTGTTTCTATAAAATAAAAACTATCATTTTCAATATCATAATTATAGAGTTTATAGCTTGCGCCAACTATCAGATTACTATCTATATCAAATTCCAATGAATATAACCACACGTAGTTAAGGAGGTATTTAAAGTCCCAGGTTTGCCCTTCATCATCAGATATAAATAACCCTTTTGCTCCACCATAATAAATTGTGCCATTTTCAGCAACTTTTAAAGACATAATTGTATTAGTATCTGTTGTATATACATGCTCCCAGTACTCCTGCGAAAAAGAGAACAGCGGAAGCAATAAAATAAGTATTACTGTTAGTTTTAGCTTTTTCATTAGTTAAAACTTTTTGTAAAGTTAAGATTTTGGATATTACGGTGCGCTGTACCCGGGGGTGTTTTCTTTGGTTTTTAAAATTTATTACGGTATTGCAGTTCTTCCGGATTTGTGCCAAAGGCACTCATTTGGAGAAATCCGGAAGCCTAATCAAATAACTATATTTTCCGGGGAAATGTCTTAATCACCTGAATTCCAATTTAATATTTGTGTAATACCATAGTCGGGAGTTTATTCAAAGAGCAGCGTATAAGAT
>CAZMOS010000114.1:0-12815 GCA_964567945.1 uncultured Lentimicrobiaceae bacterium
ATTTACTATTCTTACGTCAGCAGGTGAGGTTGAAGAGATATTTAAAAATCAATCTCCTGATTTTTGTGTTGGTGTTGGTATGTCGAAAACACGATACAAACTTTGTAAAAAATTTGAAAATTCGGGTGGTAAAGTAAGATCAATTATTTCTAATAACAGCTCTCTTGGAACTTTTGATATGAATATAGAAGAAGGAGTAACTATAATGAGTGAAGTCACAATATCCAATGCTGTAAAAATCGGAAAATGCTCTTTGATTAACGTTAATGTCATGATAGGTCATGATTCAGTTATCGGTGACTTTTGTGACATTTCTCCGGGTGTTATCATTACAGGTCATTGTGAATTGGGAAATTTTGTTGAAGTTAGTACAGGAGTAATAATTCTTCCCGGCGTAAAAATCGGGAGTAATTCCATTATTTCTGCAGGTTCGGTGATTTCCCGGGATATTCCTGAAAACTCAAAAGTCGTAGGAACCATTCCCAGTCGTGTCATAGAAAAACTACCGCCCTTTAATGAATAATTTATTCTTTAAAACAATGAATTCATGAAACTTGATCATTTGGGGATAGCAGTAAAAGATATTCGCGAGGCTTCCCGGTTTTACAGCAATAGTTTGGGATGGAAGGAAAGTTCGGTTATTTTTCTCGATCCAATACAAAAAGTTAATGTTTTATTTATGACTGATGAAAACGGTTTTGTTTATGAGTTGTTAGAACCTGTCAGTAAAGATTCCCCGGTCTCCAGGTTTCTTGAAAAAAGAATAAGTCTGTATCATTTTTGTTACACAGTTAAGAACCTGGAAAATAAATTAAAAGAACTTACACAAAACGGATTTTACCTGATTTCAGGACCAACAAAAGCTATTGCTTTTGAGGGAAGAAATATTGCTTTTCTTATTAATCGTGATAACCTCATTATTGAACTTGTCGAGCAATAAAAACATGTAATCATGGAAGTGTTTTTTTTAGGAAATTATACCCAGAACCTGGTTTCAGATACATTCAGCCGTTTTGCCAAAACGCAAAACTTCGAAATCAGTGTATACACATCCGGTTTTAATCAATACCGTCAGGAAATAATAAATCCAGGTTCGCAGCTTTACAAACATTCACCGGATGTGGTTTTTCTTTCGGTTGATTTGTTTACTTTAACCGAAGACATTATTTATTTGAACGATGGTACAATAGCAAAACGTTTTGAAGAGCGCGTAAATGAGTTTATTCAACTACTGGAAACTCTGAATAATAATTTAACCGGCACCCAGGTTTTTGTTGATAATTTTTTCTTTTTCAGGCCGGTTATAATGGCTACCATCGAATACAATTCTCCACACGGGTACCTGCAACTTGAAAATTTGGCCAATACTATGCTAACAGAATCGGTTGCAGGATCAAATAATTTAAAAATCGTTAATGTTAAAAATTTAATTGTTCAAAAAGGGGCAGAAAAACTGTTTGACGAACGCATGTATTATCTGGCAAAATCTCATTGGAGTCAGGCAGGATTACAGGAACTTGCCGGATTATATTTAAGATATTTTAAAGCGTATAAAGGAGTACGGAAGAAATGTGTCGTGCTTGACCTGGACAATACTTTATGGGGAGGGATTATCGGAGATGAAGGTATTGAAAACATCAAACTTTCCAATGATGGCGAAGGGAAAGCGTTTTATGATTTTCAACGGGAGTTGTTAAAATTGTACAACCGGGGTATTTTACTGGCCATTAACAGCAAGAACACTGAAGAGATCGTTATGGAAACAATGGAAAGACACCCTTATATGATCTTAAAACCTGACCATTTCATCAGCATGAAAATAAACTGGAACAATAAAGCCCAGAACATGAAAGACATTGCCAATGAGATTAACATTGGTTTGGATAGTTTGGTGTTTTTAGATGACTCTGAATTTGAAAGAGAAGTGATTAGAAATAAATTTCCGGAGATATTTACGCCTGCATTGCCAAAAGATTTTTCGGAATATCCCAATTTTATCAGAAATTTAGATGTTTTCGATTTTCTGAGCTTAACGGGTGATGATTTTGCCAGAAACAAAATGTACAAATCAAATATACAGCGGGACAAGTTGCGCAAAAGCACCATGAATATTGAAGACTTTTATTATTCGCTGGATATGGAAACCACAATCAATAAGATAACGCCTTTCCAGGTCCCCCGAATTGCGCAGATGACCCAGAAAACCAATCAATTTAATTTGAGAACACAACGCTATACTGAAAGCGACATAAAACGTTTTATGGAAGATGACAAACATGAAGTTTATTTTTTATCACTGGCGGATAAATTCGGAGATAACGGGATAGTCGGGACATCCATAGTTAAATTGGAAGGCAGCACAGCTTTCATTGACAGCTTTATTTTCAGTTGCAGGGCTTTGGGCAGGACGGCAGAAACAGCATTGCTTAATTATATTATTCAGGATGTTAAAACGAAAGGAGTTAAAGTATTAAAAGGAGAATATATCCCGACTAAAAAGAATATGCCATGTAAAGATTTTTATAAAGACCATGGATTTGAAGAAAAAAATGGTAAATGGGCAATCAGTTTAAACAATTATAAACAAAAACAAATACCTTGGATAAAGGTTGTTAATTGATAATATCAAAGTGCTGAATAAAATGGAAGAAATAAAAAAGAAGGTGTTTAAAGTAATTGCTACATCTTTCAATTTGGACGAAAACTCAATAAAGTTAAATGACACGAAAAAAGATATTGAATCCTGGGATTCGATTGGACATTTACATCTCATTATGAATATTGAGTTGGAGTTTGATATTAAACTGAATACGGAAGATGTTGTTAAAATAGATAGTGTGGAGAAATGTGTGGAAGTTGTTGATGAACTGTTATCACTATAACAGGAAAATTAAAACATTAATGTTTTTTTAATTTATGATTAACCATTTTATAAGAGCTAAAAACAGAACCAAAACATTTCTCAAAGAAAACAATTATAACTATTATAAACGGGTCAGCAGAAATAGTTATCCTGATTTTCTAATAATTGGAGCTTTAAAATCAGGCACAACAAGTCTGTATCAATATCTTGCCAATCATTCGGAAACTGTAAGCTCGAGTATAAAAGAAACCAATTTTTTTAGCTGGGAATTTCACAAGGGTATAAAATATTATTTAAGTTTTTTCCCGTTAAAAGCGGATATAAAAAATCGACTGGTTTTTGAAGCGTGCCCGCATTATTTAGCTGATCCGAAATCAGCAAGAAGAATAAAGAAGATTCTACCTAAAGTTAAAATAATAGCCATTTTGCGGGATCCAATCGAAAGAGCAATATCTAATTATAATTACTTTTCGAATCCTACTTCTTTTTTTGGAATAAGAAATCCGAATGGACTTGACAAAAGAACGGTTAACCAGGCGTTTCTGGATGATTTGAATGGAAATGAGCCAAGACTTTTCAGACAGTATTGCCGGTTAAGCTTATTTGGGAAACAACTCGAATATTATTATCAACAATTTGAAAGTAATAATATCCTGATATTGGATTTTGACGAATTGAAAAATGACCCCAGGTCAGTTTTGAAAAAAGTATCAGTATTCCTGAATATTGATTTTGATGAATTCAACTCATTCGAAGACAGAAAAGAAACTATTTCAAGCAAAGAATCTTTTGACAAAAAGAATAATAAGGCGTTTAGCATTTACAATGCACAAGACTATTCCTTAATAATCGACAGTGATCTTGAAAAACAACTCATAGAATTTTACTCGGAAGATGTTGAAAAACTTTTAGAGCTGACCGGTTCTTCTTTTAACTGGAGCAAAAAGTACATAAAATAAATGTATTTAAATACATTAAAAACTAAAAAACAAGAAATTGGGAAAGATTAAATATCAATATGATGACAGAGTAGAGGTTAAAGAGCTGGTTGAACTGATGAAAGAGATGGGAAAATCTACCACAGATAAATTTCCACCTGCAAATGTTTTTCACTATTCTTTAAGAAATAAAGAAAAAGAAAAAACATCATTAAAAAATACGGTTTCGATTACAGCACGCGATCAAGACAGAAAGAATAAATTAGTAGGTTATTTAAGGCTATTAACTGACCATGCATATATGTTTTATATACTTGATGTTATGGTTGATCCTGATTATCGCAAATTAGGAATAGGTAAAAAAATGTTAGAGATAACTGTAGAGCAGTGTAAAAAACAGGGGTTCATAAAAATCTTTTTGACTGCCATTCCGGGAAGTGAACCTTTTTATGAAAAATTTGGATTTAAAGAAAGCATGTCCCCCGTCTTAACTATTCGGGGAGAGGACTATGTCTAGCAATCTCTTATGAAAGAAATTCTGCCTTTTACATTTCCGGGTCTGATCGAACAGGAGATATTGGATTTAGGAGCCCGTCAGATTCCATACATGAGGACAAAGGAATTTTCTGACCTTGTTATTGAATCACAGTTCCTGCTCAACAGGTTTGTTGATAATGATAAAGGAAAAGTTGTTATCTATACCGCATCCGGTACCGCCGCCATGGAGTCGGCGGTTTGTAATTATTCTTCGCGATTTGATAAAAAATTGGTAATAAACGGTGGTACATTTGGCAAACGGTGGAAAGATATATGTGATTATCATCATTTTGACTGTGATGTTTTTGATGTTGAATTCGGAAAAGATATTGATTATGAAAAGCTTGAAAAGGTAATAAAGCAAAATAAATATGAAGTCTTATTGTGTCAGCATCATGAAACATCATCAGGACAATTGTTTAACATGGAAATTATCTCGGAAATTTGTCAGAAGTATAATGTTTCTCTTGTTGTGGATGCGATAAGTTCCTTTTTGACTGACCCATTTTCGATGAAAAAATGGAATATTGACATTGTCGTGTTAAGTAGCCAAAAAGGCTTAAATCTGCCCCCGGGCCTTTCGATGCTTTTTTTATCGGAAAAGGCAATACAAACCGGGTTAACCGGAAGAAACTTTTATTTGGATATCCAGGAGAATCTTTCAAACTTAATAAGGGGGCAAACTCCTTACAGTCCTGCGACTACATTGTTTATACAACTTTATTTGAGATTAAAAAAACTTGAGCAAAACG
Source organism: uncultured Lentimicrobiaceae bacterium (assembly GCA_964567945.1). Classification (GTDB taxonomy): domain Bacteria; phylum Bacteroidota; class Bacteroidia; order Bacteroidales; family F082; genus JAADID01. The sequence goes on from CAZMOS010000114.1 coordinate 5,091, forward strand.
GGGTTGATGCAACCATAAGAAAAGTAAAGGAAAATGCAATTTATTTCAGAAAAGCTTGCCGGGAAATGGGCTGGAAGTTAAGTGCTGAAACCCCTTCTTGGTGTATAACAGGATTTTATGTTGATGAGGGACGGATAATAAGTGAATTACTGGTTGATAAAGGAATTTATATTATGCCCAGCCGCGACGAACGTTTATTAAGGATTTCTCATACCGGACTGCAAGGAAAAGCAGAGATAAATAAGCTTGTGGCCGAAATTAAAAAACTGAAAAACAGACTTTAAAAATGAATAAAGAAATAATTGTTTATACTTCCGGAACATGGGATTTATTTCATGTAGGCCATTTAAATATTCTGGAAAAATCCGCAAGATTAGGCGATAAGCTTATCGTGGGAGTCAGCACTGATGAATTAATTATGGAATATAAAGGGATACCGCCTGTAATCCCATTTGAGCAACGATTTAAAATTATAGAATCTATAAAATGGGTACATAAAGCCGTAAAGCAGGAGGTATTAACTGAAATCAAACAATTGAAAGAGCTTAATGTGGATATAGTGACAATTGGTGACGACTGGAAAAACAAATATCTGGAAGGACTTGAGTGGTTGAAAAAACAACCCGGTAAAAAGGTTATTTATATTCCTTATACCGGTAACATAAGTACAACCAGCATAAAAAGGGATATTATTAAAAATGCTTACGAAATTATTTTTTCCGAATTAAGCCGGGAAGTTGCACATATGGAAGAATGGAAGAGAAGACAGGCTTTGAAAAAGAAAAATAGTTGAATGTTCATGAAAAGAAAGAATTGAAAAAAATAACATTCAAAAAAATAAAAAGCGTTTTACGGAAAAAATGGTTTCACATAAGAAACTTTATATTTAATATTCTTGATGTAATTATTCCGAAAACAAAAAAAATCTGGATTATGCCGGTATATTTTCTGGGAGAAGGAGATTTCAGTGATAATATATTAGCATTTTATGAAGCAATAAAAGATAATAAATCTGTAAAGAAAATAATTTTAACCCGTAAGAAAAATATTAATCCGGGCGGAGGAATAAATGTGAAACTGATAAATATTTTTTCACTTAAAGCCGTCTGGTTTTTATTAAGAGCTAAAGTTTTTATTGTCCAGCATTCTTTAACTTATGAATTAATGGGTTGCAAGTTCAGACCAACTATTCCGAGAAGACGAATTATTATTAATCTATGGCATGGAATCACTGTAAAAGACCTTTCACATCCAGAGGTGGGCATCATGAACAAATCACTTGAAAAAGAATTACCAAGCCATTTTATTATTACATCATCAGAAAAGGATAAAATAATTATGCAAAAGGTGTTTTATCCAACAAAAAAAGAAAATTTCTGGCTTACAGGTTTACCCCGAAATGATTTCCTGAAGACAAATGAATACAATTTACCAGAAGTTCTAAAACATGAATTGGCTATTATTAAAAAATTGAAAAACCATAAACAATTTATGATCTATACTCCTACTTATAAGGAAAGTCAGGTTGGAGGATATTACTATCAGTTTAGTGCCGATGAAATCAATAGACTTAAACATTATTTGTCAGAAAATAATTACATTTTAGGTATCAGGTTCCATTTATATAACTCACCTGATCAAATTTTGGATAAAATCATCGACGGGAAGCTCATAGTAGATGTATCTGCGAAAATTATTTCCAATATGAGTGTCCTGATCAGGGAAGCAGATATAATTATTACGGATTATTCAAGTATTTATATTGATTCAATGTATTTGCAAAAACCATTGATTTCATTTGCCTACGATTATGATCACTATATGGAAAAACAACATGGATTGTTTTATGATTTCAAAACAATTTTCCCGGGAGAAATTTGTCACACTTTTGATGACTTAATGAAAGCGTTGAGCAAATATAAAAATCCCTTATCCGAAGAGGAATTGAAGAAGTATAATGAGATGAAGAAAATATTTTTCAAATACAATGATGCAAACAATACACAAAGGGTGGTTGAGCGGGTTAATAATCTTGTTTAATCATAAAACTTTAATTTAATGATCTGAATCCTGTTTCTAAAAAGGAAAAAATAGTGTTTAATGAAACAAGAAGGTTCCTCAAATCCAATTGTTTCTATAATAATCGCCACATATAACCGGGCAGATTTATTACCCGAAACGTTGGATTCAATTATTGACCAATCATATAAAAACTGGGAATGTATTATAGTTGATGACGGATCAAATGATAATACTGAAAAAGTTGTCCGAAAATATATTGTTAAAGATGCCCGGATCAGGTTTTTTCCACGTCCAAAAGAGTATAAAAAAGGGCCATGCGGGGCATTCAATTACGGCGTTGATATTTCTGAAGGAGAATTTATTCAGTGGTTTGGGTCGGATGATCTGATGCATGCGGAGATGCTATCGGAAAAAGTTAAAATTTTTATTGAAAATCCTAATGTTCAAAGTGTTTATAGTCAAATGTATTTTTTTGAGCAGAGAAATAATATAAGCGGTCAAACTAAATACAAAAAGCCGTATAAAAACTTTTATGAAAATGCGATTACTTGGAATATACCTATGTGGTCATTGAATTTCATGTTTCGCAATAACTTTCTCAAAAACATAAATATCCGATTTGATGAATCATTAAAACGATTATTGGATTATGATTTCCACAGTAGATTATTTATAAAATACCCGCATGATGTGTACATGCTGGACAAACCCCTTTGTTATGTAAGAAGAAACAACAAAGACTCAATAACCACTAAATTTTTACAGGATAACCGGGCTAAAGATTTGGAGAAATCTGAATATATAGTCGCCAATAAAATTATCAGGTTATTGGTTAAAGAAAATAAATTCACAAAAGATCTTGAAAAATATTTTTACCGAGAACATAAAAGAAGAATATCAAATTTAATAAGGGTTTCTGATTATGAATTTATAGAATCTTTCAAGGAATTAATTGAATATTATTTAAGGCAGAACAAAAAACATTTCAAACTAGTAAGGTTTCGCTTGGGATTTTCATTGATCAAAAAAATCCCAATCCGCAATCTGTTTTTAATATACAAGTTACCCAAACCAATTCATTTCATTTATTTGAATTTGAAACGGATATAACAGATATTTAGTGTAATTTTTGTAAAAGGAGAGTTATTTAACAATAAAAAGATTAAAACATGAGTAAAACCGCACTTATAACAGGAATCACCGGCCAGGACGGATCGTATCTTGCTGATTTACTTTTAAAAAAAGGATATACTGTCTGGGGGATTAAGCGAAGAAGCTCTCTTTTCAATACGGCCCGTATTGATCATTTATTTAGTAAAGACAGGTATAATGGTGAAACAAGGTTTAAATATACGTATGGTGATCTAACCGATTCTGCTAACATGATCAAGATCATCCAGGAGGTGCAGCCTGATGAGATATATAATCTTGCGGCCATGAGCCATGTGAAAGTAAGTTTTGACACACCTGAATATACCGGTAATGCTGACGGACTCGGTTCATTACGTATTCTTGAGGCCGTCAGAATGCTGGGGTTGAAAGATAAAACAAAAGTTTATCAGGCATCAACCAGTGAGCTTTTTGGTAAGGTTCAGGAAGTTCCTCAATCGGAAACAACATCTTTTTATCCGCGGTCACCTTATGGTGTTGCAAAACTATATGCATACTGGATTACGGTAAATTACCGCGAAGCTTACGGCATACACGCCAGTAATGGAATTTTGTTTAATCATGAATCACCTTTGCGGGGCGAGACATTTGTAACGCGAAAGATAACTAGAGCACTGGCTAATATTTGTCTTGGCTTCCAAAAGAAACTTTATCTTGGAAACCTTGACTCTCAAAGAGATTGGGGGCATGCACGGGATTATGTTAAAGCAATGTATTTGATATTGCAGCAGGATGAACCCTCCGATTATGTTATTGCAACGGGGAAGACGACTAAAGTAAGAGAATTTGTAAGAAAAGCTTTTAGTCATGTTGGCATTAACCTTGATTTTATTGGTAAAGGGGCTGAAGAAAAAGGCAAAATAGCGGAAATTGACAAGAACCGATTTGAAACAAAAGTCGGAATAAAACCTGAACACCTTCAGCCAGGGCAAGTACTTGTTAAAGTGGATCCGTTTTATTTCAGGCCTACAGAAGTGGATTTGTTAATTGGAAATCCGGAAAAAGCAAAAAAAGAATTAGACTGGGAAGCCAAATGCAGTTTGGATGAACTGATTGTTGAAATGGTGGAAAGTGATGTCCAACTAATGAAAAAAGACGATTATTTGAAAAAAGGGGGCTTCACTATTATTCCCCAAATAGAAGATATTCAGTAAGACCGGAAAAATATGTCACACAAAGATTTTCAAATAATTCATTCACAAATAATTCCCGATGTAATTGCAATAAAGCCATCTGTTTTTTATGATTTAAGAGGTAATATTTATACTTCTTACCATAAAGAAATTTATGAAAAACTTATTGGTAAATCACTTGAATTCGTTCATGATAAGTTTGCAGAATCAAAACTTAATGTCCTTCGCGGGTTACATGGAGATAATAAAACCTGGAAACTCGTTTCTTGTGTTTTTGGTGAAATCTATGAGGTGGTCGTGGATATGAGGCCCGATTCTCCTACCTATCTGAAATGGGATGCATGGACTTTAAATAGTGATAATTATTCACAGGTACTGATTCCCCCCAATTTTGTCAATGGATATTATGTGAAAAGCCCCAAGGCTGTTTTTCATTACAAACTTGCTTATGAAGGAGAATACATTGACGCGGGGGAACAAATGACATTGGCCTGGAATGACGAACGACTTAATATAAACTGGCCTGTAAAGAACCCTATACTACAGGAAAGAGACAAACTTAGATAAAAATGAATACACAAAATAAAGGCCTTGCTATAAATGGCGGACAACCGGTTTCAGATGAGGCAATATTGATCCACAAGCCCTATCTGGACGAAGAAGATTTTAAAATTGTTGATAAAACCATTCGATCCACCTTTGTTTCGGGTGACGGACCTGAATGTAGGCAATTTGAAAAAGATCTTGCTGAATATTTGGGAGTAAAGCATGTGCTGTTTGTTAATTCAGCCACGTCTGCTTTGGAATTGGCTTTCAGAGTAAAAAACTTTGAACCCGGTTCCGAGGTGATTGTGCCAAATTTTACTTATACCTCTACTGCACTAGGTGCTCTTTACAACAATTTAAAAATCCGTTTGGTTGATGTTTATCCTGATAACGGAAGCATTGACATTGAAAAACTGGGAAAAGCAATCAATAAAAACACTGTTGCCATTGCCCCTGTTGATTATGGAGGAATTCCTGCCGAAATGGATGAGATAAATGCACTGGCAAAAAAGTATAACCTGTATGTTGTCCATGATACTGCGCAATCGATTGGCTCTCTTTACAAAGGAAAAAAGACAGGAACCCTTGCAGATGTTTCTACATTTAGTTTCCATGGGACGAAGAACTTAACAACTGGTGAAGGGGGGGCGTTGGTCACTAATAATGATGAAATTGCAGAAAGGGTTAAAATAATGCGTGAGAAAGGCACAGATAAATATTCTTTTCTTACAGATCACAAAACCAGGGGATATTATGAATATGTGGATATTGGCATGTCTTATGTGCAATCCAATATCAATGGTGCACTCGGGATTACCCAGTTAATAAAGCTTGATTGGATGAATTCAAAAAGAAAAGTAATTGCAGATTATTATAAAGAACAATTAAGCGGTATTGAAGGATTGGATTTTATGAGAATCACTGACGGTTCAGATCATAACTGGCATTTATTCGGAATTCTTGTACCGGAGAAATACAAATACTGGATAATGGATGCCTTGCGTGCAGAAGGCGTGATGGCCAATGTTCATTATACACCGCTTCACCGTAATAGATATTATGCTGGTTTGGGCACTGATGATGATTTCCCAAACTCAATGAAATTTTTTAACCGGCTATTACGATTACCGATATACCCCTCTTTAACGGAAAATGAGCGACAAAATATTGTCCGGGCTGTTTTGAAAGTATTTTCTGCCTAGCGGATTATGAAAAGTATATTGATTTTTGGTGGGGGTCTGAACCAATTGACACTTATTGAAGCATGCAATGAACTTGGTTATCGTTCTGTTGTTATTGACCCTAATGAAAATGCACCAGGTGGATCAATTGCCCATGTTTTTGAAATTGTTGCTCCCGATGATTACGAAAAAACAAAACAGATTGCCTTAAAATATCAGGTAGATGGCATTGCAACCAGCCAGATGCAAAATCCTCTGCGGATGATGGCAAAACTTGCTTATGAGTTGAGGTATGTTTTTAATAGTCCGGAAATTATTGAGCAAAGTCTCAATAAGTTTTTAATGAAAAAAGTATTTCTCGAAAACAACATTCCTTGTGCGAAAGGATATCTTTTTAATAACAAAGGAGAACTATCATCTGTAAAGATTAAAGACCTGGATTTTCCTTTAATCATCAAACCACTGGATTCCCATTCCAGTCGCGGGGTATACAAAGTAAATAGTTACAGGGAGATAACGGAACATTTGAATGAAACAATTTCATTTTCAACTACAGGGGAATTTTTAATCGAAGAATTTGTTGAAGGCCCCGAATTCAGTATCGAGGCAGTTACTTATTCTGGCGAAACAACAATTGTTCAGTTTACAGAAAAAATAATCACTCCTTATCCATATGTTGTTGAATTGGGTCATTTGCAACCTGCCACTTTGAATGAGGATCAGAAAAAAGAAATATCAGAAGTTGTTAAAGCAGCTATATCAGCACTGAAACTGGATAATACGGTTACTCATACTGAAATCAAATGGACCGAAAAAGGACCCGTGATTATTGAAATAGGGCCCCGAATGGGTGGCGATTTTATTTCCTCTCATCTGGTTAAACATTCCTGTGGTGTTGATCTCGACCGGGCGACAATACAAATGGCGGTTGGGGTAGAACCGAATTTGAAACCGAAAAAAAACAAGTTTTCTTATATCAAATATTTACAATTGCCAGAAAGTAGAATTGTAGAAAAAATTGATCGTTGGCAAGAGGTATTCAATTTACCCGGAGTGGTTTTTGCAAATGTAAATATTAATCAAAGCGATGTAGTTCCAAAAATTACGGACAGTGCCAAAAGACCAGGTTTTGTAATTGTTGAAGGGGATAGCAAAAGAAAGGTTGTAAAACGAGCAGAAGAATATTTACGATACTTAAAAAAGAACATCATCTTGAAATAGGTTGAAATTAATATATGATAATGAAAAAACAAAAAACTTAGAAGTATAAGGTGATAACCAACGATGTAATGATAGGAAAGATTTTAAGGGCAATAAAAAGGAAATTCAAAAGAAGTTTTTTAGTACAAAAAGATAATGTAATAAGATTTTTATTTAAAATTAATACTCTTCCGGATTTTTTAATAATTGGAGCTCAAAAAGCAGGTACTACAGCGCTTTAGTATTAGTTAAACCAACATTCTTCTTTACAACCAGCATATAGAAAAGAAGTTGGTTTTTTTTCATCTACTGATTATAACAAAGGATTAAAATATTACAAAAAGCAATTTCCTGCCAAGTATGCACAAAAGATTTACTTTGAAGCCACACCGGAATATTTATCATATCCCCCGGCAGCAAAACGAATCTATGAGTATAATCCACAAATAAAATTAATTATTCTACTTAGGAAT
>CAZMOS010000115.1:0-12708 GCA_964567945.1 uncultured Lentimicrobiaceae bacterium
TCACCTGTCTGTAAAACACCGTCCCCGGCATGGGTGTCAGGATAGTATATCCCGCATAAGTCACCTTGTGTGAGTTGGCGTATTCCGCCAGGGCTTTAAAATCATCTTCATCATAATCGTTGGGCACTACATAATTGCCTCTCAACAAAATGTCGTTGTCATGAAATATATCAATCGCCTTGTGGATCATTTTCGCTTCAGACCTTTTGTTGTATTTTTTCAGTTCATCATCCCTGAAAGATTCAAAACCCGTAATGACCACTTTTAACCCGGCTTTAGCCATTTTTTCGATTAACCACGGATGGTTCACTGCCGTATCCGCCCTGATGTCCATGATGTATTCTTTTCTGATACCTTCTTCGTTGATCCTGTCAAACAGCTTGTCCATAAAACTGATGTTGACCACAGAGTTGGCATCTGAAAACCGGACAATATCGTAATCAATCAGTTTCAGTTCTTCGATGATGCTCTCCACCCTGCGCTGGAAATATCTCCCGCCATGTTCAACCCAGATGGAACAGAAAGTACACTGGTAAGGGCAACCCAGCGAAGTGAACAGATAAGTTGTCGGCCCGGGACTTTTTCCAACCACATAAGTTGACTTCCATCTTTCAAGATGGCTGCGGTCGGGCATCAGAAAATGCTTGTCTGCCGGATCATACACTACCGGAGATGAACCGGTAAAATGAAACCCTTTTTCGTTATTCAGGTAAATTCCTTTCACCGTTTCAACAGGTTGTTTCTTTTCAAGTGCTCTGATCACTTCTTTGAAAATGAAAGCGGAATGTCCGGGACAAACGACATCAATTGCGGGGTCATTCATTTCATGCGGACAAAGAGTGGTATGCAGACCCCCGGTTATTGTGATGACGGACTCGTCAAACTTCTTAACCGTTCTGAAAATATCCAGCGAATCATATAACTCGGAGGTGATAATAGTTACACCCACAACATCGGGTTTTGTTCTTTCCAGCAGATCCTCCACCATTTTATCCAGCGGAAGCGCCTCCGGATCAAGGTCATATTCGCCTTTGGTGTCGAAAACGGTAACATCATGATCTTTTACGGCGGCGGCAATGGTCAATAAACCCAGCGGCGGCCCTATCAGCTTTTTGTGAATAAAATATTTAGCTTCCTCGGGCGCCGACGCGAGGATCATATTCTCGGGCGAACGCGGCGGATTGATCAGTAGTATTTTCATAATAAATAATAGAGGGCAAAAGTGCGGAAAAAAATTAAACCAAAAAATTGAATATTTTTGTCAACCATTTAAAAATATAATGAAAGAAAAAGAACTGTTTATTGATTTCAAACCCCAGCAGCTTGTCCTGTATGTCGAAAAAGAAGACGGCTCGTACGGGCAGGTGGTCTCCGGCTCGTATCTTTCCAAACATTATCTGGACGATTATTTTGATAAGGTGAAAAAATGGGATAAGTCATTAAAAGAACAGTTGAAAAAAGGTGAGATCAGCCCGGTGTATTATTACCTGATCATGCAGGAATTTGGTGAAAAAGACCTGGCTTCACGGGTCGGAATATCAAGAAGGAGATTAAAAAAGCATTTCCGGATGAAGCATTTTGTAAAAATGAAATTATCACTTTTAAAACGCTATGCCGATGCCTTTGATATTCCGATAGCCGGCATGTTTCATTTCCTTGTGATCGGGGAAAAGGCAGCGAAAAAATTATCGGTTGAAAGCCTGGAATCGCAGAATCCGTACTTCACCATTTCAAAAATTGAAAACACCTGACAGATACCGGGGTTGATTTTTAAAAAAAAGACTGACAAAACAATGATCGAGATAGATTTTAACCATAAGATGGCAGCCCATTGCGAGACGGGAACGGTTCAGGCACTGCTTAATCACAGTGGACTTGATATTTCGGAAGCAGTGGTTTTCGGCATCGCCAGCGGAATTTTTTTCGGTTACTTCGAGTCATCAAATTTTTCGTTTCCCACGTTTATTGTTCGTAACAAACCGGGGTCAATACGCACTAACATTTCCAAACGGCTGGGTGTTAAATGGAATTCCCGGAAATTCAGGTCGTTGCAAGCAGGGGAAGCGGCACTGGATAAATTGATAAATAAAAAGATACCAACGGCTACCCAGGTTGATTTTTATTACATGGAGTACATGCCCGAGTGGATCAGGGTTCATATCAATGTCCATTTTGTGAACGTCATCGGGCTGAATGAAACCCGGTATTTAATCAGCGACAGCTACCATCCGAAAAAAGCATTTCTTGACAAATCAACATTTACCAAAGCCCGTTTTGTGGGAGGGCACATGGCCCCAAAAGGTTTCTTATTTTATCCTGAAGTCATTCCCGAAAACATTGACTTTGAAAAAGCCATCAGGAAAGGGATAAAAAAAGCGGCACATGACATGATCAGGTTGCCGGTTCCCTTTATCGGGGTGAAAGGAATAAGGAAATTTGCCAAAAAGGTAACCGGATGGCCCCAACTGGCCCGCGACATTGACCACTTGTCACACGAGGTCATGAAGATCAATGTTTTGCTTGAAGATCAGGGAACTGGCGGTGCCGGTTTTCGCTTTTTATATGCCACTTTTCTCCAACAGGCTTCACAGAAACTAAATGACCCTCAACTGGAAACCATGTCAAAAAGGATGATGGAAATCGGCGATAACTGGAGAAATATTTCTTATTTTGCAGCCAAAATCGGAAAAAACCGGGACCTTGGCAAAGAACGGCTGAATGAATTGAGCGGAATGATTTATGATATGGCCGACCGGGAAGAAGCATTTTTTAGTGAACTGTATAAAATGGTGAAATAATGAACGAAGAGAACAGCACTGTAATTACTGATATTGACAAGTTGAAAACCGAGATCAAAGAGCTGATCATCAATACACTCAAAATAAAGAAAGTAAAACCCGAAGATGTTGACAACAGCGCCCCATTGCTTGCACCCAACAATCCCATGGGGCTCGATTCGGTGGACGCCATTGACATAATTGTTACCGTTCAGAAACATTTTAACGTGAGAATTGACGACCAGAATATGGCCCGCAATGTGCTGGAATCCATTGATACCCTTGCCGAATTTATCGTTCGGCAAAAAAATCAATAGAAATTGCTAACCCATCCCTAACAGTATGAAACATTCATACCTTCTGGCCGGAACCACTGCGGGAAACTTTTTTAAACTATTGGCAAAAAATGGTTTTTCTCCTCACCCTGCTTATCTGGGACGCATTCTGTTTTTGTCGCAAAACGGGCTTTGGGCTGCCGCCTTTAAAAAACGGGAAAGAAAAAAATTCGGAAAAGTCGTCCGTGAATATAAAATGCCTGCCGATCCCGTTTTTATTATCGGACATTGGCGTACGGGGACTACTTTTCTCCATCAGTTGATGAACCTGGATGAAAATTTTATTGCTCCCAGTGTTTTACAGGTTTCCGTTCCCGATAGTTTTTTGGTTTCCGAAAAATATTATGCCCCCGTTATGTCAAAAGTGGTAAGCCCTAAACGGCCCATGGACAATGTTAAACTGGGAGTTTACGAGCCCCAGGAAGATGAATATGCACTTTTCAAACTGACCCTTGATTCGCCGCTCGAAAAACTCATCTTCCCTGATAGTGATGACTATTTTCTCAACGGTTACACCGATTTCTATCCTGCACCTGAGAACGCCGAAAAATGGAAAAGCGAACTCCATACCTTTTGCAGGAAATTAAGCTTTACCAATGGCAAAAGAGTATTACTGAAAAACCCGTTTCATTCCATGCGCATTCCTTTGTTACGCGAAATGTATCCCGGAGCCAGATTCATCCATATCCACCGCCACCCCTATAAAGTGGTGCCTTCCACCATCAACATGTGGAACATCGTTGGCCGACAGAACCGGCTGAAAAACAAAGGGAAGGCTCCAAGTGTGACTGATGTTGCAGAGATGATGAACAAAATGCTGAATAAAATCAGAACCGATTTCAACGACCTCGAACCCGATGCAAAATACGAAGTCCGTTTTGAAGAATTTGAAAAAGACCCGTTGCAGGGGTTGCGGGATATTTATCAACATTTTCAGTTCGAATATTCCGATGTCCTGGAAAAGAACCTGGCGGGTTTTTTAGATGAAGTCAAAGAATACCGTAAAAACAAGTTTCACCTCACGGAAGAAGAAAAAGAAATCATAAGAAATACATTAAAAGAGCAATTTATTTACTATAATTACGAGGAATAAAAGGAAGGATCAGAAACGTGAAAGTAAAATTAATATATCCGAAGTGGCCCAAACTGGAAAGACAGACCGAATTTAATTTGCCACCACACGGCCCCATCGTCTTTGCAGCAGCGCTGCCCGATTACGTGGAAGTTGATTTTGTGGATGAAAACATGCAGCCGTTCAGCTATGAGGATCCTGTGGACCTGGTTTTTATTTCCATGATGCTGACTTCACAGGTAAAACGGGGATGGGAAATTGCCGACAAATTCCGGGCACGCGGGATCAGGGTTATGTTCGGAGGCATCTCAACCATGCTCCATGCCGAAGAAACCATGCAACATGCCGACAGCGTTTTCATGGGTGAAGCCGAAGGTCACATGGAAGAAGTATTGAAAGATTTCAGGAAAGGGCAATTGAAGAAACTGTACAACTTTATGAATCAGCAGCCGGATACCGGTCTTGTTGGTCCTGCCCGCCGCGATCTGCTCACGCGTGATTTTTATTACCACAAAGGTGTTCAGATGGTTGACCTGTTCCATGCATCACGGGGCTGCCGTTTTAACTGTTACCCCTGCGCCGTATCTTTTCTCGGAGGCAGAAATTTCAGGCCAAGACCTTTTGAGCGTATCGCTGAAGAACTGGACACCATTGACAACAACCGGCTGTTTGTCGTGGATAACACACTGGCGCAGGACAAAGAATGGACCAAGGAGCTTTTCAGAACAATGATCCCGTTCAAGAAAAAATGGTGCAGCCATACTATCAGCGACGATCCTGAAGTGCTTGATCTGGCAGCACAGGCCGGTTCATGGTATGTCTATCAGGCTGTCTTTGATACCTCTGATTACATCAAAGAAAGAATTAAACGATATCATGATTACGGAATTAGTGTTGAGGGAACAATCCTGCTGGGAATGGACCACCAGACGGAAGATGACATCAAAAAATTGCTCGATTTTATCCGTGAAATTAATCTTGACCTTGCCGAATTCACCATATTGACACCGTTCCCTGAAACGAAATCTTATGATGACCTGCTTAAGGAAGGACGAATATTCGACCATGACTGGAACCATTATACAGCCGACAAAGTGGTCTTTCAACCCAAACACATGACACCTGAAAAACTTCAGGAGCTATATTATTATGCCTGGGACAGTTTTTACGAAGATGAAAGCCAGGAGAAAAAAATGTTCAGGCTCATGATGAAGGTAGTGGAAAGGGAAATGGAGGACGGAACCTACCGCCCGCCGCGGAAAGACCTGATGGAAAAAAGCTTTGGTCACATAGTGGACAGATAAACAAATAACTGATGGCGGACGATGACAAATATACAGACCGGATTTATCATTTCAAGGGCAAATGGGATGTGCCGGGAATTTGTGGCCTTAAAGTGGTTGAAAAACCGGATAAAACCATTGTGATCGCAACCAATCTGTATGATAAAAATCCGGGGACATCCATTTCGCGCTGGTCGGCACAACTGGCAACCGCTATCTGCAACGACCTGAAAATTGAACCACGGAAACTGCTGTTCATCGAACACAATCCCGATATTCAATCAAAACTGGATTTTTACAAGGAAACCTTTGATGTTGTTACATTCCAATGGGAAGAAGATCATTTTACAAAGCCGGAATGGAAACGGATTACCAGGGATGAGGTGGATAAGCTGATTAATGAATGAATATCGAATATTGAAACTGGAAACCGGGCGTGCTCCTCCTTTCAGTTCGAAAATGCAGGACTGTGGGCCGAGATACCTAAAAGTCTTTCCCCTGCTGGCAGCGTCCTCGCTGTCAGGATTTTACTTTCAACTGCACCTGATAAAAGCGTCCACGCTTGCAGGTTTTTCATTTTTAGGAACAGCTACCGGTCGCTCTTTCAGAGCTTGTTGCTACGCTATTTTATAACAGGCCTCCGTTGCGCTACTGCCTGTTTTAGTATGTGGCGGGGCGTTGCCCCTTTTTATTCTGAATTCTCATCGTTTGTGCATTGTAAATGTTTGATAAAAAACCGTCCGGTTTACAAATCCGGACGAGATGAAGACGGAATAAAAAATACTCTAAACAGATGAAAGATGAAGATTGTCGGGAATAATTCCGATATTCGTTTTTAAAATAACATTGTGCCACTACTGCGATACAAAATATATTTTCTGGTCATCGTTTTTCTGACGGTTGGATTTCATTCAATGGCCCAGGAACCATTAACCCAGACCATCCGGGGAAAGGTCATTGATAAAGATTCCCGTGTGGGCTTACCCAATGCCAATATTATCCTTCTGGGTTCAAATCCACAGATCGGCGCCTCATCCGACGAAAACGGGAAATTTGTTCTCACAGGCGTCCCAATAGGCCGACAAAGTTTGCAGATAAGTTACACAGGATATCAAACGATTGTCATTCCGGATATTGATGTAAGAACAGGAAAAGAACCGGTTTTGACCATCGAATTGCAGGAAGAGGTTAAATCCATGGGAGAAGTTGAAATTGTGGCCCGTCAGCGCAAAGACCAGCCCATCAACCCGATGGCGCTGGTGAGCGCCCGGTCGTTCACCGTGAATGAAACCAACAAATATGCAGGTAGTTACGGCGACCCTGCCCGGATGGTAGCCAATTATGCCGGCGTGGTTTCTTCACGCGACAACCGTAACGACATCATTATTCGCGGTAACTCACCCATCGGGCTGCAATACCTGCTGGATGGTGTGGAGATCACCAACCCAAACCATTTCAGCGCACTGGGAACGACCGGCGGACCCGTAACCATGCTGAACGTAAACCTGCTGGCCAATTCCGATTTCCTGACCGGCGCCCTTCCTGCCGGTTATGGCAATGCACTGTCCGGCGTGTTTGATCTGAAAATGCGGACAGGCAATCCCGATGTCAGGGAGTACTGGGGAGAGTTGAGTTTTAACGGTCTGGAATTCGGACTGGAAGGGCCGTTTTCAAAAAATTCTTCGGCCACTTACCTGGCTGCTTACCGCTATTCACTGACCGGCTTGCTGGAAAATCTGGGTGTCAAATTGAGGGAGAGCGCAAAATTCCAGGACCTTTCCTTTAACCTGGCATTTCCAACCAAAAAAGCCGGAACTTTCAAGCTGTTCGGAATGGGAGGGAACAGCAGGATCAAGATCCTGGATTCAGACAAAGATGAGGACAAATGGACTTTTCCCACGCACGGAGAAGATATTGTAACCGGCTCTTCACTGGGTGTTTCCGGACTATCGCATTTGTATTTTTTCAATAAAACCACCCGCATACTGACGCACCTGTCAGTGGTGGCTTCCCAGGTGGAAACGGAGGTGGACACATTTAGTATTCAGAACAAAACCCCGTTCATTTTTGCCGGGGAGAAATCGGGTGAGGTCAAATACAACCTGTCGTCCACGGTTTCAAAAAAGTTCAGCGCTGCCGATAATTTCGACTTCGGGATATGGGCAGACCTTTACAATGTGAATTATGCCGACAGCCAGTATATGCACCGTGAGGATGATTACCGGCATTTCACGGGCAGCCGTGACCGGTTTTATTTGTTGCAGACTTTCACACAGTGGAAACACAATTTCAGCAACAGGTTCAGCTCATACCTCGGGCTTCGTTATCTTTACCTGACGCTGAACGGCACGTGGTCGCTTGACCCGCGGATGGCTGTTTCCTGGAACATTACGCCGACACAGTCTTTGAATTTTGGCGCCGCCCTGCAAAGCCAGATACAGCCCCGGATGATGTACTTTGTGCAAACACCGCTGGCAAACGGCGGAAACGCTTTGACCAACAAGGATATGGGGTTTTCAAAAAGCTGGCAGTTTGTGCTGGGATACAATGTTCTTTTAAGCGAATTTTTCAGGATAAAAGCTGAGACCTATTACCAGCATCTGTTCAATATTCCTGTCTCGGAAAGCACACCGCAATATTCCATTATCAACGAAGGCACGGAATACTATTTTGAACGGCAGGACAGTCTGGTCAATAAAGGCAGCGGGACAAACTACGGGCTGGAATTCACGCTGGAAAAGTTTTTCAGCCGCAATTATTTCTTTCTGTTTACGGCTTCCATTTTCCAGTCACAGTATAAAGGTTATGACGATATCACACGGAGCACTTCTTTCAATGGCAATTTTGTGCTTAACGGTGTGGGAGGATATGAATTGCCAATTGGAAAAACAAAACAACGGGCGCTGATCTTCGGTTTGCGGGTGACCTGGGCGGGCGGCAGGCCCTATGTTCCTTTTGACCAGGAGGCAACGGTAGGGCAGGGAAAGGTGGTATATGACTGGGGGAATGCCTATAAAATGCGGTTTTCCGATTATTTCCGGTCCAGTTTAAGGATCGGCCTGCGTAGAAATGAAAAGAAATTCAATATGCAGTTTTATTTTGACCTGCAATACCGCGCAAACTACACGTATGTTTATTACTACCGCATTGATGTGCTGACCGGAGATATTTACAAAGAATACAACCTGGGTTTTTATCCGATGTCTGTGGTGAGGATACAGTTTTGATGATTTCACGCGGAGGCGCAAAGATGCAAAGGGCGTTAAGTTAATTTGTTGATTTTTCTTTTTCGGAAATAATTATTACATTCGCAAAAGGTAATTTACAACTTGTAAATTACCTTTTGTTGAATATTATCCCTTCCTCAAAACATAAACCACATTCGACGTGAACCGTGTGTCATCTTTGATCTCTAACTTTATTTGATGTATAAGCGCGATTTCTTCAATCACCGTCCGGGAGACAAATTCCAGCTTATATTCCGCTTTGTTAAACCCTGACCGGGTGGAAAACAGTTCTGTCAGCCGGGTGCCGAGGTGCCGTTTTTTCATTTCCTTGTCCGAGTCGCGGATAATGATCATTCCACCGGCATTGGTTTTTTCAATGCATCTTCCGAGAAGTGATGCCTGTTCCGCTTTCGGAAGGTAATGCAGCACATCAAACAGGATGAACACATCCGAAGGTTCAGGTTCCAGCCGGGTGATATCGGTGACGGCAAAAGTGATCTGCCGGGTTTTGATGGCGCAATGGGTAGCGACGGCAATTTTATCTTCGTCATAATCGAACGCCCTGATGATCCGCTCTTCCGAAACCAGCGCCAGCATAAAATCGAGGTAACCGTATCCGCAACCCAGATCGGTAATTGTGCATTTCCGGGGAATGATGTCATTGAAAAATTTATAATTGTTTTCAAGTTTCAGCTTGATTCGCGTGTACCATTCAAGGACAGGTCCCTTGTAGGTAAAGTTCTTTATGATGTAATCCGCCCAGTAATCGGGAGTTTCTTTTTCCTTTCTCACAGCAGCGTATTCTTTGCGGAACCACGTATTGATATTTTTTGTTTGTTCGCGGATGGTTTTGCCGTATTCGTTTTTTGAAAGGTCTATTCTTGAAAGGAATTTTGTAGTCAGCATACCACGTTTTAAAAAGAATTCACTCTTTTTCAAACATTGATTTTGTCCGTGGATGATGATAGGCAGGATATCAATTTTCAATTTGTCAGCAAGATAAAAAGCCCCTTTGTGGAATCTTCTGATCGTTCCGTCATCATTGCGGTGGCCTTCCGGGAAGATCATAAACGAATAACCATCGGCAATTAACGCTTTCAGGTCTTTGGCAATTTCTTCATATCCGATGTCGGACGGCAGGAAATCGGCATATTGCAAAGCCTTGCCGTAAAACGGATGGGTGTAATTCCGGCGATTGGTCAGGATAAGCACCTTCGGACTGAGCAGCATCATCAGCATCAGGTCAACGTGCGACTGGTGGTTGGCGATGATGATGGCCGGTTTGCTGAAGTCTTCGCCGGCAGGGTTAATGATCTTTTTTGGTGAAAGAAAATTAAAGTAGATCAAAAACCACGTCAGTTTACTGAAAACCCGGTGAAACAGGTATTTTTTCTTTTTTCTGCTTCCGGGAACAATCCGGAGAATGAATGAAAGAAGCGACATCATCAGCGCTTCGCTCACAAAGATAAACAACGAGATCAGGGAAAAAACCAGATCAAGTAATGTTACGGGACGATTGCGCTTACCCATTTTATAAGTTACCATCCATTTGAAAACGGCAGGAAGCACGGTAAAAGTGATGAAAATCACCGAGAGGATGCCGATGACCGACATGGTGGCAATGGAACGCAGGGCGGGATGCCGGGCAAAAATGAGCACGCCGATACCCAGTAAAGTGGTGATGGCCGAAATGATGACAGAGACTTTATAGGAAGAAATGTCCTTAACGCCATATTTGTACTCCTGCAATAACCCCCGCATGATGAAAATGCTGTAATCAATACCCAGCCCGAATACAAATGTGAGGATGATGACATTGAATATATTAAACGAAATTCCAAATACCCCCATAATGCCCACTGTCCACAGCCAACTGAAAAACACCGGGATCATCGTGACAATGGTCAGTTCGATGCGGCCATACGCCAACAGTAAAACAACAAAAACAAATGAAAGGGAGATCAGAACAAGTTTGTTCAGGTTATCCTTTAAAATAGTCACGAATTCACTGGTGATGATCCGTTTATCAATCAGCCAGAAACCCGGACGATTTTCCAGTGCACGGTAAGCCCGTTCCAGCGATTGTCGGTCGCTGTTTACCTTGATCACGTTGATCACCGCTGCCAGGGTATCAGTGACAATGGTAAAATTATCCAGGTATAATTTATCAACAACGGGAAGCTGTCCGGGTGCAACAGGCTCAAATTTTTTATCCAGAAGGTTGAAAAAGCGGACAAATGCTTTTTCATTAAACCCGAAATCTTTACCTGTTTCCAGCAACAATCGCTTTGTTTTTTCTTTTCTTTTTTCCCAAAACCGGTTCCATTTTTCTATGGCCCGGCGGCGGTTTTCTTTCGAATGAAAAATGCCGGATACCACTGTGGCATCATCAATGATACCTGATTGCTTCAGGCTATCAATAATTATTGCCGTTTTGATCTCATTTTGCCTTAGTGCATCGTCAAGTGTCTTTCCGGGTGTCACTAAATAAATGGTTTTTTTGGAAACACTGGTCAGTTTATTCAAATTCTTCTCGGCCCTGATCAGCTCATTACTCATGTAATTGTTTTTCATCATGTCGGCATCAAAAGTGACTTTGCCTGAAAAAAAGATGAATATCATTGTCAGAACCAGAACACCCGAAAACAGATACTTGTTTCCTGAAAAATCGTACGCGGCAATCCTGTCAATCCATCCGGGATTCGGGCGATAATCAGACCTGTGTTTTTTATCCAGCAAAAAAGGAAGGACAAGCAACGAAAACAAGGCAGCCGACAGCACGGCGATGGCAGCAAATATCCCCAGGTCATTCAACGCTTTTGAATTGATAAAATGTAAACTTAAAAATGCTCCGGCTGTAGTTATGCTGCTTAACAGGATGGGGGTGGTCAGGTCTTTATAGATATGCGGAATGTCCCTGTGCCTGCGGTAATGCGCCAGTATGTGTAAGGCATAATCCAGTGAAATGCCCAGTAAAACAGAACCGATACCCAGCGAAATGGCAGAAACGCTGTCTTCCAGGATGTACAACACAGCAAGGGAAACCAGCCCGCCGAACAACACCGGCAGAAACACAAGCACAAAAGTTCGCTTGCTTTTAAAAAACAAACTGATAAAAAGTATGAGTAAAACCGCTGCCAGCGATACGGTGGTAATGATGTCTTTTTTGATCCGCCCGGCATTGCCCAGCGCCACTACGGGACTTCCGAAATATTCAACATGAATATCTGAAAATTCATCTGAAACCAGACGGCTGATCAATTGATCAATGCCTTCAAACAGCACTTTGTTGGCAGCCGTGTTGTTCGTCGAGGCAGGGGTGATGAGTACCAGCAGGTTTCTCCCGTCTTTTGTAACAAACTGCCCGTTAAATATTTTCAGGTTATTGCTTAACTGAAAGGTTTTGAACTTGTTCAGTGCCAATGGAGTCAGGTGCAACGGGTCTTCGGTAATGATCCGTTTTATGCCCAGCCCCATCGGGGAGATCAGGGTTTTGTAATTGTCTTCCAGAATGTTTTTGATGCGTTGTTTGTTCAGGAGCGAATCAATCTTTTTGTAATCCGTATCATCTAAAAACAGAGGAATGTGATCGTAAACTACCTGATACATGTCCATCATCTGTTCATTGGTAGGTGGCCTGTTGACGGACCGGATGTATCGGGGGATAAAATTCTTTTTCAGCGAATCGGTAAACCTTTCGGCAAAGCGTGCCAGCAATTCAGGGTTGGCGGGTTGGGTGGTATCTTTTCGTGTGATATTGAAAACGACTTTATCCAGTAATTTGGCATTGGAATAGACAAAATTAAGGTTGGTGATCTTTTGGTTTTGCGGCAGCACTTTGGTGATATCTTCACTCAAACGCAGGCGGGAAGCATAATAAGCGGCAAGGCCGACCACAACTAAAAGCACAATCACCCCTGCAATTTTGTTGCGATTGATCAGCCGGTAAAGAAAAAGAAAAATATTGCTCATCAGTTGTTGCCGGTTAATGGTATTCTAATGAATAAACTGGTT
>CAZMOS010000116.1:0-2067 GCA_964567945.1 uncultured Lentimicrobiaceae bacterium
CATACGTATCAGGCAAACTGCCTTATTTTTTTCTTTTTCACCAAATAACGGGTAATGATTTCTTATTTCAACCGGGGGTAGCTTTTCCGGTATTTTGTTATTCTTCTGTATATTGACCCGGTAAAATCCCGGAGAAAGGTTTTCCTTTTTAAGTTTCTCAATTGTCTGAAGGATTATTCCCTGTTCTTTGGTCGCGGTTTTCCTTTCTTTTAACCACAGAATACCTCCGCCTGATAAATGGGGCATACTGATAAATGAATGACCCGTTTTCACAACAGGAAAAAGCCCGGCGGGTTCTCCGTTGAAATAAAGAATGAAATAATAAGGGGAAAGAGAAAGAAAAGCGGTGAAAAAATGAAAAAGTCCCGGATGAAAGGCGATGGTTACACGGGATGGAGCTTTAAGAGCCAGCGTATTCCACTGCTCTGTGGCTTTCTGTAATTCAAGGTGTTGAAATCGGGACATCGTTCAGTTTGAATCAATGAACGAATGTACGAAGTATTGGGGTGCATAGGAAAATGTAGGGATGTTTTTTTCACCCCCTTAATCCCCCGCCCCGCCTGCCAAAGTTTTACGGCGGGCAGGCAGCGGGGGAAAAGTACCCGTAAATATTTTTCAGAGGAAAGGGAGTTAAAAATCGTAATAAAAATTACCCAGTGAGGTACGGAGGCCGATATGAATAAATGAAGTGGAAACTTTTTCCTGATTGTTTGTTGACGTTCTGTTGGTGTAACCGACAGCCAGGTTGAGGTTGTATGCCGGGTTGATCAGCCAGCTTACTGTAATATCATTGTAAAGTACCGTTGTCAGCAAGCCCTGTCCTACAAAATTGCCATAATCGTTTACGCGGTCTTTGTACGATTCATAGATATTTTTTCCATAGTTTTCACCATCCTCATCAAGTCCGTATTGTGCATACTGGAATTCATACGAAAAAAAGAACCGCCGGTAGTTGTATTTCAAAAACGTAACCGACTCCCAGAAATTGGCGCCCATGGGATGTCCGATGGGAGCATTGTAATGTCCGTAATTTGTAACCACATTATCATGTGAAAAAGTGTACGGTCGTACCCAGTTGAATTCGGTCTGGAAATAAAGATTCCTAATATTAAACGTATTGTAGGATTTAAAACCAAGTTGCCAGCCGAACTTGTTACCATACCATCCATTACCCGAAGTCATCTCCTCAAGTTTAAATTCATCCAGTATCAACTGGCCGTAAAATACACTGTGACGTCCGACAATCACACTGGCATTCAAACCCAGCAGTGCGTTGTCGGGAGAACCGTTTGAAAACTCCACGGGCCGTAAAAAAATAATGGGACTTAAGTAACTCAGGTCAAATCCACGGTACCCGGTACTATCCTGGTTCTGCCAGATAATGGCTTCGAATATCCCGATATTTACCCTTTTTGAAACCGACCAGTCCAGATAATGAATTGTGGCCCATTTTTTTTGATAACCTACCGAGGGACCCAGTTTTTCACGGATGTCCATCATCTGGGCATACAACACCATGTACTTGATATGCCAGAAATTGGCTGTGATCCTCAGGAAAGGATAATTGAAACTGTTATCCGATAAAATAAGCGACCGGTAACCGTCACCAATAAAGTTTTTGTCATACCCTAACTGGAATTGAAAATATTTACCCGCATTAAATGCGATGTAGGCCGTTGAAAAAGCATAATCGAACCCGTCTCCATAAAAACTTCTTACTTTTCCCTGCCCGGGAACTATGCTGGTTTGCCGTATATAATTGTCAAGATAATTGACAAACGATGCCTGGTTTTCATAAAAGCTGGTATAAAACGAAAAACTTTTTCCTATACCACCTTTGGCTTCAAAACCCCGTGTGTTTACAAAAGTTGTCTTTTTATCGTTATTTTCATAACCGAAATCGAAGTTCATGAGCGGGTTGACGGCAAACCAAAAATCTTTCCGATAGAGCGTAATGATGTCGTCATTCAAAAATTTATCCCACGCTTTTTGTTTCCATTTTTTTTCAATGGTACGGTTCAACCGGTAAAGTTGTTTGATCGAATCGTAGTTTGTAATATTTTGCAG
>CAZMOS010000116.1:2167-4658 GCA_964567945.1 uncultured Lentimicrobiaceae bacterium
TTTTTTGTCTTAATCGCCCTCAGAATTTAATAAAAGCTGCCTTTCCCGTTTTTTTCTGATCAGATGGAACGGGATGTAAGAAGCAATGGCTGCCAGACCGATCATAATGAGCGTTAACTGATAAGTCCTCAATCCTGAAAGTAAAAAGGCAATGACAATAAATATTATATTGGCGATGAGGATAAATAAAGTAGCTTTTTTATGGCTACCGGTCAGATCCACAAGGTAATGATGCACATGTTCCCTGTCGGCACTGAAAGGTGACCGTCCGTGATAAAGGCGAACGATTGAAACCCGCACAGTATCATAAACAGGTACTATTAAGATACCAATGGAAACAGCCGGGGCGGCGACAACCCGAAGAGGGTCATGTCCCAGTGTGGCGTTTAGGTCGTTAAACTTTATGGCAAAAATGGCCATGACAAACCCCAGCAGCAAACTGCCAATATCTCCCATGAAAATCTTGTGCTTTTTTGAATACAGATTGAACCACAAAAAAGCTAGTAGTGACCCGATCATTGCTGTAGCCATGATAGCCAGTTGAAGATGTTCGGGGGTAATGTGGCCGGTAAGGTAGAACCATATGCCAAAAGCAACACTGGCCAGAATGCCGACACCCGCTGCCAGACCGTCAATTCCATCAATCAGGTTAAAGGCATTGACGATGGCAATGATGACAAAAATGGTTAAAAAGTCACTCCCGTAATAGCCGATATCCGTGATACCAAACAATCCGTACAGTCCACGGAGCCTTATGTCTCCCAGATCAATGATGATGGTGGCGGCAAACAACTGCCCGATAAATTTTGTCATGGGTGCAATGGCGATCACATCATCCTTCAAACCGATAAAAAAAACAATGATGATGCCCGCTATTACATATTGGATATAAGGGATATCCGGAATATAAAGGAATATCATAATGCTTATTATGAAACCCGCAAATATGGCCATCCCCCCTAATGTGGGTGTGTTTTCCTTATGTGAGGTCCTGCCATTGGGCACATCATACAAATGCTTCGCCCGGGCAACATCAACCAGTGAAGGTATCGAAATAAAAGTCAGCAGGAAAGCCAGCAACAAGCTGTAAAGCGGGATCAGTTTGGGTATGGAAAACAAATATTGCATTTAGTTTATTGTTGTTGTTTGGCAGTTACAAATGTATAAATAAAGTGTTGAACCTAAAATCATCCGGCCTGATTATTATCACCATTCAAAAGATCATATATTTTGGCATTATTCCAGTCAAATATTTCAATTGCATTTTGAAGCGTCCGGAATTCAAAATCAGTGACAAATTGATTAATATTAAACCTGGAACGATTAGTCCCGATACGGTATCTTAAACTTACCAGAAGGTGATCATTCAAATATTTATGAATATGATTATCGAAATCGCGTGGATGGAAATAAGCCATTTCATAATCAGAGGACTTGAACATTTTTTTTACGAAATGATAAGGATACAACCTGAAATATCCGCTTCCGCTGTAAATCTGATGGCTTCCCAACAAATTAAAAGTACGGGTAGGAAATTCTCTTATCGAAAACCCTTCTCCTTTTAAAATAAAGGGCTCATTGGGTATCTTTTTGGGGAATCCCATATACATTCCCGACTTGAAAGAGCTGTCGTTTTCAATGCCCAGTCCGTGTAAAATTTCAAATGCCCAATGGGTGGATTTGTCCATGGAAAAACCGGGTGCACGGTATGAGATTACCTTATTTCCTGTTATTTCCTCCAGGATGTTAATGACACGTTTGGTGTCTGCATAAAAAGATTCAGGATCCAGGTTTTTTACTTTATTATGTAAATAGGAGTGGGCTGCCACCTCATGGCCTTCCTTGTGAATGGTTTTTATTAATGAAGGACATTTGTCAGCCACCCAGCCCAGACAGAAAAAAGTGGCTTTTAATTGATGTTTCGATAAAAAATCAAGTACCCAGGCCGTATTTTCCTCTACCCTGCCGGGCAGTTTTTCCCACAACTCCGGTTTGTTTTCATAAGCCGGGTGAAAAATATGAAACCAGTCTTCTATGTCAAAGCTGAGGATGTACAATATTTCTTTTAATGATCCTGTTGCGAATTTAGAGAAATTGTTAAATGCGGTATATAGAATTGGGATATATATTCACCATTTGCTGTTAACGACTATTTCGTCACCTGCAGCGCCGTCCGGCCTGATTTCCACACCCGCCTGAATGACGAAGTGCCCCCCGCCAGAATAACTTTGTCGGGCTGGCGTCCGAACGGATTTCATCCGGGCGGAGGCAGGGAGCTGAACATAGTAAGGGGGCGTATTTCCGTTGTTCTTTCCATGTAAAACGGCCCATAACAACCTTCGTTTAGTTCTGAGGCGCTATCGGGTTGGATTGCGGGCGGTAGCGCCGTGAGAATCCTGATGCTATGAAACACAGATTTTTATTTTACCATTTGTTGTTCAGGACTCTTTCAGAATGGCTTTGCTTTACGCAACCCCCTCTGACTCCCCCA
>CAZMOS010000116.1:4758-12672 GCA_964567945.1 uncultured Lentimicrobiaceae bacterium
GTTCAGGACTCTTTCAGAATGGCTTTGCTTTACGCAACCCCCTCTGACTCCCCCATTGGGGGAGGACCAGCCACCCGCGCCATTCTATCAGAGCTGAACGTAAAAAGGGATGAACGGTTTCAGTTGGTTAATCCCAATCCTTGATTTCATTATAAAGATCTTTCCATTCCGGATTAAATTTATTGATCAAAGTGATTTTCTTTTCCCTTCTCCACCTTTTGATCTGGTATTCACGGGCTATTGCTTCTTCAACAGACAGAAAGAATTCGTAATACACCAGTTTATCCACATTATATCTTGCTGTGAAAGAGTCAGAATAGACCTTGTTTTTATGCTCATAAATACGATTTGCAAGTCCTGATGTTGATCCGACATATAATGTAGTGTTTCTTTTTGTTGTTGTTATGTATGCAAATCCTCCTCGAACCATAATAATTTTTATCCTATGAAACCGATAATTAACATCCTTCGTTTAGCCCTGAGGCATTACAAAGCAGGCATGCGGGGTAAGCAATGCCGTGAGGGTCCTGAGGCTATGAAACACGGAACATTAATTTTTCCATTGGTTGCTCAGGACTCTTACGTCAGCCAGCGCTTGTGCCCGCCCGATTTCCTCAGAGCTGAACGTAAAAAGGGATGACCGGTTTCAGTTGGTTAGTGAATATCGAATGTTATCTCGTTTGTTATCGGATTGAACAAATTTAACGGACTATTTGTTTTCCACTGGCGGAAAACCTCCTCGTGTAATCCGCGGATTATCATAATTTATTGCTGAGAATAAAAGACAGTTGCTGAATTTCTATGGTTTATAATTCACGATCGCTTCCACGCAACGCATAGCTGTTTTTCCGTCCCAGAGTTCGGGTCGTTGGGGTTTCCGGGTGAGTTTCAGCGTATCGAGATATTCTTTGCGGATGCGTTCCACATTGTTGCCTACAAGGACCGAGGCACCACCATGTTCACGCAAGGTGATAGGCCGTTCGGTATTCCAGCGAAGGGTCAGGCAGGGTGTCCCCAGGACAGTGCTTTCTTCCTGCAGACCGCCGCTGTCGGTAAGGATAACGCGTGCTTTCATATTCAACTTAAGCATCTCATGGTAACCGACGGGATGCAGTAAAATGACTTTTTCATTCTTCAACAGGTCATCCCACAGACCGAATTCCTTCAGGCGGTTTTGTGTCCGTGGGTGGATGGGCCAGATCAGGTACATATCTTTTGTCACCTCATTGGCTAAAAAATCAACTAGCGGTTGCAGGACTTCTTTTTGATCAACGTTTGAAGGGCGGTGGAGAGTTAACAGGGCAAAACCCCCGGCACCCTCAGCCCCCTCAGCCCCCTCTGACTCCCCCGGAGGGGGAGGACCTTCCTGCGCTTTTCGGGAGTTCCACATCCTCCCCCTTGATCCCCCTCCGGAGTTCTTTTCGATGATTTCCGGAATATTTAGCTTCTCTGCTTTTGCGCGGTTGGCTTCCAGGGTGTCTATCATGATGTTGCCGACGAAGACGATGTTTTTTTCTGGAGTTCCTTCTTTCAGCAGGTTTTCACCGGAAAGGCGGTCGGGTGTGAGCAGCAGGTCGGACAGGCGATCGGTGACCAGGCGGTTGATCTCTTCGGGCATCTTCATGTCGCGACTGCGTAATCCTGCTTCGATATGACAAACTTTAACATGTAATTTTTTGGCAGTGACAGAGCAGGCCAGCGTGGCATTTACATCTCCGACGACGACCACCCAGTCGGGTTTTTCTTTTTCCAGCACTTTTTCAAATTCGATCATGGTATAACCCACCTGCTCGGCATGTGTTCCCGAACCTACGCCGAGGTTAATGTCCGCTTCGGGAATATCCAACTCCTCAAAAAAAGACTTCGACATGCGGTCGTCGTAATGCTGGCCGGTGTGGACGAGGATATGGTGGATTGGGGATTTGTGATTAGTGATTGGTGATTGGTGATTGGTGATTAGTGATTGGTGATTGCCGGCTGCCGACTGTTGATTGCCGACTGCTGACTGAAGCCTGTTATGCTCTTTAATGGCCCGTATAAAAGGCGCTATTTTCATAAAGTTTGGCCGTGCACCGACGACGGAGATGATTTTCATTGAACTTATTCTATGTTTTAATTGTCAAATTCTTTTGGACGGGGAGGAAGTGTTTTAAAAACTTTGTGTGGAAGCTGGCTTTCGGGAAAAATAATGACCCAGGCAGTAAACAAAATGATCAGTAAATCTGTTTTTATTGACTTGTTTTCCTGGTACCACATTTCAACTTTGCCTTTATATGGATAAATATGATTTTTATAAAAATCACGCGGATCATACCCTTTCTCCGCAGCATCACTAACGATCCTTTCTTCATCCCTCATTAGTAACGGTCCTATACCGGTAATGCCGGGTTTTGAATTGTAAACTTTATCTTTGTGTTCAGGACGATACATTTCAAAACTAACCCGCATCAAAGGCCGGGGTCCTACAATGCTCATGTCTCCGGTTATCACATTAAATATCTGGGGCAGTTCATTGATCTTGGTTTTTCTTAAAATCCGGCCGACTTCAGTAACACGCGGATCATTACGTAAAGTCATGTCCTTGTTACCAATCTTTTCACTGTTTTTTACCATGGTAGCAAACTTCCACATTTTAAATTCTTTTTGCTTATATCCCACCCTTTTCTGCGGGTAAAAAACTTCATGCTCGCCGGTCAGTGCAAGCACGATAATGGTAATGATAAAAACCGGAGACAGAATTATCAATGCCACAACGGCGATGATGATATCCAGTATACGTTTAATAATGTGATACATATTTACATCTTTTGGTCAAGGTTTTTTCCAGTTTCAATGTGATGAAATCCTTCTACAACTTTGCTCAACCAGTTAACAATTGTTTTTTTGGTCACATTGTTTTTCCCGAATAGTTCATGAAGTTCATCAAATCTTTGATTGATAACTTCTACCGGTTTCTTTGGGGCATTTTCAATCACGCCCAATTCTATAAACCTGTTAAAGCTAACCTGATCACGCGTAGTATAAAATTCTTCAAAAGATTTCTCACCGGATGTATCGGTTTTGAAAAATAAAACAGGATAAGATTTTGACACATCATTTAACAATCTGGCTTTTTCCCTGGCTTCTTGTTCTGTTTTACATTCGTCCACTTCCAATCCATATTCCCTGAAAAAATCATACGTGATACTTACAAATGTTTTCATCTCACTTTCATCCATTTTTGGAAAAAATATTTCACCACTTTCTCCTAAGATACACGCGAGCATACAAAGTTGTCCGCTTTCTTCCGGAGAAACGAAATACCTTTTAATATCTGTAGGTACAGCTACTGGTTGTCTTTTCATCAGACGTTCATGAAAACCAAAAAGTAAACTGCCATTGGAGAAAGCAACATTTGCAAAACGTGCAGTTGTGATGGGTATTTTTTCAGAATACGCCATGATCACTTCTTCCATTAGTTTTTTGCTCGCCCCCATTACGCTCACAGGGTTGGCAGCCTTGTCAGTGGAGACGCAGAAAAAATGTGCGGGAGGATGTTTTACCAATAAATCCAAAAGTTTTTTGGCTTTAAGGACATTATTTTCAATCATCGCTTCAATCGAATACTGATCCTTTTCACTTCGAACATGTTTGTGGGCAGCGAAATTTGCAACGATTTCAAACGGCCCCTCATTTTCCAGTAATTTTTCAAAAACCTTGTCGCCAAAATTGATTGGATATGTTTTGAAATCACCAGGAATGTTGTAATCAAGAGAACTACGTAAATCCCTGGTGAGTTCTGTGAGACCGTTTTCACTGATATCAATAACATATAACCTTTTCGGATGAAAATGCAATACTGCTTTGATAAATGAACTGCCTATAGTTCCGGCTCCTCCAATAACCAGTATGGATTTTCCATCAATACGATCTTTCAATATTTCCAAGTTTGCATCTAAATCTTTTTTCAGAAGGCTTTCAGGCCTGTGAGTAATGTATTTTTTAATAAATGCTTCGGTGTTGAAGGTTTTCATTGGTTTTATTATAAAATGTTAATGATATAATTTATTAATAGAACTATCTTTTTTATGTCCTCTCCCTGCATTTCCCTCCAAAGGGGGAGAGGTTTGGTATTTCAATTGTTAAGTTATATGATTCAATAAGCTTTTTAACAATTTGGAGTTTTACTTTCCCCCGCTGGCGGGGGAGTGCGTTGGTTTGTGCATGGTAAGGGGGTGGATTTTCTCATGCTCTTCCACAAACATGCTTCGGCTTTTGTCATATTTTTTCGAAGTTTGTTGGCGTATGGTTGTAGTTTTTTATTGTAGTGGTAGTTGTTTGATTTATTTGCAGGTTGCATTGGTTTATGTTTTTATCCACCCCCTGCACCCCCGCCAGCGGGGGACAGCCATCCACTTAATCCCCTGTCAGCGGAGGAAAGATGTTGTATTTCATAATTTTTCTTGAAAGAATTCCTTAATCCTCTCAATCACCTCCCCTTGTTGCTCCTTTGTCAGACCAACCGAACTGGGGATGCTGAGGCAGGTGTCGTAAACTTTGCCCGATTGGTCACCGTTGCTAATGTAAAGGTCGTTTTTGTACATGGGTAGCTGATTCATGGGAACCCAGAAAGGGCGAACTATAATACCTTTGGAATTCAAATAATTTATCAATTCCTGTTTTTTGGATGTCTGAATCGTTACAAGCCAGTCATTGCAGGAAACTTCAGGATTAATTTTTTGAAAACGAACATCTCCTGTTCCTGACAACTCTTCACGATAACATTTGTTAATGGCATTTTTCTTTTTGATAAAGCCGGGTAATTGTTCCATTTGTGCCACACCAATGGCTGCAAGGACATTCACCATTCGGTAGTTGTAACCCACCTCATCGTGCATATATTCATCGGGCCGGGTTTTGGCCTGGGTAGTGAGGTGTTTTGCCCTTTTGGCCAGTTTTTCATCATCAGTGATGATCATGCCACCGCCGCCCGTGGTGATGATCTTATTCCCGTTAAAACTGAGAACACCCATTTTCCCAAACGTGCCCGAGTGTTTGCCTTTGAAATACGACCCAAGCGACTCCGATGCGTCTTCCACAACTTCCAGATTGTATTTAACTGCCAGATTCATCAAACGGTCCATGTCGCACATATTACCCAAAACATGAACGGGCATAACGGCACGGATTGTTCTGCCGTTTGACTTTAAAGTTAAATTGTCTCCTTTAATTTCAGTTTCCGTTTCAAGGAAACTTTCCAGTAAATCCAGATCCATCTGCCACGTTTGCGGATCCACATCTATAAAGACGGGGTTGGCATTTTGGTATTTTACCGAATTGGCGCTGGCAATGAAAGTGATGTTGGGAACAATTACATAATCGCCTGCCTTTACCCCTGCCAGTTGAAGGGCAATGTCCAGGGCACAGGTTCCGTTTACGGCTGCCACGGCGTATTTTGCGCCGGTGTATTCGGCTACTATCTTTTCAAACTGATCCACATAAGCACCTGCCATGGAAACCCAGCCGGTATCAAGACATTCCTTTACGTATTTCCATTCGTTACCTGAAAGTTCGGGGATTGTGAGAGGAATCATATTTTTAAAGCAAAACGATGTAAATTATTTTATCTCTGATAATTCTGAAATATGAAGAAAAGAATCTTTACATTTCACTATAAGTGACCTGTCAAATAATGAAGCTACCAAAGTTCCCGGCAGCTGATCTTGTCCAAAGTGAAAATTACTGATCTTTTCCGCTTTCCATATTTTATATCTCTTTTTTTCAATAACACCAATTGCTCCGGGATAAGGTTTTGAGATAGCCCTAATTTTATTGTAAATGCTTTGTGCATTGTTATTCCAGTCAATCAGGGAATCTTTTTCCGTTCGCAATCTTCTGAAATTTCCTTCATTTATATCCTGTTTTTTTCGGGGAGCGACACCTTTTCTAATAAGCGGAAAATAAGCATACATTAAATTAAAAGTGGCTTTATCCATTTTATTTAAAACATCCTCCAAATAATCATTATCCTCAATTGTCACTTTTTCCTGGGCTATAATATCACCTCCATCAGGTATTGTATTGTAGTAAAACATTGTAAGCGCTGTCTCCTGATAACCTTCTTCAATCTGCCAAGCTATTACAGAGCGGCCTCTGTCATTAGGTAACCTAGAAGGATGAAATCCTATCGTGCCATTTTGAGGCAGTTCAATAAGTTCTTTGCTTAACAACTCCGACCATCCGGCAACAATTATCAAATCGGGATTTGTTTTCTTTATTTCTGTAAAATGCGCTTTAGCGTTTGCATCCTTTATTGTACTTGATGAATCAGGAAAAATAATGTGCCTTGGCTTATCCGTTCCATCAGGATAAGTAATGGTTAATACCAGATCAACATATTTGTTTTTTTGCAAATACTCATGAACAATTTTGCCATTGGTTAAACCACCGATAAAAACAACTTTAAATTTCATTACAATATTTCTTTTATTAACATGAACGCTTCTGCATATTCGGCATTGATTTGACTTCCTCTGTATCTGTTCAAGGCCTGCATTGTGCCAATACTCCGGGTTAAGGGAGATTCAAATAATTCAGATGTAAATATTTCAAGCGCAGCAAGTTTTTCCTGAAAATAGTCTGAAATATCAACAAAAACATTTGGCACAAAAGTATTTTCGGGAAGAGCCGGAGAAAAATCAGTTTCTGATATTACTTCATACATCAATACTTTTTTGATAAACGGGAACCGAAAACTCTTGATGCAGGCGGCACTTGCTTCAAATACACGTCTGTGGTCCGAATGTACATCACTTCGATTGGGAAGATATACAATAGTTGGTTTCACCCGATTAAAAACCCCGGCTATTTTAGGTATTATCTCACCGAGAGAAAGATCATCCAATGTATTTTCTTTTAACTTCAAATTGAATGAATCGCTAAAATTGTAAATACGATTAAGTTCCCCAATGGTCTTTGATTGTTCACTATTGCCTTCTGTTATATGCAAACAATAAATATTATGGCCTAATGTTTTATGCTTAAATAAAGTTCCCCCGCAACCCAATACTTCATCGTCGGGATGTACCGAAACAACAATTATTCTTTCTTCCATACAATAATGATTATTTTATTTTCTTCGCAGGAATTCCCACATAAACTCCACTTTCTTCAATATTTTTAACCACAACACTTCCTGCTCCTATTATCACATTCGAAACTATTTTTTTATCATCGATAATCTGGGCACCCGTGCCAACCAAACTTTCACTACCGAAAATGATATCACCTGAAATATTAACGGATGGATTAAAAACATTGTAATCCCCGATTATGGTATCATGGCCAACAGTACAATCAAGATTAATAATATTGAAACTGCCAATTGTGATTTCAGTAGTAAAAATCGTACCTGTACATATTATATTTCCTTCGCCCATATTAATCCTGTCCCAATCTCCGATAACGTTGGGATGTATCAGGTTGGGAAATTTAATGTTTTTGTTTTTTTGAAGGGCCTCGCTGATTTTTTTAATAAGTGAAGGATCTCCGATTGATATAACAACGTATATTTCTTCCCGAATGTTTTCCAGCCACTCATCGTGCTGAAAAACTTTGTATTTGCCTCTTGAAGTTCCAATTTCTTCATTTTTATCAATGTAACCCAAAAAGTCCCATTCTTTTTTTTGCTTATTTATGTCTTCAATAAGAAAAGCAACTTCTTTTGCAAAGCCGCCTGATCCGATTATTACTATTTTTTTCATTTTTTAATATGTTTTTAGATTTTTAATTTCTGTCATAACAATAAATAAGTAAAGTCGGAAATGTTAAAAGATAGATCATAAAATAATTATATCATCTTAGCTTTACCTTCCATTCATCATCTAACATTATTTTTTCTGCTGTAAAATTACGAATCATTCTGTTCCCATAAAT
>CAZMOS010000117.1:0-12468 GCA_964567945.1 uncultured Lentimicrobiaceae bacterium
TTCCCGCACATTGCACGCAAGAGATTCCCGGGTGCGTAATCCATGTATCCCCACGTCCCGGGCCAGAGATAAACCATATAGGTTATTCCGTTCATCCTTAAAAACCGGGCATAATTAAACTCCCCCGGGTTGGCAGGCCCGGCAGGAATTGCCGGACGTGCTTTGAGCAGTAAACGGTCGCCGTATTGTAACTTTTCGGAGAGGCTGTCTTTGGCAATAAACGCAACTGCCTTCATGGGTCTGACAAGTGTATCTCTCTTGGCCGGAACAAATTCGAGCGAGAGCAGCACCTTTACGGATTTTTCCCGTACAACGGGTTCCCTGATGATCCGTGCAATGTAAATCCCTTCAGCAGCTTTTGGTGGATTTTCCGTTTCAGCCAATCTCAATGTCGTGGCAAACATACCCAGGAAAAATATGATCAACCCGACCGTCAGGCCATTAACCCACGACAGACTCCAGGAAATATTTTTGTAATAAAGAACAAAACCGGCAGCGACCAACCCTGAAATAATTCCCGGATAAACAATTACCGGAATCTGCCGGAACATGGGTACCAACGTAGCTGTCAATATCCCGGCAGCAAAGAAGAAAAATATCCTGACGAAGGGTTTTTCCCACCACATCATGGCTTTGGGTTTTGGCGTTTACAAGGTACGGAAATTTTTAATATTTCACGCGGCGGCGCAGCGAACACGACGTTTTTTTATTTCGGCGACTGAAGTCGCCGGTACGAACAGGTCGAAAATAAATAAATGATCCCCCCAAACTGCCAGCGGCAGTTTATCTTATAGCCGGGGACGTAAGTCCCTGGAAACAAGAAATAAAGAAAACAAGTTCCAGAGGAACGAAATATTAACAAACAAAAATAAATTAATTCCAAAAGAATGAAATGATTATAGAAACACGGCGAAAATTTATACCAACTCCGAAGCCTCGGGGTGACATCATATCCGCGCCTGTCTGCCGAACAGGCAGGCATTCGCGGCTTTTCAAACTCATTTTAACATTTCCACAATCAAGCTGGCAGCACGTTCAGAAGCCCCCTCCTGCCCTAAGGTTTTCCGCATTTCCAGGTAATCTTTATTTATTTTTTTACGTGTATCAGGATCTTTCAAAAGCAAATTCAATTCGACAGTCAGATTTTCTCTGGTAAGGTCGTGCTGGATCAATTCTTTGACCACCATCCGGTCCATGATCAGATTAACAAGAGAAATGTATTTCACGTCAACCAGTTTGGTCGCAATCCAATATGAGATCAGGTTCCCTTTGTAACAAACCACTTCCGGTGTCCCGATCAGTGCCGTTTCCAGTGTAGCCGTTCCCGATGTCACCATAGCCGCTTCGGCATAGTGCAATAAATCGTGTGTTTCGTCCACAACCACTTTCACATCCCTGTCGCCGATGATGCTGCGGTAAAACTTAAGCGTGATCGTATTCACACCCGCAACAACAAACTGGTAATCACTGAAATCAGGCATGACTTCCAGCATAACGGCAAGCATCCGGGCCACTTCCTGTTTGCGGCTTCCGGGAAGCATGGCGATGATGGGCCGTTCATCCAGCAGGTATTTTTCATAAAATGTTTCTTTGGGGGTCACCTTCTCCTGTGCCAGCGCATCCAGCAACGGATGCCCAACAAAGTCAATATCCACACCGTATTGGGCATAAAAATCTTTTTCAAAGCGCAGGATAACGATCATCTTATCCACATACTTTTTGATCTTTTTCACCCTTGACTTTTTCCACGCCCAAACCTGTGGCGAAATGTAATAAACCACCCTGAAACCGGCCTTTTTTGCAAATTCCGAAATACGCAGATTAAAACCCGGGTAATCAACCAGTATCAGTACATCGGGCCGGTAGTCCGCAATATCTTTCTTACAAAAAGAAATGTTACTCAGGATG
This sequence comes from uncultured Lentimicrobiaceae bacterium, assembly GCA_964567945.1. Lineage (GTDB taxonomy): Bacteria > Bacteroidota > Bacteroidia > Bacteroidales > F082 > JAADID01. The sequence goes on from CAZMOS010000117.1 coordinate 1,909, forward strand.
GTCGGTAGATTTTTGATTACCTCTGCAAAACCCATAAATGCCAGATCACGATAGTGCTTTACCAGATCACCGCCTGCAGCTTTCATGCGGTTACCTCCCCATACACGAAATTCCGCGTTGTTATCTTTTTCCCTGATGGCTTTCATCAGATTGGCTGCGTGCAGGTCGCCCGATGCTTCACCGGCAATGATATAATATTTCATTTGTTCAGGGTAATATGTCAACCTAAAAATAAAACAAAATAAGCAATTCCGAGGACAAAGGTAACAAGAAGTATTCCCCGGCCGGTTTTATCATATTTCAGATTAACGAAATAATATCTGATAGTCAGCAGGTTAACCACCAAACTCAAAATATAAAGATATTCTTGTTTGGCCAAAATGTGTGTATTCCACAAATCCATAGCCAACAGATCAACAGCATACAAAATAAGGAATAACAAGGTGGGAAAGATCAATCCCACAAACAGACCAAACCAGAATTGGTCGCGATTAAATAAACGGTCCCACATGATAAAATTTTAATCGAATTTTAATTTTTCCAGGTATTCATGAGCTGTAAAATCAAACCTTACGGGCACAACGGAAATATAATTTTGGGCAAGTACCTTTTCATCGGTATCAGGTCGGCTGTCGCCATTCACAAACCGGCCTCCCAGCCAGTAATATGATCTCCCGTAAGGATCCTTGCGTTCCTCAAATTCTTCGATCCATCTTGCCTTTGCCTGTTTCACCACCTTAATGCCTTTGATGGGTTCGGCAGACTTGCGGGGGATATTCACGTTGAGACAAATTTCCCCGGGTAGCCCTTCGTTCAACACTTTTTTAGTGATCCTGACAATCCATTCATCCACATGGCTGAAGTCAGCATCAGGCATATAATCCATCAGTGAGAAGCCAATAGCCGGAATCCCGTCAATGGCTGCTTCCAGCACCGCTGCCATCGTTCCCGAATAAATGATGTTGATCGAAGCATTCGATCCGTGGTTGATTCCCGACACAACAACATCAGGAGTGCGTCCCAGCAAACGGTGTTTGCCCAGTTTCACGTTGTCAGATGGAGTCCCGTTGGTAACATATTCCTGATAGCCGTCTTCCTGTTTGATCAGCCGGGGCATCAAAGGGGTTCTGATCGTAACTGCATGTGCCATTCCCGACTGGGCAGTCTCAGATGCTATCACCACGACATCGCCCAGGTCACGCATTAAATCAATCAGTTTTCTTAATCCCGGCGCTTTGATTCCGTCGTCGTTGGTCACCAGTATCAGAGGCTTCTTTTCCATCTTCATCGTTGTTATTGCAAAATGCAAATATACCGCTACTTTTTCATTCCGTCCCAAAACATTTGGTGAAGAAAGATTAAAAACAGGATCAGAACGATAATTTGGGCGGCTGCGGTGCCAGCGCACAAATGCCTCCGCAAACCGCACCGTGCTGTCCGCTTATACTCCTCGTCCCAAAAACCGTTTCGGCTAAATACGGTGGCAGTGGCTCCCCTGTCGCCCTGCCACCGCAAGCCTCAATCGGTTTTGGACCTCCGGGGTATTCGCTTCCATCCCTGCCGCATGGGGTTCTGTCCCGGGTGCCTGCCCCGGCCGAAAAGGTTTGACTTTCACCCGGAACATTAACACCCGGCGGGTGGTGTGCCCCTACCCCGGGTGGTTTCCCCACCAACCGGCGCTACGGTCAAAAAAATCTTGTTGGTGGGGACACCAACAAGGGGGGAAGAAGCTTCAAGTCGGACGCTTGAAACGGAATCTCCATTTACCCTCCGGTTGGTGTCTCCACCAACCGGCTCTATGGGCATAAAAATTTTGTTGGTGGGACATCAACAAGGGGGGAAGAAACTTCAAGCGTGGACGCTTGAAGCAGGGGGTTTAAGTAATTATATAAATAAGACATATCCTGCTTTAAGCGTCCACCTTAAAGAATTGTGAGGGAAAACCCCAGGTGCAGAGCACCGGCAATCTTTATAGCCAAAAAGAATAGTAATGATCAAGGTGCGGAGCACCGCGATATTAAGCACGTTAAAAAACAATACAATAAAACAAATTCTGCCAATTCAGGGTTTCAAGCGCGGACGCTTGAAACGGGCTGGCTTCTATAACTATCCACAAAAATTATCCAATTCCTCATACAGCCTGTGCGTGGGTAATCCCATCACATTGAAATAGGAACCGCTGATGTGTTCAATGGCAATGTGGCCGATCCACTCCTGGATGCCGTATGCACCGGCTTTGTCAAATGGCTGGAAATTTTCAATGTAATAATCAACCTCATCAAATGATAACTTTTTAAATGTCACGTTTGTCGTTGCCGAAAAAGTAATTTCTTTTTCCAGCGTTTTCAGTGTCACACCCGTGATAACTTTATGCGTATTTCCCGAAAGTTCCTGTAATATTTCTACCGCTTCTTTTTTGTCAGCCGGCTTACCCAGTATTTTATCGTGTATCGCCACCACCGTATCCGCCGTAATCACCAGCATGTTTGCGGTTAATTCACCTGCGAAAGCATCTGCCTTTTTCCTGCTCAGATATTCCGCTGCCTCTTCCGGCTTCAAAAGGGAAGGGAAATCTTCTTCAACATGTTTGGGTATTATTTCAAACCGGATACCCATTTCTCCAAGCAGTTGCCTGCGACGCGGGGAGGCGGAAGCCAGGATCACGTGGTATTTTTTTAATTTTTCAAGCAACATCGGTTCCCGGGGTTTGGTCAGACTTCAAAATAAACAAGTATCATCGAAAGTATCCCCGTCAGCATCAGAATTTTGATAAAGACTGACAAAGTGGTATAATGCGGTTTATCAGCAGCCCGTAGCAAAAGCGCCATAACAATAAAAAACTCAATATCAATCAGAAAAAACCATCCAAACAAAAATATAAAGCCGTAAGCATTGAAAAATACCTGTGCCCAGGCAGACAAAGCCAGTCCGGCAAGCAATACGATAACGCCGGTTATCTTCGTCGCTTTTATCCCGAATCGTACCGGAAATGTATTGCATCCGTATCGTTCGTCACCCTCAACATCCTCAATATCCTTGACTAATTCCCTGATCAAACTTGTAATAAAAGCAAAGCCCATATAAATAAGCATCATTTTATTGACTACCGGAAAGGAGACCTGCACAGCCGTAAACGCAACCGGATTGCCGACAAGCGTAAAAAAGTCGAAAAGCCAGACCAGTGCAAAAGAAAGCGTGCTTAAAAAAGCGACCACAAGATTACCCACCAGCGGCATGCACTGGTATCTTTCTGAATAAAACCAAAGCAACCCGGCTGTAAAAGGGAAAACAAGTCCGTATAACGATTTGTCAGCCATCCAAGCAACGACGAACCCCATGATCACAGCCAGAATATTCAGTATCCAGAAAGCAAGCTGAACGTATGCAACAGGAAATTTTTTACCCACCTGGTTTTTGCCGGGCTTGTTGATGCGGTCAATATCCATATCAAAAAAATCATTGATCAGGTAGCCGCCAACGGCAATAAACAGGGTGGCCAGAACAAGCAAAATAAAACCGGTTACGGTTAATCCTGCTTCAAATGCTTTTAATCCCAGCAAGGGATTGATCACAAAAAACAATGTAAAGCACATGGTCGCCAGAACGATTGCCAGGTTTGGCCATCTGATCAGTTTCAGAAATTGACGCATTATTCTTTATTTATTGGTTTAAGCACCCGGACCTAAAGGACCGGGTAACTGATTCGTGTTGTTATATTGATTTCTCATTCAGTTTCCCCGTCCTTTAGGGCGGGGCTTTTTCAACCATTCCATCCTTCCATCTTTCCATCCCCTCCCCCTACCAGTTATACGCTTCCTCGCTCATCCACTTGCCCTGCACTTTCAAAACCTGTTCGATGATATCCCGTACGCAACCATCCCCTCCTTTTTTGTCGGAAATATAAATGGAAATAGCTTTTATCTCTACCGATGCATCGGCAGGGCAAACCGGTATTCCCACCGTTTTCATCACATTGAAATCCGGAATATCATCGCCCATATAGACAACATGCTGGGGATTGATCCTTCGTTCCTTCATGAACCCGCTCAACAACTCCTCTTTATTCTTCACCCCCATAAAAACATCCTCAATCCCCAGCATTTCAAAACGGTTTTCCATTGAACGTGAAATGCCGCCGGAGATGATCACCACATTATACCCGAGTTTAACTGCCAGTTGCAGCACATAGCCGTCTTTTACATTGGCCATTCGCAGGGGCTGGCCCTTTTCGAGCAGTATCACCCTGCCATCTGTCATAACCCCGTCATAATCAAAAATGAACGTATCAACTTTTCGAAGAAGACTTTTATAATTATTCATGATATTTTTTGGTTATTTGTCCGGAAATCATTTTATACAACTCTTTTAATTCAGGATGATCTTCAAGCATTTTTAAATGTTCAGCCATAGCTTTCCTGTCATTTCTGCGTGCAGGACCCGTTTGCGCATCCATTGGCAACAGGTTGTCAACCTTGGCAGCTGTCTGTTTGATCAGCGGCTTCAAAAAATCAAAATCCAGATTCTGCTCATCCAGCAATTGCCAGGCAATGGAATATAAATGATTGGAAAAGTTGGAAACAAAAACCGCGGCAAGGTGAAAATATTTTCTTTGTTCAGATGTGATATTGTGGACTGAATTACTGAGTTTTGAAGCTAGCTCCTGAAGCGCTTTCGTCACAGCCGGGGTACTTCCTTCAACCAGAAACGGTACCTGTTCAAGATTTACATGCTGTCCCAGCGTAAAAGTTTGCAAGGGATAGAATACCCCGTATTTCCGTGCAGATGAAAGCACTTTCATCGGAGTTATTCCCGAAGTGTGTACCACAATCCCGGTTACTTCCGGGAGCATTGGGACTACTTCCTTTACATTATCATCGGGGATAGCCAGAACATAAAGATCGGAAATCGTATTTATATCAGAAAGTTTATCAGCCAGATCACACTGCGCCAGCTCTGCAAAACGCCCGGCATGGGAAGAGTCGGGGGAATAAACCTCAAGTACCCGTAACCCATTGTCGAGCATCCCCATGGCAAGGGCGGTGGCAACGTTTCCGGAACCGATAAAACTGATGGTCTGTATGTCGGAGGGTTTCGGCAAATTTCAAAAATTGTTATTTAAAAATTCTTCCTTAATTCCTGTTTCAGAATATAAAGGGCCTGATCTACAGGATTTTTCTTGTTTTCAAGTGTTTTATTGATGATCCCTTTGGCCAGTTCCTTTCCGTCGCCATCACGGTCAAGGTCCGAAGCCGCTTTGTTGATCAGCATTTCCACTTCATTCCTGGCCCTGATAAGATGGTCCCATGCCAGATTCGATACATACAACTGCTGCGACATATTGTGTTCGTATTCTTCCCGGATCGTATTCAGCAACACCGCCTGCAACTGGGCAACTTTTTGCCCGGGCCTAGACATCCTGGAAATCAGGTTTGGGGGGCTGATGCGTTCAAGAAAGAGTGCCAGTCGTTCGTATGCCTGCAAAGATAGTGTGACAAATGTTTTGTGTGTGTCCTGTTTGGCAGCCGATTCAAACTGGCTTCGCATAAATTCCTGGTTCTCTTTCAAATATTCAAAAACCGTTTTGTTCTGCCGGGAAATGTATGACGGAATAAAAAACAGGGCTACAAGCAGAACTATCAAAGTCAGAGCCAGAAGAAAGATACATGTTAAATTGATCATGAGCGGAATTATTGTTTTCAATTAAACAGCAAAAAAACAAAAAATTCCGGCAGGTAGCGGGAGAAAAAGGTCCCAAAAGCCATTAATTATTAATACCTTCTTTCCCCGGGGGTGTCGAATGTCCTTATTTTTTGATCAATGATTGGAAAGTATGTACGAAGGTTCCATCTTTGAAATGGCCCACCGCCAATGTTCCGGATTGTGATAATCGAACCAGAGAGGGGACTTTCCTATCTCTTTTTCGAAATCAGCAGAGTATTTCTCGGCCATTCTTTTCGAGTGCTTACGCATTGTTTCGACATTAATACTCAAGGTGGAACATTCCGAGACTATATCTTCAAGTATTTTGACCTTAACCGACATCAGGAAAACCTCTTTTTCGATAAAGATCCTGATGTAATTGGCTAATGTTTTCCACTTTTCAATGATTTCCTTTTGTACCTTCTCAGGTTTGTCAATGGCATTCATCGCATCGGTGGCAAATGCCAGTTGAAACATATACCGGCTTGCCTCATCAATGTTTTTAAAATACCTGTGTCCTAAATTTAACCGTAACCCGTTGGGATATTTTTCATGAATACTGGCTACAACCGATTCACCATTATAATTAAGCCTGAAAAGTTCCTTTCCCGGGTCTTCCAGGCATGCTTTTTTGGGATAAACCGGGTCTTCGGCAGTTTCACATTTTTGAAACAATTTAAATGCTTCTGCCAGAGTCTTGACTCCTGTTGCAAAGGGAAGATAATAAAGAATATCTTCTTGTGTCATAATTCAATGGTTATACTAATCATCTTCATCTTAAAATCCTGATTGCTACGTTAACGAAAACCGTTTTACAATCAAATCGATTTCTTATACGGCACATTTTCTGAAAGGTTAGCAATCATTTTTATCTTTTTTTAAATTTATCTTTATTTCTTGTTGATAAATGATTGCTTAATCTTTCCTGCTTAATGAGTTACATTTATTTTACGATTGTCAATAACATGTTGAAAAAAGTAAAAACCTATCCGTTAAATCGAAATATATCGGCAGGCAGGTTATGACAGCGTACAAGTCATTCTTTCAGTGAAACTACAATCAAGAAAAAACGTATAAGGTGTTTACATCAAAAACACACAGTCATGAAAAAGATTTTAACGTTTATATTAGCCCTTCTTGTTTTGGCAGCATGCCAGAGACCAACTGACACAGGACAGCCTGCTGACAAATGGAACGGTTACGGCTCATTAAAGTCAGGTGAAATTGTAAAAACCCTTTGGGCAGGGCAAAACATTGACGTTGGTACTGTAACCTATGGTATTGACGATAATGCCAACTTTTATGTGACCTGCCAAACAACCGGAGACTGGTTGATTTCAGAGGCACACATGTTTGCCGGAGATAAAGCGGATATGCCGGTAAATAAACCCGGAAAACCGAAGATCGGTAAATTCCCGAATAGTGGAACTTATGACCCCTGGGTCAATTCCGTAACATTTACAGTACCCTTATCAGAGCTCCCACCGGCAGAAGACCCCGGTTTTGTAGTAGCAACTCATGCAGTCGTGCACAACACCTCCAACAACCAGGAGGAAACCGCCTGGGGCGACGGGGAATTCAAGTTCTCGGACAAAGGCTGGGGATGGTATGCTACTTATTATTACAACCAGGATGATAATCCGTTCATCGTGATGTACGGAACAGAATATCGTAACGACAGTCTTATGGTTTATTTGATCAATCTTACTACCGGAGGATCTGACCTGATATTGAGCGAATACATCGGCACCACCAATACAGGCGCTTATGATGCTGCTGCTTACGATTCTGAATCAGGAAATTTGTTTTTTGCCACTTATCCCGAAGGTGAACTGTGGATCAACCCGCTTGACGGCACATCCTCTTCATTCCTGGCGGGAACACTTTCAGGTGAAGCACAAAGTGCAGCATTCTACGATGGTAATTATTATTACGTAGATGCTGTAACCAATGAAATTAAAATGGTATCATTCGATTCAAACTGGAATGTAAGCACCGAAACAACGACCAGTACGATTCCCGAATCTGTCACTGTCAGTGATATAGCTATCAGCCCTGACGGATCATACATATATATGGTAGGTGAGATGAGTGATGGCAGTACCGAACTTATTGAGTACGATATGGTCAATGACAGCTATTCATCATTATCAATTACACTCGACAGCAGTACACAGATCGCTTACGGTAGCGACAGTGTATTGTATGGGATTGAGGATTCTTCGAGCGGAGGAGAAACAGCCTATACCATTGACCCGTCCACAGGGACAGCAACTTCGATAGACAGCGAAGATGTTTCATCGGTTGATCTCGGTGACCTTGCGATTGGGCCTAAGCAGTAAACAAATTGTATAAATGATAAATAAAAAGCTACACTTCTCCGGGTGTGGCTTTTTTTATTGAAAACGCAAACGGATGAATTTTTATACTTTTGTCCAAAATCTTTTCCATGCTGACAACAGAAACCGTTTCAAGACTGTTTAACGCCTTTAACGACCTCAATGTGATGATCATTGGCGATGTGATGGTGGATTCCTATATCTGGGGGTATGTTGAGCGCATATCACCTGAAGCTCCCGTTCCCATTGTGGCCGTTGAAAAACGGGAAAACCGCCTGGGTGGTGCTGCCAATGTGGCGCTCAACATCAAATCACTGGGAGCCACCCCTGTGCTTTGCTCGGTTATCGGAAACGATACAAAAGGAAATGATTTTTTTGATTTGCTGACTGATGAGAATATGTCAGTAGAAGGAATTATACGCAGCAGCCAGAGGCTGACAACAACCAAGTTCAGGGTTTTCGGTAACCATGCCCAAATGCTGAGGGTGGACGAAGAAACTACAGGTGGCCTGAACCAGGAAGAATTCAATCATTTGTTTAACAGGATTTCCGGTTTACTGAACAGTAACAAGACAGATGTCATCATTTTCCAGGATTATGACAAAGGTATCATAACACCAACACTTATCAAAAAAATTGTCGGTCTGGCAAAACAAAAAGGTATTCCCGTTGTTGTGGATCCCAAAAAGAGAAACTTCCTGGAATATAAAAACGTTACCTTGTTCAAACCCAACCTGAAAGAAATCAAAGATGGGCTGAATATGACTATTGATGAAGGTGACAGGGAAAAGATTGAAATAGCTGTTACCCGGCTCAAGGAATTACTTAACACAGACATTATTCTCAACACACTTTCCTCAAAAGGGATTTTTATCAAATGGAACGGAGGCCAACAGCATATAGCAGCACATCTGCGGAATATCAGCGATGTTTCGGGTGCCGGCGACACAGTGATCAGTGTGGCTGCCCTGTGCCTGGCAAAAGACGTAGAACCGGTGGATATGGCTGCCATTGCTAACCTTGCAGGCGGGTTGGTCTGCGAAGAAGTCGGTGTGGTACCCGTTGATAAGAACAAATTGCAGAATGAAGTGATCCGTCTTCTTACCAGTTAACTTTCTAAAACGAAAATGATAAAGGCCCAACAGCCGAAAGGCAAAAAAGAAAAAGTGAAAGGCATGTTCAATGACATTGCCTTTCGCTATGATTTTCTGAACCATTTTCTTTCGGCAGGTATTGACAAACGCTGGCGGACGAAGGTCAGAAAACATCTTGCCGCTTTTCATCCTAAAGAGATCCTTGATGTAGCCACCGGAACGGGAGACCTTGCCATTGAACTGGCAAAACTTCATCCTGAAAAAATTACCGGAATTGATATTGCCACAGGAATGCTTGACATCGGGAAAGAAAAGATCAGCAAAAAAAACCTGGAAAAAACTATTACCCTGCTGGAAGGTGACTCGGAGAATCTTCAGTTTGGCGATAAAAGCTTCGATGCTGTCACCGTTGCTTTTGGTGTCCGCAATTTTGAAAACCTGGAACGCGGATTATCCGAAATGACCAGGGTGCTCAAGCCCGGAGGACATGTGGTTGTCCTTGAATTTTCAAAGCCAAAAAGATTTCCGTTCAGACAGGTTTACAATGCTTATTTCAGATATATCCTGCCTTCGGTGGGGAAAATGATCTCAAAAAATGAAGAAGCGTACAGCTACCTGCCCGAGTCAGTACAGACCTTTCCCGAAGACAAAGCTATTCTAAATAAACTGGAAAAAGCCGGGTTAAAAAAAACAGGGCAACTACGGCTCACTTTTGGCATTGCAACCATGTATTACGGTATAAAATGATTATGCTTTTCGCCCCCGAATAACAGGATTGTTCCGATTGATTTCATCATGTTTCGATTTTAGGTTAAATTTGCCCGGTTTTTTCGACTCTGGATACTATGTTCAGCCAAATATCGTTAAAGTAAAAATCATAAAATATTGAAAAAATCAGCATCCATCATATTCGTCCTTTTTTTACTTTTTCTTTTTTCAGGAAGCAATGCATCAGCACAAATCAAAAAGGTCCTGAATCTTCCCACTTATAACGAAACGCCTTATCATTTTGGCTTTATACTGGGACTCAATCAAATGCTTTTTTCCCTGAAACCGGCAGACAGCTTATCTTATATAAAATGGGCTCCCGAGCAATATCCTGATATTTTTGCCGATTCGGTGGTGCTCTATTCGGTTTCACCAAGACCGACACCCGGCTTTACCATTGGCATACTGGGCAACCTGCGCCTGGGAAAATATTTCGACATGCGTTTTATCCCTTCCCTCTCCTTTGGCGAACGCAAGTTAAACTACCAGATCGAAATTTTTAATGATAACCAAAGGCAGATGGTCACTACTACTAAAAGTATTACTTCAACGCTGATCAATTTCCCGCTTGCTTTCCGTTACCTTTCCACAAGGTTATATCATTTCGGGGTTTATTTACTTGCCGGGGTGCAATCTTTCATTTACCTCTAATCAGAGAA
>CAZMOS010000118.1:0-11967 GCA_964567945.1 uncultured Lentimicrobiaceae bacterium
GCACAACTGTGTCCCGCCACATTTACCGTGTCAACATAATTAAACTCAAGGATGCCGCCCTCGCTCGCTCCCAGGAATTCCGCCAGGTCGTCCTTTAAAACCAAAGGCTCAATTTCATTAAAATACTCGGGATATTTCATGGATATGAAGTGTTTAAATTAAAAGTTTATTTTTTCTTTTCACCTTACCATCCCGAAGCCAGCACATCTACAATATGCGCTACTTTCAGGGGGAGTTTGTGCTTTTTAATGTAGCCGTACTGGTGCATCAGGCAGGATGAATCGGTGGAGACGATGTATTCGGCGCCGGTGTCAAGGGCATTCTGTACTTTCTGCTCGGCCATGGCTGTGGAGATGGGCTCGAATTTTACTGAAAAGGTACCGCCGAAACCACAACACACATCTGTATCTTTCATTTCAATCAGCTCCAGGCCCTTCACGTTTTTCAACAACCTGCGGGGTTCATCCTTCAGCCCGTATTCACGCAAAGCGGCACAGGAATCATGATAGGTCACCTTGTGCTCAAACACCGACCCGAAATCCTCCACCTTGATGACATTAACAAGAAAATCGGTGATCTCGTAAATATTGCGCTGCAATTGCTTGTAATCGTTGTGGTAGGCCGAATTGTAAAACAACTCGTCATAAAAGTTCCTGATATAACCGATACAGGATGCCGAAGGCCCGACAATGGAGCGGTTGTTGCTGAAATCCCTGATGAACTTTTTGCCCAGTTTCCGGGCTTCTTCCCAGTAACCGCTGTTGAAGGCAAACTGCCCGCAACAGGTCTGGTTGGTGTTGTAATGCACGTTTATCCCGGCTTTTTCAAGGATCTTCACCATGTTGAATCCGGTTTGCGGATAAACCTGGTCAATGAAACAGGGTATGAAAATATCTACGTCCATCGTCGAAATTTGCGCAAAGGTAAGAAAGTCGGCTCAAAAGATTGATTAATTTTTTTCAAAGGTTAAGTATAAGCGTAGTGCGGGTTTTATTGCACTTCATTTTTCAACCTGCACCGATTTTATTAATAGTTAATTCGTTCATTTTTTGCACTTCACCCCCATTACGTTTACACAATGTTGAACTAAACCGACTATTATTCTTTTCAATATCCACTTTTATGCTTTATGGTATTCTATTCTTGCATTTTTAAATCCATAAGCATAGCTTGTGGACCGGGCTCAGACTCTTCGCATTTACTAAAAATTAATTGCAAAGATATTGCGTATTTACCCATTTGGGTTCTTTTGCATAAAACAATGCGTCAACTTCTCCCGAAACTAATCATTCAAATTCGTCCTTACCTGATGATAGGTCCAGTCCGAATTAGTTGAAGTCAACGGACACTCCAAGGAAAAGAGAAAAATCATTCAATCGTGCCCTTGTAGTATTTTGCCTGATTCCTTCAAGTGCATGTTGAGTTTCCGGATTATATTCAACAGGCTCTGAGTAATTTACCATTTGCTCCATATTTTTATTTCTGCCAAATGTATACTGGAGACCACTAACTATTGTAAATTTTTTTATTTTCAAACCAAGGCCTGAGGTAATATGATATTTATTCAAATGTACCTGAATTATACTGTATTTATTAGTCACATACCGTGTGTCATCTTCATTATTGGCGGTGAAATCGGTTCTAAACCCACCCAGAAAGGCAAGGGATGATGTAATTTGCTTTTTAAAACCAAATGCAATATTGGTTACGGCTTTAGCCTTGAAATAATACGACATAAAGTCATTGTCTGAAATATTCGCGGAAACATAATATGGTGTCCAATTTAGTTGGGTTGATGATTTAATCAATGGGTAAGCGTCGATATGATGAAAATATTCTACTGTAAAGGTGACTAAATCTTTTTTGTTTTTTGTGTAATATTGTGCTCCTAACGATAACGAAAACGGATTTTTAACTCTTACGCCCCTAAGGCCTTCCTCAACTCCAATGCTATTTTGGTTTGAAACAAATGCATTCTCAGAGTTTTCATAAATATTACTACGGGTAAATGATTTTCTAATGTCTGCTTCTCCATAAATCGGAATATCAGGGAAAGTGATATTCAAACCTAAACTAAACTGTTCTCCGGGAAAAATAAAGTAGGCACCTGCTTTAAAAATAAGACTGAGAAACCAATATTTGAATTCTTCTTCAAATCCACTTTGTGAAATATATTTGGGTTCAAATTTATCATTAATAAGTATCGAATCTGTTTCCTGATAGGCCTTGGCAGTTTGTCGGTATTGATATTTTAGTACCTTAATGGAAACAAAGGAACTCACTCCCACATAAAATCGATCAGATACTTTATAGGAGAATCCTCCTCCAACCCAGGTGTCAGTATATTTACGAGCATATTTTAAGTATCCCGAATATGTTTCTAATCCTTGAGTTCTGTTGATGATATCAATTTCATCAATATGTTGTATAGTATATCGTACTTCTTCTGATACTGGAGATAAAATGGCAACTTCCGTTCCTAAACGCTTATTTTTATTAGGAAGAACATAGGAAATAAACCTTGGCTGAACCTTAAATAGAATTTTGCTGGCATCAATGCCATCTCCCGCCAGGTTATCTACATTAAAAAATTGAAGTGAAACAATAACAGCGCTAAGGGATAAGGATTGCACATGTTCATGGTCTATTAATGAAGGATTATAATATACAGCGCTGGGCCCGGCAGTTCCACCAACAACTGCCCCTGCCAATAATGCCGATTTAGTATTAAAATTCCATGACCAGTAGTTATCGGTTTGACCAATCACTGTTGCAATTGAAAAGGTAACTATCAGTACAGTACTTAAAATCTTTTTCTTGTTTCTCATTGTAAACAAACCAGGCTGCTATTTTTACCTTTTTCCACTTTTCTTAGCCCCGGTCTTGTGTTGGATGCTTGATCTTTGCTGAGTATTGCTTTTTTGTTGGGTGCTTTTTGTAGTAATTGATGTTTGGTGTGTAGTAGCAGTCGACTTTGTATTACTTTTCGCAGCATTAGATTTTGCGGGGGAGGAAGTATGGCTTTTTTTATACGCAGACGATGTGCGGTGGTGCTTTTTGTGCATATTGTGTGCATGATGGCTTCGACGGTGTGCCGTTCTCATGTACGCACTTCTGTGCCAGCGTACTGATCTCGCTCTAAAAGTTGATCTTGCAATAGGTCGCCAGGGATGAAACCATGCAGGATGCACCATGAATCCCCAGGGTGATATCCAAATTCTGAAACCCGGTCTGAACACACCCACACAAATCGTTACCCGAACTGCAGGTGGTGGTAGAACGAGATATGGTGCCGGGCCTCCTTTGCCGCCGTAACTTCCGGAGGAAGATTCAGATATATCTACGACTCCTCCTTCCGGTTCAAGAATGTAATCTTTACCATAAAGGGCTTCATCCCCAACAATCTGGAATGTGGCTGTAACCGAGGATTGCTTTTCCATTTCAATAGTAGCAATGTCCTGCATTTCAGTTTCGCTCATCGCTACCCTCAGAAATGCAACGTAAGTATTATTCTCATTCTCCATTTGAATTAAGACGTAGTCTACTTCACCGTCTTTATTCAAATCAAGGTTATTAATGTTGTTGTTTTCCTGGTTTATTGCTTTCTCAAGGTCTTCAAATGTGTTTACTTTTTCAAAGAGGCCGGGAAGGGCTTCCAGGTCAAAGTCTTCACCTTGCAAATCCGAATTTTGACCATATACTGGTGTAGCAAAAAATACAGCTGCGATAATTAGAAATTTAAATGTTTTCATATTTCTTAGTTTTATTTATTTACCCAATCTTTTAGCTGCAATCAAACCAAAGGACAGAGAGCTGTTCACCTTTTTTGATGGTCTGTGAACCCCCACTGGTTTACGATTGCATCTTAAACCAAATGATCAAACGCGTAAATTACTCCAAGGGTATCCCTTTGGGACAAACTTAAGCCAGGTTAGTGTTATTTTCCCCCAAGCTTAATGATCAGGCCTGCGTTAAAATCACCTTGCAAGGGTGCTATCCAGCCATTAATGGCCAAACCTGAACCTCCTGTTCCTATATAGAAACTTGTTCCTCCAAAGGTCATCGGCATCATCAAACGACCTCTCAGCATGATTCCAATCCTTTCTGAGAACATGAGTTTCACACCCAGGCCGAGGGTGATCGAAAAACGCCAAACATCCTGGAAAGAACCAGTACTTGAAGTGCTACCTGTGGAGGATGGATCGAACCATGTTGCTCCAAGTGAAAATGAACCGAAGGGTTGCGCAACCGAACCACTGCTATTATAAAATTTAGAAATAGCCCCTATCTGGAAATAATTGGTTGCCATATTCGCTTCGCTGTATTTTAACAGAGGATAACCTGCATAAGGAGTAAAGGTTGCCTTGCTGTCCATTCGTGTCCAGTTTAGTTCTACATCAAGTACAGTTTGAACAGGAACAAGAATGGATAGACCGTAGTCCATGCCATCCTGAAAATTTAGTTTTCCTTCCACAAATTTGATGCTTCCACCGAACATATATCCGGCAAATGGGACTATTTCAACTCCCTGCGAAAACACCAGGGCGGGGAATAAGACTGTAAGAATAAACAATTTGAATTTTTTCATGTTTTAATTTTTATGAATTAGTATTATTGTAATCAAAAGATAATCACCAGGGTGAAAAGCAACTTTTTCATCGTTATTTGCTCTCTTTGGCTGCCTCTTTTATTTCGTTCCACTTCTTTATTTGTTCAGATGTCAATACCTGAGATGTTTCCCTCTCCATTGTTTTTTTTGTTGACTTGAGTGAGTTTGCTATTTTTAATTTATTTCTCACATTCAATGGTTTATCAACATATTGCATCAATGTTTTCATCATCCCTCTCATGGCCCTAGCCATTATGGGTTTCATTTGTAGTACTTGTTCATCCGTCATTAATAAGGGGTCTTGTAAATCCAATAAGCGGAGGCCTGCTGCTTCTCCCAGCACTTCTAATATTACTTTATCGACATAGGCTTCGTATGCTTTATACTTTTCCCTACCAATATCAGCTTTTAAAGCCTTTTGGTATTCTTCCCTTGCATGCTTAATATCAGTCAGCATGGCTTGAGTATCTGGTTCCGCCTCTTCGTATTTAGCAAATATTAATTGCAATGAGATAGCAAATTTTCCCATTTGCGTTTCCATGGCTTTTGTTTGGGTTTCATCCAACTCAATGGCCTCGGATACTTCTTTAACAATATCGTCTAGTTCTTGTGCGTGAGAGCCTACTCCCATTATCAGGAATCCAATGATTAATGGAATTTTAATTAATCGTTTCATAATGTTTTAATAAGTTTAATTAGCAGCTTTCATTTTTTCTTTCATGCTCTTTGTAGGAAACAAAAATTTCATTGCGAATAACATGCTCCAGCTAGGGGCACCATCAGGACTAACAACATTACTAAATGCCTGAAATTTGAAATCTACAGGTAATTTGCCGCCAATACGCACCATTTTACCTGCACCACCACCAAACGGTACAGTCCATTGATTGCCACTTTCTTTATTCCAATCAGAAGTTATTATTGGTGTAGTAGTAACATACCAACCTTTACCAAAGTTGTAATTGACGAAGTATTGAAATACAAGTTGATTAACGTCTGAACCATCATCCGGTCCGGCAAATGACCATAAATTTTGAGCTAATGCACCTATTACCCATTTACCCGGCATAGTTAGCACAACCAGGGCAGGTCCGGCAGACCATTGACTTGACCCTAAATTGTTGGTATTTGTTGGAAATTCGAATACAGGACCAAGCCCTACTATTACCTTACCGGCATCAGCTTTAGTAAAAAAAGCCTGGTATTGAATGTTACCGAGACCAGTAGTTTTTCCGTCAGGAAACGGGCCGACTATTTCTCCTAAGTCAGCATCTCCATTATTAGCTGATATACCAATAAATGGTATTATTAGACGGTTAATTAATGTAATTCCACCAAATGTTACCGGATAAACAGGTTTCATCATAAAAACATTAGCACTTCCACCATTTCTCATACCACCATGATGCCAATATTCAAGTGGCACACTAATGATATCGCCAACAGGATTTTGCGATTTCTTCGCCAAATTCTCTGTAGATTGGCCATCGGGACTATCTGTAGATTGTGCCCACATAAACATTGAAACAAGCATAAATACTATTATTAATTGTATTTTTTTTAATAGTAAATGCGAGACAAAAGATTGTTTTTTCATAATTCCCATTTCGGTTTTTTTATATTTAATAATGGGAATCAAGCTTATCAATATTAACTTTTCTTTTTTCATCTTTTAATTTTAAATAACAAAATGCTCTTCCAGATCAAGCGTTGATTTATCAAACATCTCTTCAAGTGCTACCAGGCGTTTTGAAAGCCCTTGTTCATAAGTATAGCGGAAAGCGGCTTCGTAAGAAGACTTGCTGGCTTTTAGACCGTAAGGATAGAAATTGTCTCCCATCAATTCACGGGTTTCGTTAAACTCTTGCCCGTACCAGGGTAAAGAATCCATTGCCCAGCCCCATGCCTTCATGTATTCATAGTCCAACTTTTTTGCCTTAGAATATGCTTCAAAAACCGCCTTGGTAAGCCATGGATTGTTTTCTGCTGTTTCACGTTTTATTGCCACATTGTGCATGATAGGAAACATTCCCGTCCGTTGGTAGAATTCTTTTTCAACTGTACGATGGTCGGTAAAAAGTCGTTTGACAATGGGGTTTCTATCCTGGTAAACTTTTGGCTCGGCCGGATGTAGTATGGCATCCACTTGTCCCGAAATGAGTAGCGAAGATTCGTCTTCTCCCTCGGGAGCATCAATAATGGTAACTCCTTCCGGACGGACTTTCTCCCAATCAGAAACACCGCCAGTAAGGTTCGAAGCAGAATCATTTTGTGTTGAAACCCATTCTATTTCATTTGGGCTTACACCATATTCTTCTTCTAAAATCCCTCTGACATGCGTGAGGCCTGAAGATGAATAACCAACCGTTGCCACCCTCTTGCCCCTTAGGTCGGCAGGTGTTTCGATACCGCTGTTGGTTCTGACAAAAATGCTTTTGTGTCTGAATAACCTAAGAACAGGAATTGGTAGTAACTCATAATCGCGAAACTCATCATTGGCATAGGCCAAAATATACGGAATAAGACCAATCTCCGTAACGTCACGCGATTGTGGGCCAAAGAAGGCATGATTATTCAATTGGCCAATCCCGGATACTTCAAACTTTGTGCTACAGCCCTCAACATTTACGCTGCCATCAATAATCCCCCTGACACGATTGTATTCGTAACCGGCCATGGTTATAGGTAAACCTTCACCATGGGGGCCGGTATATTTAAAAACCGTAGGGTCAGACCCTGGACTAGAATTAGTATCAGAAGAAACCTTATATTTTTGATCAGGATTGGAGCAGGCCATTTGACCTATCATTGTTGCAGAAAGACCTGCAAAACACGCTTGTTTTACAAATTTTCTACGTGATGTTTTCATGTTAGGTTCTTTTCTATTTTGTGCTTGTTTGGGAATTAATGCCACGACATAAAAATTTTAACTGTCTCTATACTCTCAGGTCTCAGGTTATCAATTCCACTATATGGCTTATCTTTTCCTATGGGACTATTAGGATATTTTTTCATCATTAACATGTGACGTTTTATCATATCCTGAAAACTGGCTCCTGACCAAAGGGCAACTTCTATTAGAGGGTTTTCTTCTCTTGTATCCCTGTTTAGATCAAAAACCGGGGCGGCTGCGCCTGGCATTCCCGGGGCGGGCATGTGCATTTTAAATTTTTGCTTCACTACCGACCGAAGTATAAATCCCTGATAGATATATACATAATCTCTTCTACCGTGTGTTTCACCTTCGAGTAAAAGTGCAGTCTGATCAACACCATCAATTATTCTATCTGTTGGGATAAATTCTGTAGCTCCTGCAATCCGGGCAAAAGTTGTGTAAAGGTCACTTACGTGAAAAATATCACCTGCCAAGGAATTTTCCTCAACAACTCCAGGCCATCTTACAAATGCATTCACTCTAACCCCTCCTTCAGTGTGATCACCTTTTCCACCTCTGTATATCATATCATTCATTCCTAATCTCCGCTCGTAGCCATACAGGAAAGGTCCATTGTCTCCCATTAATACAACAATTGTATTTTCAGCTATACCCAAATTTTCGATTTCTTTCATTATCTCGCCTACATACCCGTCCAGTTTTTGCATACTTTCAACAGACGTACCACCATTTCTGGTATTAAAACCATCTTTGTCACTTCTTACAAAATCGAGTGGAATAAGCGGCCAGTATTGTAAGAAGAAAGGTTCGTCTTTTTTAGATAAGCTTTTCAATTGTTCGATTGTTTGGCGCTGATAACGGGCGTGCATTTCATTGTATTTTTCCTGGGTCCATTGCTCGCCTGGTTTCATTTCAACTTCATGTGCATTTTCACCTTTTTTGCCCTCTACGCCATAAACTAATCCTTTTGGTTTAAACCGGGTATCAATAGCTACATTGTCTGTATATGAATTCTCCATATAACCGTACATGTTATTTGCATCGTCCGCATCCTCGGTCATCAAAGCAAGTTGCACTTGCTGGTGAACAGGGAATGCTGCAAAATCAAATCCCTGGTTGTGTGGAAAAGCTTCTTCTATGTCTCCCATATGCCATTTACCAATGTGTACAGTATTGTACCCAGCCTTGGAAAGAACTTCGGCAATAGTAACTTCACTTTTTGGTAAACCTTCGCCAACCAAAGCAACTTTTACTTCACCCATTCCACATCTGATAGGATATCGCCCCGTCATCATGGCAACCCGCGTGGGTGTACATGAAGGTTCGGTGTACATCCTCATTAATGACAATCCTTCATCAGCCAATTTATTGATGTTGGGTGTACTTGTGCCCCGTACATAGTTTAGTTCAGGAATTCCAAAATCACCAAATCCAACATCATCTACTAGTATGTAAATAATATTAGGGCGTTTACCATTATTCTTTTTCCTTATGTCGGCCAGCTTCTCATCAATTGCCTTATCCTCTTGCGACCACTCTATGCTATGTTGTGCTTCAATATAATTGTATTCACCATCGTGAATAATGCCATTTTGAGCCATTAAAACAAATGGGCTTAACAAAAAGGATAATAAAATTAATTTTCTCATGTCTTTAATGTTTTAAGTATAAAAACAACTACCACAATTAGTGTGATAGCTGTTTGTGATTACTATTCGTTAATCTAATTTCCTTCCCTGCTACCCCAATTTTCTAATGCGGGGTCATAAGGAGAATTGTATTTTAAAAACTCCATTGGATCAAAAGGTAAATCTTTTGGGTTTATACGGAATTCCCCGGCTTTTTTAACAGCGGGGCGAGGATCTTCCAATCCTTTTAACGGTAAGCCTCTTACATGTGGATTATGAGGGTATTTTCTAATCCATAAATTATGACGGGCTACCATAATATCGAACATTGGCTTTGTTGTAAAACCGGGAAGCATTTTAGGCATTACTTCACGGGGGTCGTTATATAAATCGTAAAATGCAGCTCCACTTAAACCTGGTAATTCACCTACCCATCTGCGCTTAAACCTGCCTTTAACAGTAGCGGCTAAAATATCGCCGGTATAAATGAACACATAATCTCTGCGACTGTAAGTATCACCGTTAAATAATAAAGACGATTGGTCAAGACCATCAATAATACGATCTGTTGGAATTTTGTCTTTAACACCTGCAAGATTTGCAAAAGTTGTGTACAGGTCAGTTATATGAATAATATCACCAACAACTTGATGAGGTTCAATAACACCTGGCCAACGAACTAAAAACGGAACGCGTAAAGCACCTTCCCATGCATCACCTTTACCACCACGGTAGAGTGTTTCAACCATACCCGCAGGGCCATGATGTGTCATAGGTCCATTATCAGCCATTAAAATAACCAGGGTATTTTCCTCTACTCCTTGTTCCCTTAATGTTTTTAACAACTCAGGAATCCATCGGTCTAATTGCACAAAAAACTCCTGGGTAATCCCAGCTGCAACAGTTTCCTTTTTCTGTCCGGGTTGCGTTCCTAAAAATGAACCAACTACCGGTTGATATGAAATAAAAAACGGTTTGTTAGCAGCAACACTCTTTTTAATAAAGGCCAATGTTCGTTTTTGGCATTCTCCCTCAATAGCATAATAATCGGCTTCGTTTGGTGGCGTTCCCCATTCGCGTACGGGACCACCTTTTGTTCCTTCAAGCATCCACACGTAGCCATCAGGTCTCCATCCGGCATCTATATCATAAGGGTCTTTCGGGTATAATGACGGATCTACTGAAGTAGGAAACATGGGCCCTAACTGACCTCTCGTGGTGTATAAACTCGGAACCTGATTATACGGAGCCCATAAAGCTTCATCATAGCCCATATTGGTCATATAGCTTTCTTCAATATCACCAAGATGACCTTTACCGTAGAATGCTGTAGCATAACCTGCATCACTCAATAGTTCAGCAATAGTTGTTTCCGTTTCACTCATACCACCATATTCATATGGGAAACTTACATTGTACATCCCGCTTCTTACAGCATGACGGCCAGTTTGGAATGCAGCCCTTGAAGGTGTACAAGAGGGCTCGGTGTACATTCGTGTATAATACTGCCCTTCGTCGGCAAATTTATTTATATTGGGAGTTTCAAATCCTCTGTTTTTCTGCAAATGGCGTATTCCCAATTCTCCAACCGGGCTATCATCCCACATAATGTGGATAATATTGGGTTTTGAACCATGTTTCTTTTCAAGGTCAGCAAGTTTCTTTTGAATCTCTTTGTCTTGCTTTTCCCATTCTTCGACATGTTGTGCTTTGAGTATGTAATACTCGGCATCGTGAACGATTTTAGACTCCTGGGCAATTATTAATGCTGTGCTAAACAGACCAATCAATAATAATAAGGCAAATTTGTTTTTAATCATAGTTTCTGTATTGAAGTGAATAAATCCTAAATTGTTTGTAGTTTAGCTGTGAATATTTATTTGAATCAGCTCTTTGTTAAATATTTAAAGCCATTTTTTATTTCATACTTTTGCAATAGTAGTTGTTCCCCCATTAATGGAATATCAAAAAAACGCAACTTCATAAAATTAAATGGAGAATAAACCGATTATAATATCTCATTCAAACCTCGACTTATTTGAGTTTAATAAAGTTGTAACAGAATGGCACATCGATTTCAAACAATTGGGTGGGGGTTCATTTTTGTGTTCTATAGACCATGTTATTTATCCGGAATTTCAATTAGCACGTGTGTGGTTTAATTCAAGGGTAAAACAGGAAGGCAGGTCCCCAAAAGGCTATTGGTCTTTTGCTTTTCCCAACGATTCCGGTGTGTATTGGCGAAACTTCAAAGTGAGTCCGCAGTCCCTGGTCATTTATGCTCCCGGTTCTGAAATTAACTCGGTTAGCGCCGCAGGTTTTGAGCCGATGCTTTTTTCCATTGAGGAAAACATATTTCTTAAATTAGTCAATCAAGAAAACTCCGAAGTAATGATGCACAAATTACGGTCTGGTGTTCTTCTCACAACAGGTAATGTCTGGGAAAACCTGAGAAATCAGATTATGACAGGGATTGACCAATATAAAAACAACCCAAACTATGACGGCAAAGCTTATTTTTTAGGAATTTTTACCAGTTCACTTATAGAGTTAATAAAGATTTCAAAACCATCAACTAAGAAAATAAGCAGTAAAAACAGACTGCAATTATTAGTTGATGCTGAGGATTTTCTCCAGAAGAATATTAGGGAACAAATATCTGCTTCGGATATTGCTACCAAATGCGATGTTAGTAAACGCACCTTACTTTATGCATTTAAAAACAGGTTTGATATGGGGCCTAAATCATCTTTTAAAATCCTGAAATTAAATTATATATATGAAATCTTACATAAAGTCACATAAAGTCAACCCATAGCAAATATTGCCAGGAA
>CAZMOS010000119.1:0-11881 GCA_964567945.1 uncultured Lentimicrobiaceae bacterium
AAACCTGTCGAATTCGAGAGGTTTAATTAAAAACACTTAAATGAACAATGGTAATATTTCGGAAAGATTTCGGAAAGATTTCGGAAAAGAAATCTTTCAATTATTGCAATTAATCAATAAAAACCCACATATATCAGCTAAAGAACTGGCTGAACATTTAGAGAAATCTTCAAGAACCATTGAAAATTATTTAAGTAAATTAAAAAAAGGAGGAATTATTACTCGCAAAGGCCCAAAGCTTGGAGGTTATTGGCAAATCAATTATGAATACCTGAAATCAAGAAAATGAACCTAACCAAAACATACACGGAGAAATTCCACTACCACTGCACAACCTGCGACAGGGAATACGACAATTCCCAAATCCGCTATTTGTGTCCCGCCTGCGAAAGCTCAAACACGCCAGATCTGCCTCCCAAAGGCGTTTTGAAAACGATTTACGATTATAGTAATATAAAACCCGATTTTGAATATCTGAAAAAGACACGTTTTACTGACCTGTTGCCTTTACAAAACATTGAAAGTCTTCCCAACCTGAAAATCGGGGAAACTCCGCTATACCAGGTTAAGAATTTTGATCGTCACGATCTGCCTTTTCAACTGTTTCTGAAAGACGACTCACAGAATCCTACATTTTCTTTCAAAGACCGGGCATCGGCATTGGTTTCGGCGTATGCAAAAGAACAGGACATAGAAACCATCATCACGGCATCCACAGGCAACGCGGGTTCTTCACTGGCAGGCATTTGTGCCGCACAAGGACAAAAGGCCATTATCCTGCTTCCGGAAGATGCGCCCCCGGCCAAACTTACACAGTCGCTGATGTACGGGGCAAAAGTCATCCGTGTGAAAGGCACCTACGATGATGCATTTAATTTGAGCATTGCTGCAACAAAGGAATTCGGCATCTACAACCGCAATACAGCTTTCAACCCGCTGACCATCGAAGGCAAGAAAACCGTTGCTTTTGAATTGTACGATCAACTGAACCGGAAATTACCCGACAGGATATTTGTTCCCGTTGGCGACGGCGTGATCATTTCAGGTGTTTACAAAGGTTTTGAAGATTTGCTTGAGTTGGGAATCATCAGAACAATGCCAGGGGTTGTGGCCGTACAGGCAAAGGGTAGTGACAACCTGGTTAGGAATATTGGTAAACAGGGATTTACCATAAAATCATCCCATACTATTGCCGACTCCATCTCGGTGGATGTACCCCGGAATTATAATATGGCTTCGCAATTCATCGAAAAATACAACGGAGAATTGATCAGTGTTACCGATGAAGAAATCCTAAATGCCTCCAAAACGCTGGCAGCCAACACGGGACTGTTTGCCGAACCGGCTGCAGCAGCGGCTTTTGCCGGATTTTTGAATTATTTTAAAGAAAACAAGCTCAAAGAAAACAGCGCGAATGTTGTATTGCTCACCGGCAGCGGACTGAAAGATATGAAAGCAGTAAGCAGCGTTCTAAAAATGCCCGCGCCAATTTTTCCCGGTTTGAACGAATTGAAAAATCTACTGATATGATCATTTTTTATCTGAATAACAAAAAGATAACGTACGATGGTGATCCGGAAAAAACGCTCCTCAAATACCTCCGGATGGACCGGCATAGTACTTCCGTGAAAGACGGTTGTTCGGGACAGTCAGCTTGTGGGTCCTGCACGGTTGAAGTCAACGGTAAGGCAAATCTTTCCTGTATAACAAAGATGCGGACACTTGATAATGCTGTCATTTATACAATGGAAGGATTTCCGGATTACATAAAAGACACAATCGCTAAAGCTTTTGTCAACAAAGGCGCCGTGCAATGCGGATTTTGCACACCGGGATTTATAAGTCGTACCAAAGTGCTGCTGGAAAACAATCCCCATCCTTCCATTGAAGAGATCAGAAAAGCCATCAAACCCCATCTTTGCAGGTGCACAGGTTACAAGAAGATTGAAGAAGCCATCCGGTATGCCGGTGAAGCACTGGCAAAAAACGAAAAACTGGAAATACGAAAAACAAAAGGCAGGATCGGTGAACCCCATCCCAAATATGAGGCCTACGAAACGGCCACAGCCCAACGGCCGTTTGTTGATGATCTGTTTTTTGAAGGGATGCTGTTTGCCGCATTAAAATTCAGTGATCATCCCAGCGCAAAAGTGATCGGCATCAATACGGCCAAAGCGGAAAATGTTCCCGGCGTTCACAGGGTTTTCACAGCCAAAGATATTTCGGGCGAGCATAAGGTAGGATTGATCTACCAGGATTGGCCGGTGATGATCGGTGAAGGCGAAATGACACACTATATCGGGGATGTAATTGCGGGCGTGGTAGCCGATACCGAAGAGATCGCCCGCCAGGCTGTGGAATTGATCGATGTGGAATACAAAGTTTACAAACCGGTCACGGATGTTTTTAAGGCCATCAATGGCAGACAGATCCATATTGAAAGGCCAAACCATTTTTGCACAACTCAGTTCACAGTAGGAAACCCGGAAAAAGTACGGAAAAAAACAAAATACATCGCCAAAGACAAATTTGAAACCCAGCGCGTTGAGCACGGATTTCTGGAAAAAGAAGCCGCGGTCGCTGTGCCTGACGGCTCCGACGGATTGATCCTTTACAGCCAAAGCCAAGGTGTTTACGAAGACCGTCGACAGGTAGTTATGTTGTTGGGCATTCCCGAAAAAAAAGTCCGGGTGATCCTTGTCCCCAACGGGGGTGGCTTCGGTGGCAAGGAGGATTTGAGCATCCAGGGACAGACCGCACTGTTTGCCTGGCTGCTGAAAAAACCGGTCAAGCTGACCTTGACACGACCGGAGTCCATACGGCTGCATCCCAAACGCCACCCCATTTTTATGGATATTGAAGTGGGCGCCGACGAGCACGGCAAACTGACTTTTCTGAAATTAAAAGCTGTCGGCGATACGGGGGCTTATGCCTCCGTGGGCACCAAAGTGCTTGAACGTGTTGCAGGCCACGCTGCCGGTGGTTATTATATCCCCAATGTGGAAATTGAAGCCAAAACGGTTTACACAAACAATATTCCCTGCGGTGCCATGCGTGGGTTCGGCGTACCGCAGGTGGTCTTTGCCCTGGAAAGCTGCATTGACGACCTGTGCCGGCAGGGCGGTTTCGACCGCTGGCAATTCAGGTACGACAACGCGCTTACGGACGGGCTGTCCACTGCTACCGGCCAGAAACTGTCGGGAACAGGCATCCGTGCCTGTCTCGATGCAGTGAAAGATGATTTCATGAACGTAAAACATGCAGGTATTGCCACAGCGATCAAAAATTCGGGAGTGGGCAACGGAATGATTGATAGTTCGACCGTAAAAATTGAGATCGTCTCCGAAAAGGAAGTCCACCTGCACCACGGCTGGACGGAGATGGGCCAGGGCGTGCACAATATGGCGTTGCAAACCCTTTGCGAAGAAACAGGCATCTCTCCGGATATCATCAAAGTGATTGTGGATACGGAAGCCCAGGTAAAAACGGGGATGACTACCTCCTCCAGGGCAACGGCGCTTGTCGGACTGGCTGTGATCAACGCAGCCATAGCGATGAAGGAAGATTTGAAATCCAAAAATCTGAAAGAATTAAAAGGAAAGACTTATAAAGGGGAATATGTCTGCGACTGGACCACCGAACCGGGCAGCAAGATAAAAAAGCAGATCACTCATTATTCTTACGGGTATGCTGCGCAGGTTTGTATTCTGGATGACGAAGGCAACATCCGCCGGATCGTGGCTGCCCACGATGGCGGCAAAGTGATGAATACTATGCTGTTTGAAGGGCAGATCGAAGGCGGCGTCCATATGGGAACAGGATATGCCCTTACAGAAGAGTTTCCTATGAAAGATGGATTTTTAGTTACGGACAGGATGCGCGAGCTGGGTATCCTGCGGGCACACGAAACTCCTGAAATCGTGGTCAAACCGGTGGAAGTTGCCGACCCGATCGGGCCTTACGGGGCAAAAGGAATTGGCGAGATCGGTATAGTGCCCACAGCCGCAGCCATCGCCAACGCGTTTTATGCTTTCGACGGTTTGAAAAGAACACGTTTGCCGTTGAATAAAAATAAAAAGTAAAACTCTGTGTACCTCTGTGGTCCTTTGTGATGCTCTGTGAAATAGCTGTTACACCGAGAGGCACAGAGAAGACACGGAGGTTCGCAGAGATTAAACAAAACGTATATGGATTTATTATTAAAAAATGCAATATATATCGACTGGAAAACCCTCGATTTTACCGAAACCAATATTCTGGTAACCGAAGGAGTTGATGGAGATATCCGGTTTATGGATCAAATCCCAGAGGATCAGGGTTTTGAAGTCATCGAATGCAACGGGAAATATGTGACCAGATCCTTTGCTGTCGGGCATCATCACGCTTATTCCGCGCTGGCCAGGGGAATGCCTCCTCCGGAGAAAACACCGCAGAATTTCCTGGAGATACTGAAATACATCTGGTGGAACCTTGATAAAGCCCTGGACAGTGAAAGCATAAAAGCCAGTGCGCTGGCCACGGCCGTTGCCTGTGCCAAAGCCGGTACCACATTCGTCATTGATCATCATGCTTCACCCAACAGCATTGAGGGCTCGCTGGAAATCATTGCCAAAGCATTTGATGAAGTCGGTATCAGTCATTTATTGTGCTACGAAATTTCCGACAGGGACGGCCCCGAAGTTACCGAAGCCGGACTTGCTGAAACCCGTGAATATCTGCAAAAAAGACAGGGGCTGGTGGGCTTGCATGCTTCATTCACGGTGGGTAATGATACAATGAAAAGAGCTTCTGACCTGTTGCGGGAAATGAATTCGGGAGTCCACATTCATGTGGCGGAAGATTTACTTGATGAAGAAAACAGCCTGAAAAAATACGGAAAACGGGTTGTTGAAAGGTTAAATGATTTCGGGATATTGAACTCTTCGAAAACAATCCTTGCCCATTGTCTGCATCTGGATGATCAGGAACGGGAACGGGTTAATAACTCAAATGCCTGGATCGTTGAAAACATTGAGAGCAACCTGAACAACAACGTAGGTTATTTTAACGGACACGGGTTTGGCGACAGGATCATTTTGGGTACCGATGGAATGCACAGCGATATGCTTCGCAGCGCACAGCAGGCCTATTTCGCGGGACAGCGATATGATAACATTGACTTCCAGACAGCTTATGCGCGTTTCAGGAATGTTCATCACTACCTTGAACAAAACGGTTTTCAGGGTGACGGGGAAAACAACCTTGTGGTGCTGGATTACCTTACTCCCACCCCGTTCAATAAAGATAATTTCCTGTCTCATTTCATTTTCGGACTTTCATCCTGTTCTGTTCACGATGTCATTTCAAATGGTAAACTGATCGTCAGGGATAAAAAACTTCTAACTGTCAACGAAGAGGAAATTACCGGTTTTTCCAAAGAACAGGCCATGCGGTTATGGAGCAGGATGAAAAAGTGATAATAAGTTAAGTATTTTACAAAGAAGAGTGAATGGGAACATATTATTTACAATGGATTGGTTACTCAGCTTCGGCGATCATCGCCTTATCTATGACGATGAACTCTATTGTCAAATTCAGGTGGATAAACCTGTTCGGGGCATCAACATTTGCCATTTACGGGATAATGATCAATGCCATCCCGGTTGCACTTCTGAACGGTTTCATCGTTTCAGTAGATATTTTTTATCTGTTCAGAATTTATTCCAAAAAGGAGCTATTTGAAATTTTAGAGATCAGGAGCGACAATCGCTATCTGATCAGGTTCCTGGAATTTCACAAAAAAGACATTGTGAAATTCTTTCCAGGATTTACCTACAAACCGGAAATGAATACCATCAGCTTTTTTATTCTCCGCAATACAAACATTGCAGGCATCTTCCTGGCACATCCTGAAAATAATGACACATTGATTGTCGGGCTTGATTATGTGGTTCCCGAATATCGTGATTATAAAAACGGGAAGTTTATTTATTATAACCTGAAAGATGAATTTCTGAAAGGAGGATACAAAAAAATAATTTCCAAAGGCCAGACCCCGAAACATGCAAGATATCTGAAAAAGCTGGGGTTTGTCAGGATTGAAGATGATACTTATATGAAAAAGTTAACGGAACAGGATAAATAAGACCGGGAAAATGGAGATACTGATAAAAAACGGAACCCTTGTTAATGCCGGCGAAACCAAACGGTCGGACATCCTCATTTCAGACAGTAAGATATCAGAAACAGGAGTATTTGTAGGTCCGCGATCTGCCGGCACAGAAATTATTGATGCCGCAGGGAGATATATCATTCCGGGCGGTATTGACCCGCATGTCCATCTTCATTTGCCCACACAGGCCGGTTTTTCGGCAGACGATTTTTTCACCGGAAGCCGGGCCGGACTTTTCGGAGGCACCACCTCTTTCCTTGATTTTGTCACACAGGGCAAAGGCCAGTCCCTGCCGGATGCCCTGCATCAAAGAAAACAGGAAGCTGCTAACAGCCTGACAGATTACTCTTTCCATGTCAGCCCGGTAGAATGGCGAAATACAATTCCTGATGAGATCAAAACCTGTCTTGACGAAGGGATCACATCTTTCAAAGTGTATATGGCTTACCTGGATACGATCGGGTTGAGAGAAGATGGCCTGTTCCGGGTGATGAAAGCAGTGGGACAGACAGGCGGAATGATCACGATCCATTGTGAGACGGGGGAAGAGATAGAAATTCTTCGCAAAAAATTTATCAAGGAAGGGAAAACATCACCTTTCTGGCACCCGCTTTCAAGGTCTCCGCAAATGGAAGCGGAAGCTGTGAAAAAAGCCATTCATCTGGCTGATAAAGCCGGTTGTCCCCTGTACATCGTTCACGTTTCGGCTGCTCTGTCCCTGCAAAACATCCGCAAAGCGAAGCAACAGGGACAACCCGTTTTTGCCGAAACCTGCCCGCAATATCTTTTGCTGGATGACAAAAAATATACGGGTGATTTTATGAGTACCGCCCCGTATGTGATGAGCCCGCCATTGCGGAAAAAAGATGATAACATAGCTCTGTGGGAAGCGGTTGCCGACGGAACCATTGACACGATCGGAACGGACCATTGCCCTTTCACACTGGAACAAAAAAAAGCCGGAATTGATGATTTCACAAAAATTCCGAACGGCGCAGGTGGTATTGAACACCGTTTATCCTTGATATATCATTTCGGCGTATTGCAAAACAGGATCAGCATTAACCGGTTTACAGAACTTGTCTCAACGAATTCCGCAAAAATATTTGGCCTGTATCCCCGGAAAGGAATAATCCGTCCCGGAGCCGATGCCGACCTTGTTATCTGGAACCCGGATCAGGAACAGACAATTTCTTCCAAAACCCATCATCAAAACTGCGACATCAATATTTACGAGGGAATGAAAGTGAAAGGTGGCGCTGACTATGTTATTGTAAAAGGAAAGATCGCAATCAAAGATGGTGAATGGCAGAACGTTGACCTGAAAGGAGATTTCCTGTACCGGCGACTTTAGTCGCCAACCCTGGGAAGATTCCTCTCCACAATTTTCTCGATCATTTCCAGTGGTTCTTCAAACCTGTTGGCCAGCATCATAGCAGCAATGATGTAAGGTTTATAGCCGGCTTCACGGTAGGTCTGCAAACGGTATTTTTCAAAAACTCCTGCGCTCACTTCGCCTTCTTTACAGGACACCCCCGATATGTCGGCAGGAAGGCAGTGCATATACAATGCCTCTCCGTTTTTTGTCAGTTTCAGCAGCTTTTCGCTGAACTCCCAGTCCTTGTGTCCGGCGTTTTGTTGAAGGGCCTCTTTTTCAAGATCATCCAATCCTTTGGCATCATTGGCTTTCAGCAGTTCAGTCCGTTTTTTCATTACTTCCATCGGCGCCCAGCTTTTCGGATAAACAATGTCCGCATCTTTTACGGCTTCTTCCATAGAATGACTGACAGAAAAAGTGCCTTCGCTGCTTTTTGCGTTGGCCCGGGCAGTTTCAACGATTTCAGGTATCAGATCATACCCCTCCGGATAGGCCAGTTCAATATTCATCCCGAAACGGGACATCAATGTGATGATACCCTGCGGTACCGAGAGCGGTTTCCCATAGCTTGGCGAATAGGCCCAACTCATCACGATCTTTTTTCCTTTCAACGCTTCCAATGACCCGAAAGTTTGTTGCAGATGCAGCAGGTCAGCCAGCGATTGAGTGGGATGATCCATATCACACTGAAGGTTGATAATCCCCGGCCTCGTGGGCAATATACCTTCGCGGAAACCTTCATCCAGTGCTTCGCCGACTTCACGCATATATTTGTTTCCCTCTCCGAGAAACATATCATCGCGTATGCCGATAATGTCGGTCAGGAACGAGATCATATTGGCTGTTTCCCTTACCGTTTCGCCGTGCGATATTTGTGATTTTTGCTCATCCAGATCCTGTACTGTCAGTCCCAGCAGGTTGGCTGCTGAAGCAAAAGAATAGCGTGTGCGTGTTGACTTGTCCCTGAAGACGGACATCGCCAGCCCGGTGTCAAATATCCTGGATGAGATATTCTGATCCCGTAGTTTTTTTAAAAGCAAAGCCAGCTCGAGTATCGTTTTTAATGACTGATCACTTTTTTCCCAGGTTAGCAAAAAGTCTTTTTGATATAGGTCGTTCATATTATTTACTTTAGGCCCTGACCTGAAGGTCAGGGTAACTGATTTGTTTCATACTACCCCCCGCTTCAAGCGTCTACGCTTGAAGTTTGACTATTTAAGACCTGACAGGTTTTTGAAACCTGTCAGGTCTCCTTGAATTAAAACTCCCACGCATAAGCAGCATAAAACGCCGAAGCCACAACCAAATCGCTTATGGGTACTTTTTCGTTGGGAGCATGTGCCAGTTCCTCATTTCCCGGGCCGAAGCCGATAACAGGAATTCCGTATATTCCATTGATGGTCACCCCGTTTGTTGAAAAAGTCCATTTCCCGACAGCGGGTTTTTTGCCGAATATTTTTTCATAGGCTGATACTCCCTTTTGCACCACTTCGTGATCTTCCGGAATTTTCCAGGTCGGATAATATTTTTCCATACTGTACTCCAGCCCTGTGTATGCTTTTTCCCGGTATTCCAGGACTTTCACTTTTGCATTCATCCCTTTCACCAGTTCCTCAATCTGTTTTACAGCCAGGTCCTTCGTTTCTCCCCACGTCAACCGTCTGTCCAAATGGATTCGGGCATAGTCGGCAACTGCGCATAATGAAGGGCTTCCCGAAACAAACTCCGAAACCGTCACGCTGCCTTTCCCGAGAAATTCGTCCGTCATCAGACCTTCATTCAGCTTTTCTATTTCCAGTGCCGTTCGCGAAGCCATAGAGATTGCATTTTTTCCACGTTCCGGAGCCGAGCCGTGCGCTGACAATCCGAAGAACTCCACTTCGATCTCCATACGTCCGCGGTGGCCACGGTAAATATTCAGATTGGTGGGCTCTGTGCTGATCACCATATCGGGTTTAATGCCGTCTTCTTCAATAATGTATTTCCAGCACAACCCGTCACAGTCTTCTTCCATTACGCTTCCGACAAACAAAATGGTCAGGTCTTTGTCAAACCCCAGCTCTTTTAGAATCCTGCCCGAAGTAATAAATGCCACCGGGCCGCCCTCCTGGTCAACCGAACCGCGACCGTGAACAAAGCCGTCTTTGATCTCCCCGCCAAGGGGATCAAAATCCCACTGATCCGGATTCCCAAGGTCCACCGTATCCATATGCCCGTCAATGCCCAGGATACGTTTTCCGTTACCGATCCGCCCGATCACATTACCCAGCCCGTCAATCTTCACTTCATCAAACCCGGCTTCTTCCATCTGTCGTTTCAGTTCCTGCTGAACTTTTTCTTCCTGCCTGCTCAATGATTTGATTTTTACCAGCTCGGAAAGGTTTTGGGCAGTATAATCGCGGTATTTATTAGATAATTCTAGTATCTTGGAGTATTCTTTTTCCATTTTAATAAATCTATTCCTGAATTAATCTTTTACTTTTAAACAAACACCTCAAACCACTCTGTCAGCTCTCTCACCAGATTGTTGTAATCATAATGTTCTTCAGCCCTTTTCCTTCCTGCCACCGACATTTTTTTGATCAGCTCGGGATGTTGGAGCAGGTAAGCAATTTTTTCTCCCAGAGCCTTGGGATTCCGTTCCGTGAGAATGCCCACTTCAGGTGTAATGATGGAATCCACTCCCCCACCCCGGTATGCAACCAGTGGTGTTCCTCCTGCCAGTGCTTCAACATAAATAATCCCGAAATGTTCTTTTTTCTCGGGTGCGGCGGTGAGTATTTCCGCTGCATTGATCAGTTTTGCCTTGTCCTCTTCTGAAACATAACCCAGAAACATGCCCCGGTCACCCAGGTTTTTCTTTAATTCTTCACGTAATTCACCGTCACCAATAAAAACCGTTTGGGCCAGGCGGGAATATTTTTCCGATGCTTTCACCACATTCTGCGGGCCTTTCGATTTGGTCAGCGCACCGGGACATATCACATATTTTTCAGGCAAATTATATTTTTCACGAATTCCTTCAATATTTCCAGGATGAAAATCTTCCAGGTCAACACCACAAGGCAGGATCAGGAACTTATCATCGTGTAATGGGATTAATGGCTTGACGAGTTGGTCACGAACATATTCGGTCGTCACAATGATCCCTTTTGCCTGTAGTATGGCCTTTTCGATCAGTTTCCAGTTTCTGTCTTCCCATAAACCATGATGCCGGGGCTCAATACCTGTTCCATGGATAAATATGACATAGGGCTTGTTAAAACGTACTGCCACATTATGCACTGCCACAGCACTCATATTTGCATGATGCCCGATAAATATGTCCACCTCCGGCACAATACTTTCCAGCGCTTTCTCATAATCGGGAAGATAAGCTGACATTTCTTCGAATGACATCCGGGCAACCTGTTTCTGGTCGTGTCCTGCCGAAGGGAGATATTCGTGAACCGGAGTAACGGACGTATGCAATTTAACGTCCAGGTTCACAGCACCATCCACACCATTATCAATACCGGGGTGAATAAAATAAACCTTATGCCCCTGTTTAATCAGATGCCGTACATGCTGACGGGCCACTTCACCGCTGCCACGCCCTTTGTTCAATAATAGAATGGCTATGCGCATTACCAGAATTTTTTAATTTCTCCTCTTTTGATCTTACCCCAGTAATCATCCAGGTCACCCCGTACCTCCCTGGCCATGATCAGTAAACCGAGGATATTCGGGAAACCCATCGAAAGGATCATCATATCGGAAAAATCCATTACAGATCCAAGATTGGAAGAAGAACCGATCACGATAAAAATAAGGAAGATAGTGAAATATACATATTTGGCCACATTACGGGTGCCGAAAAGTTTTACCGAAAGACCTCCAAAAAGATAATCAAAACCTTTTAAGCCATAATAAGACCAGGAGATCATGGTTGAAAAGGCAAAAAGGAAAATGGCTACAACCAGCAGATAAGGGAACCATGAAAACACCTGTTCAAAGGCTCTTGAAGTAAGTTGTGCCCCCTCCAGTCCCTGTGGGTTAGTATAAGTCCCTGTAAATATCAATACCAGAGCTGTCATTGTACAGATAACCACAGTATCCACAAAGGGTTCCATCAGTGCAACAAATCCTTCGGTGATGGGTTTGTCGGTCTTTACCGCCGAGTGGGCGATCGCTGCCGACCCCACACCGGCATCATTTGACAAAGCCGCACGCTGTAACCCGCCGACCAATACACCGCTAACATCGCCTTGCATGGCATCCGCCGCAAAAGCACTCTCCAACATTATTCGCATCTCTTAACCGGTGTGGCTAACACTCTTCCCAATGAAGACTAGCACCATCACCATAGACAA
>CAZMOS010000120.1:0-11869 GCA_964567945.1 uncultured Lentimicrobiaceae bacterium
GTCGGAAGCGGTAATTATATACCGGTAAACAGAAAAGGGCAGCCAGTCGGCTGCCTTTTTTTTATTTTCAAATACAATGAGTAAATAAAAGAAAAGATACTTTTATGTTTTAACCATCTGATTTTTAATTTTGCAAAAAAGAATTTTTTTTGATCTCAATTAATAACATAACCAAGGAATTTCATGGAGAACCGATTTTTTCCAACCTTTCTTTCAACATCAATCCGAAGGAACGCATTGGTCTTGCAGGGAATAATGGTGCAGGAAAAACTACCTTGTTACGTATTATAAATGGGGAAATTGAACCGGAAAAAGGAGAGGTTGTCATTCCCCGTGATATCTCGGTAGGCTATCTACCCCAAGAAAAAAGAATTGATTTATCTGGAAATATACTTGAAGAGACATTAAATGTTTTTGGTTTTATCGAAGATTTAAGGAACCGACTTGAAGAAATTCACAGGCAGATTGAGATGCGAAATGACTATGATTCCAAAAGCTATCACCGGCTTTTAGAGGATCAGTCCGGTATAATGGAGCAACTAAGACTGGCTGAACCTGAAAAGTTAAGAGGGAAAGCTGAAAAAATACTGGCCGGGCTTGGATTTGAACCCTCTGCTTTTTCGGAACCAGTGAAAAACTTAAGCATAGGCTGGCAGATGCGCGTTGAACTGGCAAAACTGCTTTTGCTTAACCCTGACCTGCTTATGCTGGACGAACCCACAAATCATTTGGATATTGAATCCATACAATGGTTAGAGGAATTTCTGTCAATCTTTTCCGGAACGGTTTTAATGGTTTCTCACGATCGTACTTTGCTTGATCATTTGACAACCCGTACCATTGAAATCAACAACGGAAAGCTTTATGATTATAAAGTTCATTATTCGCGTTACATTCAACTTAGAGAGGAACGTTTTGAACAACAGGCTGCCGCGTTTAATAATCAGCAAAAACAAATCAGGCAGATAGAACGGTTTATAGAAAGGTTCAGATACAAGAACACGAAAGCCAGGCAGGTTCAGTCAAGGATAAAACATCTGGAGAAATTGGAAAAAATAGAGGTTGACGAACGCGATCAGGATGTTATCCGTTTTGCTTTTCCGCCTGCTCCGCATAGTGGAAAGGTAACGGTTCTTGGCAAATCGGTGAGCAAGCAATACGGGCAGAAAAAAGTACTC
Organism: uncultured Lentimicrobiaceae bacterium; assembly: GCA_964567945.1. GTDB lineage: Bacteria > Bacteroidota > Bacteroidia > Bacteroidales > F082 > JAADID01. The sequence goes on from CAZMOS010000120.1 coordinate 1,179, forward strand.
GATCGTGTTGACCTGGAAATTCTAAAGGGAGAAAAAATTGCTTTTGTGGGCAGGAACGGAGAAGGAAAAACCACACTCGCTCGTATCATTGCCTGCCAGTTATCTCATGAAGGCAAGATCACATTGGGGCATAATGTAATTACAGGCTACTATTCGCAAGATCAGTGGGAAATGCTGGAACCGGATAAAACCGTTTTTGAAATCCTTGATGATGTAGCTGTTGGCGAAATACGAAAAAATTTAAGAACAATACTCGGAGCCTTTCTCTTTCAGGAAGACGACATAGATAAAAAAGTTAGAATTTTATCGGGTGGTGAAAAATCACGGTTAGCATTAGCGAAGTTATTGCTTACCCCCAGCAATTTATTGATCCTGGACGAGCCGACCAATCATCTGGATATACTTTCAAAAGATGTCCTGAAGAATGCATTATTGCAATACAACGGCACACTTATTATTGTTTCACACGACAGAGATTTTCTGCAGGGATTGACTACACGGCTGTATGAATTCAGGAATAAAAAAATAAAAGAATTCAGGGGGGATATTTTTGATTTTCTGGAAAAAAGAAAACTGGATGATCTGAAGGAACTGGAATACCAGAATAAAAAGCAGGCCGGTTCAAAGGAAAGCAGTGACAATAAATTAAAATGGTTACAGAAAAAGGAAAAAGAAAAAAAGATCAGGAAAACGGAATTGGCGATCACCAGACTTGAAGAGACTATCGCTCTTCTTGAAGATCAGTTAAAAGAGATCAACGGGAAGCTTTCCAATCCTGAAGAATATGCCGTTGAAATTAAATCGGGTGAGCTTTATGTTCAGCACGATCTCATATCCAAAAAACTGGAAGAATATTTCCTGGAATGGGAAAAATTGCACGAGCAACTGGACAATCTGAACAAGGATTAATACTTTAACGGGTTCATCGGATTTTTAATTTCTTTATAAATATTTTTTGATCAATCATATGTACTGGCGACTTTAGTCACCGTCTCATTTCATTAAAATGGGAAACTACCGGTTTGGCGACTAAAGTCGCCGGTACGGTTGGATTCTATAAAATACTATTATACACCGGGAATCACATCCCGTAGGGATTAAATGTTATGGCCAGGGACGTAAGTCCCTGGAATAAAAGAATATGTGATTTAGTTCCGTAGGAACGGCAACTGTCCATGGTATGATCAGGACTGAATCCAAATCTGCCTGTTGAATCTTTATTTTTCATCTCATTTTGAAATACAATGGGCATTACACAATATTATTCCTTATTTTTGTTTAAAACCAAAACCAAGCATGCTTGTCAAAACATACGGCGGTGCCATACAGGGTGTGGATGCAATTTTGATCACCATTGAGGTCAATGTGAGCAAAGGCAAGAAGTTCCACCTGACGGGACTGCCGGACAATGCTATCAAAGAGAGCCAGCACCGTTTGGTGGCCGTAATGAACAACACGGGTCATCGCTGGCCCGGCAAGCGTGTGGTCGTGAACATGGCTCCTGCGGACATTAAAAAAGAAGGATCGGCGTATGACCTACCCATAGCCATTGCTTTGCTGGCGGCTTCCGAACAGATGAAACAGGGGAGCATTCACGATTATATGATAATGGGCGAACTTTCTCTGGATGGCAGTTTGAATCCAATCAAAGGAGCATTACCTTTGGCGCTGAGAGCAAGAGAAGAAGGGTTTAAAGGTTTGATTCTTCCCAAGCAGAACGCCTCCGAGGCAGCCATTGTTGAAGGGCTTGATGTATTTGGATTTGACCATATAAATAAGGTTATTGATATGCTGGAAGGAAAAGTGATCGGAGAAAAAACGCTTGTGGATCTGGGAGAAATCCTGTCACGGAGTATGGAAGAATACCCTTTTGATTTTTCAGATGTCAAAGGGCAGGAAAACATCAAAAGGGCGCTTGAGATCGCAGCAGCAGGGGGACATAATGTAATCATGATCGGGCCTCCCGGTTCCGGGAAAACCATGCTTGCCAAACGGTTGCCTTCCGTGTTGCCACCCATGACACTTGCCGAAGCTTTGGAAACCACCAAAATACATTCTGTTGCCGGATTTATGGGTGAAGACACAGCACTGATAACAGCCCGGCCGTTTCGCTCGCCACATCATACCATCAGCGATGCCGGACTGGTAGGCGGCGGGACTTATCCGCAACCTGGCGAAATTTCGCTTGCACAAAACGGCGTACTGTTTCTGGACGAGTTGCCTGAATTTAAACGGTCGGTGCTGGAAGTGATGCGACAACCCATGGAAGACAGGGTGGTAACGATTTCAAGGGCAAGGGTAACTGTAGAATACCCTGCCAGTTTTATGCTGGTGGCGGCGATGAACCCTTGTCCCTGTGGATATTATAATCACCCCGAAAAAGATTGTGTTTGTTCACCGGGTGCGGTGAAAAATTACCTGAACCGGATATCAGGTCCGTTAATGGACCGGATTGACCTGCATGTGGAAGTAACACCTGTTCCTTTTTCCGACCTTTCGGAAGCACCACCGGGAGAAAAAAGTAAAAGTGTAAGAGAAAGGGTGATCAAAGCCAGAAACATTCAGGAAGAACGCTTTAAAAATCACGATAAAATATTTGCCAATGCCCAGATGACAAACAAAAACCTGGATACGTATTGCAAACTGGATACGCAGGGAAATGTTTTATTGAAAAACGCAATGGAAAAGTTAACTCTTTCGGCAAGGGCATACGACCGGATCATAAAAGTGGCGAGGACTATTGCCGATCTTGACGGAACAGAGAATATTCAACCCGAACACCTGGCAGAAGCCATACAATACCGGAGTCTGGACAGGGAAAGCTGGGGGTCATAAATACAAATCTAAAATTATTGAAATACCTGAAATGAAAAATATTAAAGCAACTTTAGAAGAGCTGAACAAGCTGAACAAGGGAACCCTGATGGAGCAACTTCATATTGAATATCTTGAAGTGGGAGAAGGCCACATTATAGCCCAAATGCCTGTCAATGAAAGGACGAAGCAACCTGCCGGAATTTTACATGGCGGCGCCAATCTGGCACTGGCCGAAACGGTTGCCGGACTTGGGTCCGCTGTCATTGTGGATTTGAATGAATACGAAGTACGCGGTTCACAGGTCAGCGCAAACCATGTGGGAACAGCACACTCGGGACAGGTAATTGCTGAAGCCAATCTTATCCACCGGGGAAAATATACCCACGTGTGGAACATTGATATTAAAGATGGAAACGGGAGATTGCTTTCTACAGCCCGTATTACTAACTTTTTAATCAGGAAAAATTAAGATGTCCGGCAACCGGCCTGTGTGAAGGATTAAAGAGGTTTATCCTCGTCTTCTTCCGCACCCTTCAGTAAATCAGCATCGTCAAGCATATCCAGATCGGCATACTTGTCTTCGTAACCGGCTTTGATTTCATCCCTCAGGAACCCTGCATCATCATAATCATCGTCCTGGTCTATAATATCATAAGCTTCCTGAACAGTCATCCTGACGAGGTAATATTTATCTTCGGTTTCAAAAGGTAGTGCGCTCACTTTTAATCCGTCTCTGTTTGTAAACGTAATCAGATGTTCGGTAAATCCTGAAGGATAGGCCAGTTTGATCTGTTCCTGTATTTTTTCATCCAATTTATCAAAATCCTTGATAATACGTGGTTTGCTGTTACTCATCGCCTTTGATTTTGGGTCAAATATTTATATCCGGTTTATAGAGATGTTGTAGTCAAAATCCATAGCAAGTATAAACATTTTATTTATTTGCAGGTAAATGAATTAAAAAAGTTGGATTTTTCGTTTATAAAAATATACGATAGTAACTATCAGGTTATGTTATACTAAACAAAGAAGTAAAAAAATTCAAAAAGATAATTGATCTTTTATAATGTCAACGCCAGATGATAAACATGGGCAATGGCTTTTGCTCCGTTGTTGTGCACGGTTTCGTTAAGGATCTTCAGCCCTTCGATCTTGTCGTCGTCATCAATTCCCAGTTGTGTGGGCAATTCCCTCAATCCCTTGTCAAGATAAAGCGGTTCGTAAGTTACGGCGCCCATATTTTTCGAACGGGCATCATAAAAATTAATGTGCCTCTGATTAACTTTGCCGTCGCCGGTGGCATAGCCCAGCTTGACAGGGGCAAAAATGAACGGATTCTTTAGTGATAACATGACTTTTATGTTTTATTTGGTTTGTACTTGATTGTTCTATTGCTCTATTGTTCTCAATTGTTCTTCAAAACCCCTGCCTTAAAAAGCAGGGTAATTGATTTCAATTAACTTTTTGCTCTTTTGTTTTCCCAGCCGTAAACGACTGGGCTATTGATTTGTAATAAGCTTTTCTTCTCGTTAACATTAACTCATAACACTTAACACCTAGCCCCCTAACTCTTCCCCGCCTTCAGCAACCGGGCATATTTTTTAAAATACAGATTCTCTTCAAACCGGTCAAATCCGAAGGACTTCAGTATCTCTTTCCAGTCGCGTTCCACATAATCAAATGCGTATTTACATTCGACCGTTTTGAAAATAAAACGGTGGAATGCCGGAATCTCATTCAGTTTGAACTCGCCAAAGTCGAGGATGATAAACTTACCTCCCGGTTTCAGATGGTTCCGGGCATTTTCAATGACCGTTTTCCTCACCTCTTGCGGGAAGCCGTGTATGACAAAACTGATAAAGACCTTATCAAACTTTTTCTTCAGGTCGAACGGCTGGTCAACACGGTTCAGTATAAAAGTTGCACGTTTGTCATCCTTTAACCTGTCATTGAACTGCTCTCCCATAATTTCGGAGACATCCATGCCTGTGACTGATCCGTTTTCGGAAAGATAGTTTAGCATCAACCCGGCATTTCGGCCCGTACCGCAACCCAGATCAAGAATCGCATCGGCGGGCCGGATATCCATCTGGTGTATTGCTTTTTGAATAAAACCCTTGTAAAGACCAAATGAAGCAATGTTCATGACACGGTCATAATTTTTCAAGATAGAAGGGCTCAGTTCGACTCCTGAATCGGGATATATTTTTTCTCTTTTCATTTCTTACAGTTTAGTTTGTGAATAAAATACAATGAAAACAACAGAATAATAACATACATTATAAAAAACGGTTGAAAACCAAATTGTTTGATGATCCATCCGCCAAGAAGGGGAAAGATCGCCGGAAGAATATTACCGGCTCCGGAAATTCCGGTGTACAATGCCCTGTTTTCATTACCTGACACTTCAAGCAAAACCCCGTTCATCGTTATTCCGTAAACAGCAAATACGATACCTCCGATAAAAAACAAAAACCTGAAAGGCGGCAACTCCGGTGAAAACATGATCACAAACGGGATAATTATGGCAAGAAACACATTGCTGTATAGCAGGTAACGATATTTATATTTACCCATTAGCACAAACAATAATAATCCTGTGGCGACACTTCCAATTACTTTAAACAGAAGAAAATAACCAGTATCTGTGCTTTGTGTATGGAAATTTTCTTTTGCATATAAAATAATAAAAGGAAGCAGACTAATACTGATTCCCTGTGTATTGATAAAACCGAGAAAATAGCCCAGCCTGCCGTTCTCTTTCAACTCCACTTTGATCAGTTCGAGGAAATGTATCGGATTTCTCACGGTCAGTTTTGAGGGTATGATCTCGTTTAAGTTCCAGAAACCCAGTGAGGCAATAAACAATGCTGCCGAACCGATAAAGAACATATAAGCGTAATTAACCGGGTAACCGGTAATTGTCAGGACTTTTTTTGCCAATAAGGCGGATACGAACAATATTATCCCGGTGATCACCTGTCTGATGGAAAAGAAAGGTTTCCGTGATTTCATGTTAACGGATTTACCAAGAATGTCAGTATAACTGATGTTGGCAAAAGCCCCGCCAAGCGAAAAAACAGTGATCACAACAAAAATCAGCCAGATGGCATAATGGTTGTTAATTTGCATGTAATAAAAAAGGATGATGCTTAAGGCCAGCAAAGACAATATTCTTGAATTAATGCCCAGCAGAAGGAATTTCTTTTTGTAGGCGTAGTTGCTGATGAAGGGGGCAAAGATCAGTTGGGTGAAACTGGAGCCGCCAAGCATGATGGCCGTCATGATGCCGATCTGCACCGATTTTCCGCCGGCATCCACAAGCATGGCTGGAATGACGGTGTCCACGTCAATAAAGTTGCGTGCAAAAGCAAGAAAACCCGCATGCCACAGGAGCGCGTATAAGTTGTGATTTGATATTTTCCTCGTCAGCACAGTCATCGGCCAAATTTGCGTATGTAATAATTTTTCCCCCGGAAAACAATTTTGGACAAAAGTCCTTTTTCAATTAAACGGCTGACCACATCAAAATCCATACCCGATTTTTTCAGCAATACGGCCACTGCATCTTCGCGCATAGGATGAACAGCCGTGATGCTTAAAATGTCATTTTCAGGATCTCCTGTTGTTGAAAATGCATTGCCTTCGTATCCGGTTAAATATTCCACTGACAGGATGAATTCCGAAAACTGATGAAAAGTCCTGTTCAGCGTTTCTTCATCCACGGGAACAGCTTCAGGAAATGCAGGCGGGCGGGTTGGAATGGCCAGATAAGCAGTATGGGGAGAAATGGAGCGGATAAACCTTGCCGTATTTTCTATTTCTTCTTCCATGTCATTTAGCCCTTTGATCAGCATGGTTTCGGTGACCAGTTTTCCGGAAAAATTGTCAGCAAAATGCCTGATTCCTTCCAGGATATTTTCCAGACGAAGGGATCGTAAGGGCTTGTTGATCTTATGCCACGTTTCGTTATTGACCGTATCTGTTTTTACTGAAACATAATCTGCATTCTGCAGCTCATCTCTCACTTCGGGCAGGTACAAAAGGGATGAATTGGTGATCACAGCAACGGGTATTTCAAATTCCTGCAGTTTATGGATAAGTTCACCGAGACGGATATCCAGGGTGGGTTCTCCATCAGGTACAATGGTTATATAATCCGGTTTTTCTGTTTTTTCCAGAATGGCTTTTACTTCATGGGCCAGTTTATCCGGCAAATAAAACGTCTGCCTTTCCAATTGCATCCTGACGGCTTTACCCACCTGGCAATAAATACAGGAATAAGTGCAGTTCTTGTGCGGAATATTATTTACCCCGATACTTTTGCCTAATCTGCGTGAAGGAACCGGGCCGAATGCTTTCATTATCTTCTTTTGTTTTCAATATTGAGTTTCAAAATGCCTTTGTCAATTCTGAACAAACGGTGGCTGCCTGCGTGATTTATCTTTTCGTCTTTCAGCCATTTGATGTGCTGGCGAAGCACTTTGATCACTTCATCGGGGTTTTCCCTGGTAATGATCACCGGGATAAACTCTTCGTTGACCAGGGTGATGTTTTTCCCGAACTGCCTGGAAACAAGGATGTCAACATTGTGTTCTGTCAACAGGGCAATGATGGCTTTTCCTTTTTCCGGCAAACCGTGTTCCTGCTCACCATATTGATGTTTGATCCTGTTTTCAAGCGAGGTGACCAACCGGATGCCCTCACCGTTGATTTCGTAAATCAGAAATTGATCGGCATCGCCAAAATGCTTTTTTTCGAAATGACTTTCTTTGTTCACTGCAAATGCAAATCGTAATTTCATATTTTATTGATTTTAATTCCTTTATTATTTAACAATTTCAGCATATTCATTTTTTGTCACCTCTTTCCAGATTTCTTTGATCATTTTTGAAAGTAGGGAAACGGGCTGGTATTCCACGATTGTTTTTTCCTGCAACATCGCCTCAACTATTTCCGTGTCAAACGGTATTTTCGCCAGCAGTCTGATAGAATTTTCTTCGAAGTATTTTTCAATTTTTTTTGTAACTGCAGTGTTGATATCGTATTTATTGATAACGGCATACATTTCTGGATTAAAGTTCCGGGCGAGGTCCTCCAGACGTTCAATGTCGTGCAGGCCCGACATGGTCGGTTCAATGACCATCAGTACTTTTTGTGTTCCCGTCAGGGCCGAGATCACCGGACATCCGATACCGGGAGGGCCGTCCGTGATCACAAACCGGGCGACCGTCTCTTTGGCGATCTCCATGGCTTTTGTCCTGACCTCGGTCACCAGCTTTCCGGAATTCTCTTCTCCGGCACCCATTTTGGCATGGACCAACGTGCCAAAGCGTGTGTTGGAAACATACCAGAAATTGTTGTTGCTTTTTGTCGAATGGATGGCTCCCACCGGGCAGATGCGCTCGCACAACCGGCATCCTTCACATTGAAAGGGATTGATTTCCAGTCCGCCGAACGGTTTGTAATGAATGGCATCAAACCGGCAGTACTCCACACATTTGCTGCACTGTGTACAATTGTTATCGTCAATTTTGGCCACCCAGTTCCCTTCGAAGCGGTTTTCTTCCACGATCTCCGGTTTCAGGATCAGATGCATGTCGGGTGCATCCACATCGGCATCACAAAAAACGGTATCCCGGGCCACTGATGCCAGCGCGGCAGCAATGGTCGTTTTGCCCGTTCCTCCTTTTCCGCTCAACAGGGTGATCTCATGCATAATCACTTACTTTTTCTTTTAGTTCTTCCACAATCCGGCGGTAAGTTTTTTCCATTTCTCCAAGGATATACTCCAGAATTTCACCTTTGGCATAGCCGGATGCATACTTTTTATCAAAAGGTATTTCACCGATCAGTTCAATGTCTTCTTTTTTCAGGTAGTCATAAACATCATGGTTTCCGAGGCCGGCTTTGTTAATGATCACGCCGAAGGGTTTTTCCAGTTCCCTCAACAGATCCACTGTAAGTTTCAGGTCGTGCAGCCCGAATGGTGTGGGTTCCGTGACGAGAATGATGTAATCGGCATCAGCCGTGGTTGTAACCACAGGGCAACTGGTTCCCGGCGGCGCATCATACAGGATAACTTCCACATCATTTACCGGTTCTTTTTTCACGATCTTGATCAGGGAAGTCTGCATAGCCGATCCGATCTTCAGCAGCCCTTCCACAATACCGGCTTTATCGTCCAGTGAATATGATTTGATCTTTCCTATGGAATAAGGTTTTTCCACAATGGCATCATCCCGGCAGGCCTCAAGACATGCCCCGCAGGAATGACACAAACCGGGGTTGATCTCCGCAAATTTTACCGGCGGGATGACCACAATGGCATTGAATTCACACCAGTCCACACATTTTCTGCAAAATGTGCAATTGTCAGTAATGATTTGTGGAACAGGCAATGTGGCATCTTTTTCAGTCAGCAATTTTGCTTTAGGGAAAAAGATAAGGTCGTTGGGTTCTTCCACATCGCAATCCACCAGCGCAACCCGGCGGGTCCATAACTGCCGGATAAAATGAAAAAGGTTGACTGAAACGGTTGTCTTTCCGGTTCCCCCTTTTCCGCTGGCTATGGCAATTTTTACCGGCATATCAATGGTCACATTTGTTTTCGTCAACGATCAGATTGTTGTTAAGAAAATCATTCACCAGGTCAATAGCCGTTTTTTGCCGGGCGCCGATGTGTACCCTGATGTTTTGTGATTCGAAAATGTTCACTGCCTGTGGCCCTATTCCTCCTACAATAATGTCGGTTGCACCCACATCTGCAAGCCAGCGGGGTATTACTCCGGGCTGATGAGGCGGTGCATCGATCACTGTGTCCGAAATGATACGGTTCTCGTCGGTGGCAATGAGCGCAAATTGCCGGGCGTGTCCGAAATGATTGTTCAGGATTCCGTTTTCAATTGGTACTGCAAATATTTTCATTGGTTTTTATTTATTACCCCCGCCCTAAAGGACGGGGTAACTGATTTATCTCATAGCAATATTTTTTCTTCGCTTTTAGTTTCCCCGTCCTTCAGGACGGGGTACTTCGCTTTCAGTTTCCCGGTCCTTCAGGGCCGGGGTGTGTTTCTATTCAAAAAGGGCTGTCTCAAGGACAGGTCTCCAAAGAAGACCGCCTTTAGAGATAGCCCTGTAAAAGAATGGGAAAATCAGCGACGATGCCACCAGCCGCCCCATCCGCGACCTCTGCCTCTGCCTCGACCCCCGCCGAATCCGAAACCGAATCCTCTTCCACGGGGAAGGTCTTCTTCAGGGGTTTCGGGGTTGGTTTTTACCTCGTCGTCCTTGCATTTTCCCAGCCCTCTTCCGGTGCGGGGACCCTCGCCCCGCGGTCCGGTACCATCAAATCCTGGCATAACAGACCTCCTTTCGTTATGTTATTTAATGCTGTTGATGATTTCCTGAATGGTTCTGTTATCATCCGGAAGTATGACCATCTGGATGTTGAACAGTTCCAGCAAATCTTTGGCTTTGGGGCCAAAATCGCCGGATATCACTTTTTTCGCACCCCATTCCACAACTTTTTCAGCGGTTTTAACACCTGCTCCGCTGTGTGCTGCTGTGTTCGGGTTGGGATAGAATTTTGTTTCTTTTGTATTTTCGTCGTAAAGGCAAAAATATTTTGCTCTTCCGAATCGCAGGTCAAATTTTGAATTCAACTGATCTCCTGTTGATGTGATGATTGTTTTCATTTTTTAATTATTTCTTAATGGTTTAATTTCTGTTGACTTACACATCGGGCAATGGCCGTTGCCTCCTTCTGCCGGGATGGTGAACCGTGCGTGACATTCATTACATTCAAACCAGTTTTTTTAGAGGTAAGCATTCCCAAAGACCGTAATGATCTCTTTGGATTCAACCAGTGCCCG
>CAZMOS010000121.1:0-11838 GCA_964567945.1 uncultured Lentimicrobiaceae bacterium
ATATAATATTACCCGGGCTGTTGGATCAAGAGCATAGACCGATTCCCTGATCAAACGACTTATTTGCTCTGTTTTTGCATTCATATCCAAAAAGATAATAAATAAAAATACAAAATCCTTTCAATCCACTCAAAAACCAAAAAATCTTATAACTCTTTTCAAAAATTATATTAACACTATGCCGGTTATTGTTTGTTCTTTTGCAGGTGTATTTGGGTTTATGGTTAGAAAAATAACTTATATTGTTTTTGCGATGCTGTTATTGACAGCAACCACAGGGTTTCCTGCATCTAAACATTTTTGCAGTATGCAAATTGCCGAGGCGGGTTTGAATACGGATGCAGAAACCTGTTGTGAAGATATGGCAGCAAATGATTGTTGTTACGATAAAACCGTATCCTATCAATTCAGGGCTGATTTTTTGAGCCCGCTTATTTATCAAAGATTACAGGTTGTTAAAAGAAATATTTTTCACCCCGGTACGGATGAAAACATTTCAACATATATAAAAACAAAAGGGAAAAATTATATCCTGCTGCAATCTCTTCCCCCACCTGCCTTGTCAACACGGTTATCCCTTTTGATGTCCTTTTTAACCTGATTTCCGGGAGAGTACAGGTAAATCAGATTCTTATAAAATCAAAAAAATAGTTTACCGGGTAAAAAACCGGTATTCCTTTAAATGAATAGCTGGTTTCAAATGAGATAATTGAAATTAATCGAAAATTTAAAAAGAAAGAAAAATGAAAACAATAGTAACAGCAATAATAACAGGCATTTTCCTGTTTGGTATGAGCAATATGTTCGGCCAGGGAATGCGTAATCATAACATGGCATCAGGTCACAGTACCATGATGAAAAGCACAAGCACACCGGATGCTTTTAAAAAGCAACTCTCAAATGTTTTGGCTGAGTACCTTATCTTGAAAGATGCCCTGGTGGCTTCCGATGAGTCCAAAGCGGAAACGGCTGCCAAAGAAACAATCAAAGCACTTAATGCCGTTGACATGAAACTGCTTGAAGGCGATGCACACATGGCATGGATGAAACAACAAAAAGCCATTGAAAGCAACCTGAAAGGAATCGTACAAATGAAAGGCATGGAAATGAAACGAAGTCATTTCAGTATTGTTTCCGAAAACTTGACGGATGCAGTAAAAAACTTTGGCATTGAATCCGGCAAGACGGTTTATGTGGAATACTGCGCGATGGCCAACAACAAAGAAGGAGCTTACTGGTTAAGTACGGAAAAAGAAATCCGGAATCCCTATTATGGTGACGTGATGATGAAATGCGGAACGGTAAAAGCTACAATTAACTAAATACCGGTGTTGAATCAATTAACGGGGTGTTTCAATAATTACGTTGAGATACCCTGTTTTTGTTTCTGTTTTATCGTTATTTTATCCACCAAAAACAGATTGCATGTCATTTAAAAAAAAGAGAAAAAGAAGTTACAAATATTATCTTCGTAAGGCTCACAGGTATTTGGGTATTATTTTTGGGATTCAGTTTCTTTTCTGGACTGCGGGTGGCCTTTATTTTAGCTGGAGTGATATTGATAAAATTCATGGCGACCATCTGGTAAAAACGCAGCCCGTTCTGCCGGGTAATCTGTCTCTTGTTTCACCGGAAGTAGTCCTGAAGGCGATTAAAAATAACGACAAACTGGACTCGCTTTCCTCAATCAGGCTGATAAATATCCTGCAGCAACCCGTGTATCAGATTCATTATTATTCCGGAGGAAATAAAAAGGTTGTACTCGCAGATGCCGGAACGGGGATAATACGGGGAGCGGTTTCAAAAGAAGAAGCCAGACGGATCGCCGGTTCCTATTTTTTACCGGATGCCGGACTGAAAAAGGTGGAATACATCAAGGCAACGGGCAAGCATCATGAATACCGCGGGAAACCGCTTCCGGCCTGGGCTGTCAGTTACAATTATCCCGGTGACCCGGTCCTTTACATTGCAGCCGGTGAGGGAACCTTTCAAAACATAAGATACAGCAATTGGCGAATATTTGATTTCCTGTGGATGTTACACACCATGGATTATCAGGAAAGAGACCGTTTTGGAAACATTCTTTTGCGCAGCTTTTCCGTTTTTGCCCTGATCACGGTGATATCCGGATTTGTGTTGTATTTTATTTCGTACCGCAGAAAAAGGAAAGAGAGATAAAACTTTCATGGATGGAACAGGCCTGGCATGAAAAATTCAATTTATATTTATACTTTCTTTACTCGTCATTAAAATGGTTTTTCTCAAAGGAATGCTTGAAATCATACTTGATCCGGCACCATAAAATCATATAACTCTTTTCAAAAATTGTATAACTGCCAGTTACTTCATCTTCCTTTTCTTTGTACCTTTAAAAATCAGAAAAAGAAAACTCAAAATGACAAGAACAATACTTCACATCTTAATGGCGTTTATTCTTCTGGTTTTCGTAACCGGATTTACCGTGAATAAGCATTATTGCGGTGATGAACTCACGGAGATTTCCCTTTCTACGGATACCGGTCATTGCCTTCATGATGTGTGCACATATTGTGAAGATGCAGCAATGGATTGCAGGTTTGGGGTGGATATGTTATCTGATGAGGATGAATATTTATCTGAAAATAACCAACCGGAAACAGTTTTTGCCGGATTGCAATCAACAGAAAAATTAACGATAAGTAAACACCTTTACCCACTGCGATTAAATGATTTGCCTACCGAAAACATTACCGGACATGAAATTCACATGTTCCAGTTTTTCCGATGTTGATTCATCTTTTTTGTTTTGAGTTTTGAATTCCTGAAAACAGAAAATATGCATTTCCGGATAAAGTAAAACTCAAGATATACCATAAGATATGTCAATAAACCTTAAACAATTTAAAATATCAACTGAAGCAATTAAATCATGTTAAATAATATCATACGTTTCTTTCTTGAAAACAAACTGGTTACTTTTCTGGCGCTTGCCTTGTTCGTCATCTGGGGAATAGTTACCTCACCTTTTAACTGGGATACCGGCTTTTTGCCAAACGACCCGGTGCCTGTGGATGCCATCCCCGATATTGGTGAGAACCAGCAAATCGTTTATACAGAATGGCCGGGACGTTCCCCACAGGATATTGAAGACCAGATCAGTTACCCAATGACAACAGCCCTGCTGGGTATTCCCGGTGTAAAAACCATCCGGAGTAATTCCATTTTCGGGCTGTCCAGTATTTACATCATTTTTGACGAAGGGATCGAGTTTTACTGGAGCCGTTCGCGTATCCTTGAAAAGTTGAGTTCGCTGCCTGCCGGCACATTGCCTGATGGCGTTACTCCGGCGCTGGGTCCTGATGCCACGGCATTGGGGCAGGTTTACTGGTACACACTGGAAGGCCGTGACAGGGAAGGAAATCCCACCGGCGGATGGGATCCGCAGGAATTAAGGACCATCCAGGATTTTTATGTACGCTACGGGCTGATGTCGGCAAAAGGCATATCCGAAGTGGCCTCAATCGGAGGTTTTATCAAAGAATACCAGATTGACATTGACCCCAATGCCATGAAAGCTTACGGTGTGAATGTAGCCCAGATCATCAACGCCGTAAAAAAAAGCAACCTGGATATCGGCGCCCGTACCATTGAATTCAACAAGGCCGAATACCTGGTCAGGGCGTTGGGATACATAAAGAATCTGGATGACCTTAAAGAGAGTGTTGTCACCGTAAGGGATAATGTCCCGATCAGGTTAAAAGACGTAACGCATATTTCTTACGGCCCTGCTACCCGGCGTGGCGGTTTGGATAAAGGCGGCAGCGAGGCCGTCGGTGGTGTTGTCGTGGCCCGTTACGGTGCCAATCCCATGGAAGCTATTGACAATGTGAAAAAAGAAATCGCTAAACTGGCCCCGGGATTGCCTTCAAAAACACTGGAGGACGGAACGGTTTCAAAAGTGACCATTGTTCCGTTTTACGACCGGACAGGCCTAATTAAAGAAACACTTGGAACACTGGAGTCGGCCCTGTCTCACGAAATTCTCATCAGCATCATTGTGGTCATTATCCTGGTACTTAACCTGAGGGCTTCCATACTGATATCAAGCTTGTTGCCCATCGGTGTACTGATGACTTTCATCACCATGCGCCAGTTTGGAGTGGATGCCAACATTGTGGCCTTGTCGGGTATTGCTATTGCTATTGGTGTAATGGTGGATGTGGGGATCGTGTTTACTGAAAACATAGTCCGGCATCTCGAGATGCCGGAAAACGAAGGGGTCAAGGGTAAAAAGCTGCTGACCGTGATCTATAATGCGAGTGTGGAGGTGGCATCGGCCATCATGACGGCGCTGGCCACGACTATCGTAAGTTTCCTGCCGGTATTTGCCATGCAGGAAGCCGAAGGTAAGCTGTTCAGGCCGCTGGCGTTTACTAAAACATTTGCCCTGTTGTCCTCATTGGTTATCGGTATCATCATTATTCCGGCTATGGCCAACGTGCTTTTTTCCATTCCTTTTAATAAAAAGCGCTTCAGCCGGATATGGTATTCCACCCTGATCGCAGCAGGGATTATTTTTATTATCGTTTACGGTTCATGGATTGCCATCTCTCTGATTGCTTTTGGGATAAACAGTATGCTTGAAGATCGCTGGCCCGAGCATAAAAGACATTGGGTAAACAAGATCAATATTGCCATCGCCCTGCTTGTACTGGTTTATTTCCTGGCCATCGAATGGATGCCGCTGGGTGCCATGAACAGTGAATTTGTAAACTTCTTATTCGTGATTGCCATTGTCGGCGTCATACTGGGATCTTTGATGGCCATCGTCCATTTTTACCCAATAATGTTAAAATGGGTTTTGAATAACAAATGGAAATTTTTATCCATTCCTGTTATCGTCGTTGTTTTCGGTCTGCTCGCGTGGCAGGGGATTGACAACCTGTTTGGATTTATACCTAACACATTTAAAAAAATAGGTGTGGATGTAAAGGATACAAAAGTATGGAGTAGTTTGGCTGAAGCTTTTCCGGGAACCGGCAAAGAGTTTATGCCCAGTCTGGATGAAGGCTCCTTTTTGCTTATGCCCACAACCATGCCTCATTCGGGTATTGATAAAAACCTTGAAGTCATCCGCCTGCTGGACAAACGGGTTAATTCCATTCCGGAAATAGAAAGTGTTGTCGGAAAATGGGGACGTGCCGCTACGGCACTTGACCCGGCACCAATTTCTATGTACGAAAATGTCATCAATTACAAATCGGAATACATGCTTGATGAGGACGGACACCGTTTGCGTTTTAAAGTGGACAGGGGTGGAAATTATGTTTTGAAAAACGGGGGAACTTATAACCCAAAAGACAGTTTCCGCGCTGTTAAACGGGAAGAACTTATCCCGGATTCAAAAGGAGAATATTTCAGGCAATGGCGCGATTTTATTAAGTCACCCGATGACATCTGGAAAGAAATTGTAAACAATTCGGCTTATCCCGGCCTGACCTCTGCCCCCAAACTGCAACCCATTCAAACCCGCCTGGTGATGTTGCAGACAGGAATGCGTGCACCCATGGGGATCAAGGTTTTTGGCCCGGACCTGGAAACCATTGAAAAAGTAGGCTATGACATCGAAGAAATCCTGAAAGAGGTTCCGGGTATCAAACCCGAGTCTGTTTTTGCCGACCGTGTTGTCGGGAAACCTTATCTGGAAATAGATATCAACCGACAGGCAATAGCCCGTTACGGATTGACAATAAAAGATATGCAAACTTTCCTGAGCAGTTCGGTTGGGGGTGTTGTCCTGACCACTACAGTGGAAGGCAGGGAACGTTTTCCGGTAAGGGTACGTTATGCACGTGAATACCGTGACAATCCGGAGACTTTAAAAACCATCCTGATCCCGACAGCTTCAGGTGAACAGGTACCCTTGGCAGAACTTGCAACCATTACTTACACACGCGGTCCGCAGTTGATCAAAAGTGAAAACACATTTTTGGTGGGCTACGTGATCTTTGATAAAAAAGAGAATTATGCAGAAGTGAACGTGGTTGAAGATGCCCAGAAATTATTGAAAGAAAAAATTGACAACGGCGAATTTGTAATCCCCAAAGGGGTGACTTATGTGTTTACCGGCAACTATGAAAACCAGATAAGGGCAACCAAACGACTGATGCTCGTGGTTCCGATCTCCCTGATCGTGATCTTCCTGATACTTTATTTCCAGTTCAGAACTGTAGCTACCTCTTCCATGGTATTCACCGGAATTTTTGTTGCCTTTGCCGGCGGTTTTATCATGGTCTGGTTATACGGCCAGGGTTGGTTCATGAATTTCTCGGTTGCCGGGATAAATATGCGGGACCTTTTCCAGATGCATACGATTAACCTGAGTGTTGCGGTGTGGGTGGGCTTTATAGCCCTGTTTGGTATTGCCACCGATGATGGGGTGATCATGGGGACCTACCTGACCCAGGTCTTCGAAAAAGAAAAACCCCAAACAGTTGCAGAAGTTCGCGAATCCGTGCTTCATGCCGGTAGCAAGAGGGTAAGACCGGCCATGATGACCGCTGCCGTGGCCATCATCGCCCTGATTCCTGTGCTGACATCGGTGGGAAAAGGTTCGGATATCCTGGTGCCTATGGCTATCCCTTCATTCGGCGGGATGCTGCTTCAGGTGATGACCATGTTCGTTGTTCCGGTGCTTTACAGTATGTGGCAGGAAAAGAAAGTCAAAAAACAGGCATAAACAATAAAGGAAGAAAACCCGGAGACCCAGCCCTAAAGGACTGGGAAACTGATGGAGAAGAAAAATTATAACTATGAAAAAAATCAGTTACACACGCCTTCAGGCGTGGGGGAACAACCCGCCTTTGCCAAGGCTTCGGTGGGTGGAAAAAAATAAAACCATGAAAAAAATAATCATCATAATCATCACCCTGCTGACCTTTACGGTATCGGTAAAAGCACAGGATCTGCTGGACCAGTATCTGGTTATTGCAGCCAAAAACAATCCTGGGCTGAAAGCAAAATTCAATGAATACCTTGCGGCATTGGAGATTGGCCCGCAGGTCAGCACGTTGCAGGATATGCAGTTTGCTTTCGGGTACTTTATCCAACCGGTGGAAACCCGGGTCGGGCCGCAGAAAGCCAAACTTTCACTCAGCCAGATGTTTCCCTGGTTTGGCCAGTTAAAGGCCAACAGGAGTGTGGTCGATGAAATGGCCAATGCCAAATATGAAGCATTTGAAGATGCCAAATCCAAACTGTTTTATGACGTTAAAGCGGCATATTACGATCTTTATTTTACACAAAAGGCCATAGCAATCACTGATGAAAACCTTTCGATACTGAATATATTAAATCAGATTGCTCTTATTAAACTGGAAGGCGCCCTGGTATCTTCTGTGGATCAGTTGCGTGTTGAAATGGAATTGGCCGATCTGAGAAATCAACTGGCCTTGCTAAAAGACCGCAGGACAGATCAGATTGTTACTTTCAATAATCTGCTGAATGTGGAAAGAGACCGTGAAGTGATGTTTGCTGATACTTTGTCAGTACCCGGTCAGATGTTGACCAGAGAAGCCATTCTGGACAGTATCCGGCTGAAAAATCATCAGCTTACTGCGCTCGATTATGAATATAATTCGTACCTGAACAAAGAAAAAGCATCCAGGAAATTGGGAGCGCCAAGTATAAATATAGGTATTGATTACATATTTACGGGGAAAAGTGACAATCCGAACCTGGAAGCATCAATCAACGGAAAAGATGCCATTATCTTCCCCAAAATAGGCCTCACCGTGCCGCTATACCGGAAAAAATATAAAGCCATGGTTAATGAAGCAATATACCAGCAGGAAGCTGTTCAGGAACGCAGGGCCGATAAATTCAATATATTGGAAACGCTTCTGGAAAAAGTAATTACTGATTACAAAGATGCCGGACGGCGGCTGCTTTTATACAGGGAACAAACGCGTCTTGCTTACCAGGCCATGCAAATATTAAAAGCACAATATATTTCAGACAATACAAATTTTGAAGAAATATTACGAATGGAAAATCGTCTGCTGAAATATGCACTTGAACTTGAAAAAGCAAGGGCAGACCAAAATGCTGCGAATGCTTTCATTTATTATTTAATGGGTAAATAAATCAATTAATTTAAGTCAACCGGGGTTGAAACCCCGGGGCAATAAATAGAAGAGTTATGAAAATAAACAAAAAAAACCTGATAGTCGGAGCTATTGCCCTTGTCATCGGACTGGGGCTGGGCTGGGTATTCTTTGGCGGATCATCCCCAAAAACTTCCGAACAAACCGAAATAGCGGAACACGATCACGAAGGTAAAACCATCTGGACATGCGCCATGCATCCCCAGATCAGGATGGACAAACCCGGAAAATGCCCCATCTGCGGCATGGAACTCATTCCGCTTGAAGAAGAAAAAGAAGAAGAAGCTTCCTCACCTGACGAGATCAAGATGACCAAGTCAGCCATTGCCCTTGCCAACATAGAAACGGTAAAAGTGAAAAAAGGCATCCCTGAGAAGAGTGTATATCTGTTGGGGATCGTAGAACCTGACGAACGTAATATCGCCGAACTGACTGCCCGTTTTGGCGGAAGGATCGAGAAACTTTATGTGAACTTTACCGGTCAGAATGTGCGCAAAGGCCAAAAGCTGGCTACCATCTATTCACCGGAACTGATAGCTGCCCAGCGCGAACTGGTCGAAGCGGCAAAATTCAAAAGTACAAATCCTGCTTTTTACAAATCGG
The DNA here is from genome assembly GCA_964567945.1 of uncultured Lentimicrobiaceae bacterium. Classification (GTDB taxonomy): domain Bacteria; phylum Bacteroidota; class Bacteroidia; order Bacteroidales; family F082; genus JAADID01. Next base: position 8,748 of record CAZMOS010000121.1, read on the forward strand.
CCAGGACTAAATTAAAATTGTGGGATCTTACCGATGCCCAGATTGACGACCTGGAAAACAGCGGGAAAACACAACATTATTTTGAGCTGCTCTCACCCATTACCGGTACGGTAACAAAAAGGGATGTGGCCATAGGCGACTATGTGAAAGTAGGAAGCCCCATGTTTGAAGTGATTGACCTGACAAAAGTATGGGTGATGTTCGATGCGTATGAAAACGACCTGCCGTGGATAAAAATGGGAGATGAAATTGATTTTAGTATTCAATCTCTTCCCGGAAAGTTTTACAAAGCAAAAGTAAAATATATTGATCCGTTCATTGATCCCAAAACAAGGGTCGCAAAGGTGAGGGTAGAACTTAGAAACCCCGCACTGGTACTGAAACCTGAAATGTTTGCAGCCGGCATTCTGAAATCCGAGATGAAAAAGACCAACGACCTGTTAATCCCCAAGTCATCTATCTTGTGGACAGGGAAACGGGCGGTGGTTTATGTTAAGGTGCCCGACCGCAAGCAGCCTACATTCCTTTATCGCGAGATCGTTCTTGGGCCCGAAGCCGGAAACTTTTACGTGGTCTCTTCAGGACTTCATGAAGGCGAAGTGATTGTCATGAATGGTGTATTTAACGTTGATGCAGCCGCCCAGCTTGCAGGCAAACCCAGTATGATGAATCCCGAAGGGGGAAAGGTTAACACCATGCCTGGAATGGATATGGGAGGTGGTAATGAAATGGAATCACAGCAATCTTCCAAAAAGAAAACAGACAAGGAAAAAGTACCCATGGATTTTAAAATGCAGCTCGGTAAAGTGATGGATGAATATCTGAAACTGAAAGATGCTTTTGTCAGTTCCGATGAGAAAGCCGTTGAAGCCGCTGCCAAAAAAACGCTGGATGCCCTGGATAAAGTTGATATGACGTTGCTAAAAGGCAATGCACATAATCAATGGATGAAACTGCAAAAGCCGATTAAAGATAACCTGAACGGTATCATACAAATGAAAGGCATGGAAATGAAACGCTCACATTTCAGTATCGTTTCTGACAAGCTGACCAAAGCCATTGAACAATTCGGGGTGCACAGTAACGCAACAAGCGCTTTATATCTTGAATTCTGTCCAATGGCATTCGATAACAAAGGAGCGTTCTGGATCAGTGAAACAAAAGAAATAAAAAATCCCTATTTGGGTGAAGCCATGCTTTCCTGCGGGGAGGTGAAAAAAGAGTTGTAACAGCTATCTCGTACCGGCGACTTGAGTCGCCGGTCGCCAATCCCGGCTTTCGTGCGCACTTCTTAACTCTGCTCATCCGGATTACAAATCCGGATGTCTTGTCTTTAAATAACAATCCTTTAAAATAATATTTCTTCCGGACTGTTCCAAAGGAATGCCTGCGGCACAAATCCGGAAGAACGGGATCCAAAAGAGAAAACCATATTCCGAAAACATCTGGTATTTTCGTGTTGACAATAAATACAGAGCATTAGCGGAAAAGGTTGATGATAAGCTATATGTTTTTTACATTTCCGATCATCAGTAATAACCCTGAAAGGGTTTAACCCAAAAAGATATAAATCATTTCTATAATTCTGTAACAACCGGCAGGGTGATGTGCGTTAATATTGCAAAACAATATGAATCACAAAAACAGACTCCAACATGAAAACAACAAAACTCTTAATACTGACTTTTTTACTGGCAACCGTATCTCTTACTGCACAAAATACCTTGATCATTCCCGACACATTATCCGGAACTGAATTTAACCTCAGTTTGCAAAATGGTACATTCCAGTTTTACAGCGGCACAAATACCACAACGATGGGTGTGAACGGTGATATACTCGGCCCCACACTCATTATGCAAAAAGGGGATTTTGTGGATATCACGGTTAATAACCAACTGGCTGATACGACGACGATCCACTGGCACGGCATGCATGTCTCTGCAGAAAACGACGGAGGGCCGCATACCCTTATTCTGCCGGGTGACACATGGAATCCCAAATTCACGGTAATGGATAAAGCGGGAACTTATTGGTATCACCCGCATTTGCACATGCAGACCAACAAACACGTTTCGCTTGGAATTGCAGGCTTTATCATTGTCAGGGATGACGAAGATGCCGCTTTGGACCTGCCGCGTACTTACGGCGTGGATGATTTTCCGCTGGCAATCCAGACCAAGGATTTTGATGATCAGAAGCAAATTGTCGTTCCCTCTAATTCCGATGATGTGGTGATGGTCAATGCCACCATAGACCCTGTCCTTGATGTACCAGCACAGGTTGTCAGGTTCCGGCTGCTCAACGGTTCATCCCAAAGGGTATTCAATATCGGTCTGTCCGGTAACGCTACCTTTTACCAGATTGGTTCCGACGGCGGTTTGCTCAGTGAACCCCTTGCTTTGACCCGCCTGCAAATGGGTCCCGGTGAACGTGCCGAAATACTGATTGACTTTGATGGCATGGAAGGCCAGTCTGTCCAACTGATGAGCTATGCAGCAGAATTTCCCAACGGCTTATACGGCGCCAAATATCCGGGGATTATGCAATTCATGGTACTGAACGGATACGAGCCAAACCCCCTGAATGGAAACAACTTTGATATTATCACTTTTAATGTGGGCGGCCAGACAGGAAATCCTGTAACGAATATCCCGGCTTCGCTGGTTGAGGTAATTCCTTATCCCGAAGAATCTGCCGATATCACCCGTACGCTTACCTTTTCACCTTCTCAAATGGGCCCCGACCAGCTCAATTTTCCTTTCCTGATCAACGGGGCGAGTTTTGATTTTGATGTCATCAATTTTACCATTCCGTTGAACAATACCGAAATATGGAGCATCACCAATCAGTCGGCCATTGCTCATCCTTTTCATATTCATGATGTGCAGTTTTATGTCCTCGACAGGAACGGCGTACCTCCTCCGGCCAGTGAACAGGGGCGGAAAGATGATATCCTGGTAATGCCCCAGGAAACGGTTCGGTTTATTACGAAATTCGAAGATTTTGCCAACGATCCGGTACCCTACATGATGCATTGCCACATGCTTGTGCATGAAGATGACGGCATGATGCTCCAGTTTGAAGTGGT
>CAZMOS010000122.1:0-11811 GCA_964567945.1 uncultured Lentimicrobiaceae bacterium
AAGATTGCCAGCGCCAATTTTGCTAACTCCTTGTTAATTATTTAAAAAAATAAAGACATGACAAAAGCAGAAATCGTAACAGAAATCGCCAACAAAACAGGAATTGAAAAAGTAGCTGTACAGGCAGTAGTCGAATCTTTCATGGAAACCATTAAAGAAACAATGGTAAACGGTGAAAATATTTATTTGAGAGGATTTGGCAGCTTTATCATTAAAGAAAGAGCTGAAAAAACCGGACGCAATATTTCAAAAAATACAACCATCATCATTCCGGCTCACAAAATTCCTGCATTCAAACCTGCAAAAACTTTTGTTAATGAAGTGAAGAGCAATCTTTAATAAATAAGTATTTTAAAGAATTAAATTATGCCAAACGGAAAAAAGAGGAAAAGGCACAAGATGGCAACCCACAAACGTAAAAAACGTTTGAGGAAGAACAGGCATAAGAAGAAATAAAAATTTCTTAACAAAACATTCAGCACAGTACCTGTTGATCAGGTACTGTGCACGTTCTTTTCTGTTTCACATTTATCCCCTCTTACGCTTCTGTTGTAGTTTTTGATAATTCATTCCCCCTCTTCTGAATCAAAGGTTACAAGAGCATTGTTAAGTGTTATATCAATTATAAAGTATTGTGAACAAAGAATTAATCATAGACACAAATGGTTCAGAGGTAAAAATTGCATTATTGGAAGATAATGTCCTGGTCGAACTTCACGAAGAAAAAAACAAAAATGAGTTCGGCGTAGGAGATATTTTCCTTGGAAAGGTCAAAAAAATAATGCCCGGGCTCAATGCGGCATTTGTTGACGTTGGTCATGAAAAAGATGCTTTTCTTCATTACCTTGATCTGGGCCCTCAGATTCGTTCGCTGAACAAATATACCAAACTGGCATTACAGGGTAAAGCTCATCTTGCTATGTTTGAAACCTTCAGGAACGAAAAAGACATTGAAAAAACTGGAAAAATAACCCAGGTACTTACTAACGGCCAACCGATCCTGGTGCAAATCGCCAAAGAACCTATTTCGACAAAAGGCCCCCGGATTACATCCGAGATTTCTTTCCCGGGCAGGTTTCTCGTCTTGTTACCTTTCTCTAATAAAATATCTGTTTCGCAGAAAATTAAAAACAACGACGAAAGGACAAGACTCAAAAGACTGATCATGAGCATAAAACCTCAAAATTTTGGAGTCATCATCAGAACGGTTGCCGAAAACCAAAAGGTTGCAGAACTGGATGCCGACCTGAGAAACCTGGTTGGAAAATGGGAAAAGGTAATCAAAAAATTACCCAATGCGCATGCACCGCAAAAAGTCTTAAGCGAGCTCGACCGCACTTCTACCCTGTTGAGAGACAACCTGAATAAATCTTACAACAATATCTATATCAATGATCCGGTTTTGTACGAGGATGCCAAATCATACATTGGACAAATATCTCCTGAAAAGAAAGAAATTATCAAACGGTACCGTGGCAGAGCACCCATTTTTGAACATTTTGGTATAGAAAAACAATTACGTAACTCGTTCGGAAAAACGGTAACCATTAAAAGCGGTGTTTATCTGATTATTGAGCACACGGAAGCCATGCATGTGATTGACGTCAACAGCGGGCATCGGCTGAACAGGGAAAATTCGCAGGAACAAAATGCCCTTACTGTCAATCTTGAATCAGCAGCCGAAGTTGCCCGACAGTTGCGGCTCCGGGACATGGGAGGCATTATTGTAGTTGATTTCATTGACATGCAGGATGCAAAGCACAGGAAAGCACTGTACGCAAAACTGAAAGAAGAGATGGCCAAAGACCGGGCCAAACATACTATTCTCCCACCAAGCAAGTTCGGGCTGGTACAAATAACCCGTCAGCGGGTCAGGCCCGAAACATCAATACAGGTACTCGAAAAATGCCCGGTATGTAACGGAACAGGAAAAATAAAAGACAGCATGACTGTTGTTGATGATATTGAAAACAACCTGGAATACCTGATAAAAGATCAAAATGAGAAATCGTTGACCTTGTTTGTTCATCCTTATATTAATGCCTATCTGAAAAGAGGCGGAATGAATTCAATACAGTTCAAGTGGTTTAAAAAATACCGCAAATGGATAAAAATCAACGAAATGACCAATTTTCATCTTTTGCAATACCAGTTTTATAACAAGAACGGTGAAGAAATAGTTACCTGATAAAATAAATTTCTGATTAAAAAAACCGTCTCGTTTGAAAATGAGACGGTTTTTTTAATTTGATCAATTAGGAGTAATACAAAAACGTCTTGTCGGGGTGAATACTTAGTACAGGTATTGGAGAATGATTGACCATCTGTGAAGCGTAAGGTCCGAGCCACAGATTTGAGAACATGGTTTCCTGTTCGGTCATAATCGAAATCAGGTTGGCATTTATCTTTTTTGCATAATTGATGGTCGTTTCACTGATGCTGTCCGCTTCAAGGAATACGGCCTTGTGTTTTATCTTATTCTGTTTAAAATAATCCTCGGCCTGTGAAACATAATTACGGATACGGAAACGAATATCATCCTGTGAAGTAGTAAAGAGCCCCAGAATATGAACTTCCGAATTAAAGTATTTTGCCAAAAGTGCTGTCATAGGTAGTTTTTGCCTTGTTTCCTTGGTGCTGTCAAAAGGCATGACTATCAGCTTGAGGTCTTTCGAAACATCAATACCTCCACGTATTGTGATTACCGGCTTTTTACTTGCCGAAACCACACGATTTGCATTGCTTCCGATCCAGAATTCTTCAAAACCGGACGAGCCATGCGTTCCGACAATAATTAAAAATGCATCCTGTTCATCGGCAACAGCACAAATTTCTTTATAAACTTTTCCTTTTCTGATAACGTATTCCATCTTCTGGCCGATCAGTTGCGGTTCATATTTTTGGACTAAGTCTTCAAAGCGTTTTTTTACCTCGTCCAACAGGTCCTTTGGTTCTACAGAGAAAATCTCCTTGGAATAATCCAGGTGATCAACCCACACCATCGTGATTTTCGATTTTGCTCTGCGGGCAATAGTGAGGGCATGTTCAAGGGCATTGATTGAACAATCGGAGAAATCAATACCGGTTACGATTGTTTTATTCATTTTTATTGGTTTTTAGTTGTTGATAAATCTGGCAAATTAATTTCGTCTTTTATTACCCAGGCATTAGGATATTTTCTATTGATCCGCTGTAAAAATTTTTCGGCCTCAAGTCTTGTCCTGAAATCCCCCACCCTGACCCGGTAATAAGGGGCTGAAAAAGTAATGTATGTAGGTATGTCTTTATATTTTTTCAGGAATTTCTGTTCAATATTTTCACAATCGGAAAGTGCCTGGTTACCCGATTCCATAAAAACTTGTATCCGGTAACCCGTTATCACGGGGAATGCCTGATTATAGGCAATATGTAACTGAACAAGGCTGTCAATACCCGCTTCACTGTATATACTCACTTTCCCTTCTACATCTGGCTGGGCAAAAGTTAAAACAGGCATTATGATCATGATACCTATCAAAAAATTTATTCTGTTCAGAATTGTTTTCATCTCAAATATTTTGTTTAGCCCTTACACTCATTACAGGAATAAACGAGTTATTTATCAATTGTTGTGCATACGGTCCCAAAAATTTTCCCCCGGTAGTTGTCCCCTGGTCTGTCATGATCATTACCAGGTCAATATCATTGTTATTGGAATAATCAAGGATGGACGCCACAACATTGTCCACTTCAAGTGTGACTTTAATGAACTCGACTTTATGTTCTTTCATGCATTTTACAGCATCTTCAAATACGTTATCAATCCGGCGTCTGACAATCTTCAGGGGGGTATTGTAAATAACCAGCAAATGAACGATGGCCCCGAACTCCCGGGCTATATTGCAGGCATAAGGTAACTTAAACTTTGTTTCCAGCGAGCTGTCAAGCGGAAGAAGGATATTTTTTATATTTTCATTGAACGAATAATCACGACGAATGGTAACCACCGGGCAAGGAGCCTGCGTAACAATTCGGTTGGCATTGCTCCCTATCCAATATTGTTCGTAACCCGAAACCCCGTGAGTACCGGTAAAGATCATTTCTGCGCCGATCTTGGCGGCTGCTTTTGTAATTTCCTGGTAAACCTTACCTTTCCTGAACAGTAGTTTGAATTTGTTGTTCTTTAACCGGGGTTGGTATTTTTCGATCAGAACTTTCGATTGCTTTTTTATTTCCCTTTGTAAATCCTTCTCAATGGTATCAATAATGATCTCTTCCGAAACGGTGTTGTCAACCCATATCAGATGAATGTCAGCATTCATTTTATTGGCAAACATAATGGCGTATTCCAGTGCATGTTCCGCATTTTTAGAAAAGTCATTGGCCACCAGAAATGTTTTCATAGTCATTTGTTTTTTCCCGAAAAGATTTTTATTAAAATGACAATTCTTTAATAAAATTTCCTGTTCCGGTTTATGTAGCTAATATAATGAATATTTTTACATGTTGCAAAAAATCATTTATTTTTGAAAATAAATGGTTACGGGATTTTAAGTTAAATATCGGATTTTCAGTGATTAATTTTAAAATCTCTGTTATTATACAAAGAAGTTGATGATGAACGAAAACCTTGACGCAACAGGCGCACATCTTAGTCAGGTAGAGCTGGAAATAGAAAAAGTATTGCGGCCGGGGCGATTTGCCAGCTTTTCCGGACAGCAAAAGGTAGTCGAAAACCTGAAGATTTTTGTCGAGGCGGCAAGACAAAGGGGTGATGCACTGGATCATGTTTTACTACACGGTCCTCCGGGATTAGGCAAGACCACCCTGTCGTACATCATAGCCAATGAACTGGAGGTTAACATCATTACTTCTTCCGGGCCTGTACTGGATAAGCCGGGTGACCTCGCCGGTCTGCTGACCAATCTGAGTGAAAACGACGTCCTCTTTATTGACGAGATTCACCGCCTAAGCCCTGTAGTGGAAGAATACCTGTACTCGGCAATGGAAGATTTCAAGATTGATATCATGATCGAGACCGGTCCCAATGCCAGGTCGGTTCAGATAAAACTGAATCCTTTTACGCTGGTCGGAGCAACAACCCGCTCGGGTCTGCTTACCGCTCCGCTCCGTTCACGTTTTGGAATCAACTCACGGCTCTCTTATTATGACACACCCACGCTTGCCGGTATTGTTGAACGGTCAGCCGGTATTTTAAAAGTTGAAATTGACCATGATGCTGCCTTTGAAATTGCCGGCCGTAGCAGGGGAACACCGCGAATTGCCAATTTGTTGCTGCGCCGTGTCCGCGATTTCGCCCAGATCAAAGGTACCGGCATCATTGACATGGCCATTTCACAACATGCGCTGGAAGCCTTGAATGTGGACAAATACGGCCTTGATGAGATGGATAATAAAATATTGACGACCATCATAGAAAAATTCAAAGGTGGCCCTGTGGGCATAACAACCATCGCCACAGCCGTTGCCGAAGAGGCGGGAACCATTGAAGAAGTTTACGAGCCGTTTCTCATCCAGGAGGGTTATCTGATGCGCACACCCCGCGGAAGGATGGCCACCGACCTGGCATACAGCCATCTGGGCATTACCCGGAAAACGGACCAGTCCGCATTGTTTTGATCTTTTTCAAACACATTCCATGATTATTGATGCTTTGAGAAAAACCCGGCTTTCTTCTTCCATTAAAGAAAAAGCACTGGAACTTGGGTTCTTTGCCTGCGGAATTTCACAGGCTAAACATCTGTCCGGGGATGAAGAAAGGGTGGAAACGTGGTTAAAAAAGGGAATGAACGGGGAAATGAAATACCTCGAAAGAAACCGGGAAAAACGTTATGACCCGACACGGCTTGTGGAAGGGGCCAAATCGGTGATCACGGTTTTGTATAATTATAAACCAAAAGAAACTTTACCGGAAAAAGACAATTTCATCATTTCCACTTACGCATACGGAAAAGATTACCACCGCGTTATTAAAAAGAAACTGAAACAGTTGGTTGCTTTTATTGAAGATTATGCGGGACAGCGGAAACACCGTGTTTTTGTGGATTCGGCACCGGTTCCCGACCGGGCGTGGGCGCGCAGGAGCGGACTGGGCTTTATCGGCAAAAACACCTGCCTGATCAACCGGAAAGGAGGTTCCTGGTTTTTTATCGGCCACATCATCATTGACCTGGAACTTGAATATGAAGAAAAGGAGCCGGAAAAAAATTTTTGCGGCAGTTGCACGCTCTGCATTGATGCCTGTCCGATGGGTGCCCTGAAACCGTTTGAACTGGATGCGCGAAAATGCATCTCTTACCTGACAATAGAATACCGCGGAGAAATCCCCGAAGAATTCAAAGGTAAATTCGAGAATTGGATATTCGGTTGTGATATCTGCCAGCAGGTTTGCCCGTGGAACAGGGATGCCACCCCTCATACAGAACCATTGTTTGAACCTTCGGAAGAACTTAAAAAAATGCAAAAAAACGACTGGCTTTCACTGGATATCAACCGGTTTAACAATATTTTCAGGGGAACTGCCGTTATGAGAGCCGGATTTGAAAACATAAAAAGAAATATCCGTTTTTTAAATGAATAAAAGTAATTTTGAAAGCTTAATAAAACAAATGAAGAAAGCAGGCATCTGGATAGAGGCGTTTTTTTTATTCCTTGCTTTAATAAGCATTTTCCTTTACCTTAATCGTAAAAACAATCAGTTTTACCCCGAAGAGATCATTGCCCGGGCTTCGGGTACTTTTAAACCCGATTTGAAAGGATTTTTATCAGAAGTCAATCAAACTGTTGGGCAACTGACAAAAGATGCGGAAAACGAAGATGTTGACTCACTCCCCCTAAAAAGTTTAAACCATTATTTTTCAAAAATAATTACTGAAAATGATCTTTTAAAAGGGATTGTTGTTTTTGGCAACAACATGAACTATGTTATTATCCGCGACAACGACACATGGATAATTGCCCACAACACACTGCTTGACTCTCTGGTCAACTGGAAACGATACGATCAGAATTTCAGGTTTATCAGGGAGTGGACGGATACTTATAATTTTTTTATGGATCAGAAAAACTTTAATTCGATAAACATAAAATCCTTAAAAAAAGGGGATCATGTCTGGCGTGCCGCTCAAAGCCAGTTGCCTGAACGAAGGGAACTCCTTTTCAACGTTTTTAAACTCAATGTCAAAAACGACTCGGATATCGTGGCACTGATGTTTAAAACAAATGATTTGAGTAACCGGTTTTACCATGTTTTAATGTTTGAAAACCCCCTGGTAACCATTCAAACAACCCAAAATGAGCTGGTAACCCCCATTAAAACATCAGATGAAGAAACCATCGCAAACTACGACTCATTAAGGAAAACCATTGAAAAGTTGTTTGCCGCATGGGAGAAAAACTCTGTACTTGAATCTTATTCCTATTCTTCACAAACGGGGAACAAAGTTTACTGGACAGGTATTGACAGCATTCAACCGCAGTTGGGAGTTAAGGCATTTGCCGTTACGGTTTCCGAACAGGACCTGATCAAAACCCGCCAAAAGGCGGAACAGGCTTACATTTATGCAGCCATTATGTTCGTTCTGTTTGCTTTGTTTGTTTATTTATCAATGGTAAGGAAAGCGAAAACCAATGCCGGATCAAAACCTGCATCGTTGACGCCATTATCCGATGAAAAAATCAAAAACCTGATCCATGGGGGAGAAACGGAGTTTGTGGAGTTTAAATCCTCACTTCGCTGGGATTACCGTGAAGAAAAAGTGAATAAAGCCCTGGAAGAAGTCATCCTGAAAAGCATTGCCGCTTTTTCGAATGCCAAAGGAGGAACATTGTTCATCGGTGTAAACGATGATATGGAGATCATTGGTCTGGAGTCCGATTTCAATACTTTTAAAAAACAAACGGCAGACTATTTTGAACTTCACCTGCGGCGACTGATCAACAACCAATACGGGATCAAATTCTCCAACCATCACCTTTTGATGCAATTTCCCGAAATTGACGGTAAGATCATCTGTGTCATTCGGATTTCGGCAGGCACGTTGCCTTTGTATTTAAAATCCAAAAACAAACAGGGACAGGAAACGGAAAAATTTTATGTCCGCTCCGGAAACGCTTCACACGAAATGACCTCACTGAAAGAAATTCAGGAGTATATTAAGGTTCGTTTTCAGGAACGTAGTTAGCAGAAAATGGCTTCCTTTTAAAGGATAAAAAGCTACTTGTAATTAATCAGATTCGGGCATTTTACATCAACACCATTTTCTTCGTGTCCGATAATTGCCCGTTTACAAATATTGAATAAAAATAAATTCCAGATGGTAAACCGTTCATATCCAGTTCGATTTTGTTCAGCCCTGCATTTTGGGACTGTTTGTTTATTCTTTCTACTTCCCTGCCGACATGGTCAAAAACTTTAATTTTATTTATTATATATGACGCGGCACGTTTGTGTTTGTCTGCCGGTAACCAGGCGAATAAGGTAAATCCCTGGCTCAACCTCCTTTCCGTTAAGGTCTTTACCGTTCCATAAATACTTATGCACATAAGGCATGTTTTTTCCGGTTTTTATATCTTTTACAAGATTTCCTTCTATATCATATATTTCAATGATTTCATTTTGGCTCGTGCTTGTATTAATTTCTATTGATAGTTGGCTTGTAAATGGGTTGGGATAGCAGACTATAGGGTTTTGTGTTTTTTCGTCATAAGGCTTAATGCCTGTAACCGGGTTTTGCTGAAAATTACCGTTTCCATCATTAAACAGTATATCCAGGTTTGGTATCGTAACATACAAATACCGTATGGTTGCAATATCGTTATAACCGTTCCCGTCAAAATCGGCACAACATGACTTACGAATGGATTCACCAAAGTTTTCGAGCGGAACAAACTGTGGCTCAGAAAACTGGTAATTGCCTTCATTATACAGGATATATATCCCTCCAATTGTGTCGGCAATACCGGTCCCTGTTGTGTCTGGGAAATGAGAGGTGACTACCAGGTCAGATAAAGAATCATTGTTCATATCCGACACACTAAACTCTGATGCCGAAGACTGAAAGTCTATTTCATCATGCTCAAAGAAGTTGTTATTTCCCAGATTTTCATAAACAGAAATACCTGTAAGCCCAATGAGGTATAAATCAGTTAACCCAACTATATCCATATCATCGTCGTTATCTATATTCGTAATATGCGCCCTTAGCTCATGTTCCCCTAACTGGTATTGCTGGAAGCCGTTTTCTGTGCTATAGTAGATGTCAACAAGAATGCCACAAACAACCACATCATCCCTACCATCACCGTTCAGGTCGCCACAGGCAATGTCCGTTGGATATGAGCCGCTTATATAATGATATTCCGGGCTTGAAAAGCTGCCGTTGCCGTCATTGTACAACACACCCCAGAACTGCCCGTGATTTGAAGCAACTACTAAGTCGTAAGCATTATCACCATTTATATCGCCATAATCAATATTTGAAAAAATATCGTTACTATTAAGTGAGAAATCCTGATAAGTGTTAAATTGCCCAATGGAATTATAAAAAACCCTGACATACCTTTCTGCTTCACCAGATGAAAAATCTGACCTGAAAGCTACAATATCAGGATAACTATCATTATTTACATTAATTAACAAAATGTTTTCCTGATAGCCACAAAATGTTTTTGTTGTATCAACAATCTCAAATATACCATTATCAATGTTTTTTAAAATTGAAATAGTCGGGTTTGTATGTTCCCAGGCAGTCTTGTGACCCACTACAATATCATTCTTTCCATCCTGATAAATATCGCCTGTTGTAACGCTCCATGCAGCAATGGGCAGGGTGTATTGGCTTCTACTACCTCCTGTTGAAAAAGACAGGCCCAGCAGGGCTATCAATATGAGCATGCCCCATAAATTTATTGAAGGTTTTGTTATTTTTTTCATTGTATTAGTTTTTTGGTTAAGGTGTGGCCAACGACAGGTTAACTAATCCCAAAAATAATACGAAAAACGGTGAAATGCAAATGGGGATGCCCTCGGTGAACCTTCGGCAACCGGGGGGGGTATTCTTTTGATTATTAAATATATAGAGTATTATTTATATTTGTTATAAATAATGAAAAGTTTTGAAGCGGAGATTGATAAGGCAGAAAATAATCTTTAGCGAAAAATCGCCTGCCCTCTCTGCCAATCGCTTGGATTAAATGAAAAAAATTCATTATTTTTTGTTGTAGTTTCGAACTATTTGATTACGACTTAAAATGTAAATATAACAGTTCTTTAAACGCTCATACAGGATTCTTCGAATTCGATTATCTTTGTTTTCCTTTTTTATATAAATATCTTTTTTGATGAACTGGTTAATATTCTGGATTGTCATCTATCTTGTACTGATTGTGGCGCTGGCCTTGTTTCATTTGCGCACTTCCGACATTGAACAATATCTGGTGAACAACCGGAAGACCAAAACCCTTCCCCTTGTTTTTACAGTACTTGCAACATTTGTGGGGGGAGGCACTTCGATGGGGCTGATGGCCATGGGCTATGAATCCGGGTTTGCCGCAGTGGGCATTGGCATTGCCTATGTGATCGGGTTTGTCATCATGTCGTTTTTTGCCGGAAAGATCAGAAGTTTCGGCGCAGCAAAAAAGATTTACAGCTTTCCTCATTTTTTAAACTACACGTTCACCACCGAAAAAGACCAAAATTTTGCAAGGATATTTTCAGCGACCGTCAGCGGGGTGAATATTTTCATTTTCTTTTTTATCCTTGCAGCCCAATTCGTGGCTATGGCCAGCTTGCTGAAACATTCATTTACCATTGATTACACTTACGCCGTTGTCATATCGGCCCTGATCATCATCTTTTACACAGCCATTGCCGGATTGTCGGGCGTTATCCTGACGGATATGATCCAGTTCATCGCCATCATCATTATGATCATCCTGATCTTTATTCCGGGCATTCTGGCGGACACAAACCTGCTGGAAGATTTGAGACAACTGCCCCGCGAAATGCTGAACGGTACGTATTACGGCTGGGTGTTCCTGCTTGCGCTGCCGCTGTTTCTGTCGTGGTCGGTGCTGGTGCGGATGGACATCTGGCAGCGTGTCCTGGCAGCCAAAGACGAGAAAACCGCCCGCCGCGTCAGCTTGTTGTCCGGCCTGGGGATGCTGCCGTTTTACATCATCTTTCCGCTGGTGGGCATGGCGGTCAAGCTGATACTGGATTATGACCTGACCCAAAAAGAAACCGCTGATGTGGCTTACATTTTCATTGACCGCCACAGCGAGGGTGTGCTTATGGGTTTCGCTGTTATCGGCTTGTTATCGGCCCTGATGTCATCGGGTGACAGTTTTTTGAATATTATCTCCATCTCGGCCGTTAAGGATTTTGTGGGCTGGGGAAAGGAAAAGGAAGAGGTTCCTAAAGAAAAGGCACACAAAATGATCCGCATCACAACGGTCATTTTCGGGATCATCGCTTTATTTGTAGCTTTGGTTTTTCCACATATCGTAGATCTGATGGTTGTGGGCATTTCTACCATTACCATATTCGCACCCATCACTTTTTTTGCTCTTATCATTAAAAATCCGTTTGCCTACCGGAAAGCTTCGCTGGCAAGCATCCTGACAGGTTTTATCATAAACCTGGTCTTTTTCATCTGGGGCATACTTTATCCCGAGCAGTTCCAGGCCAAATCGTCATTTGTTCCCGCTTTTATCTTGGCCACATTGGTTCTGATCGTCGCTGTTATATTTACCATACCTTAAATATCCGCTAAAACCCAACTTGAAAATAAAACGGTTTAAGCATGGACA
>CAZMOS010000123.1:0-11784 GCA_964567945.1 uncultured Lentimicrobiaceae bacterium
GTACATTAATGGTGATAAATGCAGTGATAACTGCAGTATTCGGTATTGCATTTGTGCTAATACCATGGCAGGTTCTTTCTTTTTACGGCGTCCAACCAAATCCGGCATTAAATTTCGTAGGTCAACTGTTTGGTGTTTCTCTTGTTACTTTTGCCGTATTATCATGGTTTGCAAGGAATGCAGAAGCTTCTGACGCTCGTAAAGCTATTGTTTTAGCTTTTTTAATTGGTGATAGCATTGGCTTTATTATAGCCATTATTGCACAACTTGGCGATATTATGAATACATCAGGATGGTCAGTTGTTGCAATTTACTTGTTACTTGCGTTGGGCTTCGGCTATTTTCAATTTGCAAAGCCATCTTCTTAGGAAGTCTGTATTTCACTTTTTGAACAGAAAAAGTGCTGCTATCTACCGGACAGAAAAAATTCAACAAATTTGGAACAAGTTGATTTTGACGATCGGTATTATCTGCCTTTTAACCTGATATGAGAGAGCATGGAAAAACTCATTCTTTTATAAAAGAAACTTTCCATATTCCTGCCTTCCCAAAGTATTTCAATTGCCAGGTATTGCCTCCGTCGTTGGTTTTAATAATTTTTCCTTCCGGGATATAACCGGTACCTGTTCCTGTGATCAGGGCCAGGTTTCTGTCGTAAGCATCAATGCCCACAAGGAACATATTGCCCCCACCGGCCGATGGTTGTTGATTCCATGTATTACCCGTATCATAAGTAATATATATGTTTTCCAGGTCAAAAGCACCCCACCACGTTTTTTTATCCAGCATGGTAAGGCAATTTATATCGGCTGCCCCACCGCCACCACCTGCCAGTACCGAATCATTAATCCAGGTTTTTCCTCCGTCGGTCGTATGCGTATAGTGGGCTTTGCCCCCGTAAACTACAATATTATCCTCATCGGTTGCTTTTACCCCAATCCATTCATTTTTATTGTAATTATCAGGAGGAACGATAGTTTCCCAGGTTGTTCCTCCATCCCGTGTCCGTGCAATAAAACCGGATGCATTGCGGTTAAAAAACAGACCACCCGCTACGTAAACAACCTGCGGGTTTATTGACCAAATGCCCTGCAAATACCCGCTTTGAAAAAATGTCGTGTCATAAACCGTCCATGATTGACCATTATCAGTTGAGTTACAAACAATTCCTGACGATCCGCTGATCCAAATATTTGTTTTATTAACTACGGAAAGGGAAACAAGGGCAACCTCGTCAGGCACGTCCGGTACCGGTACTTTTTTCCAGTTCTGACCTCCGTCAGTCGTTTTTAAAAGATGATTGTCAGTTCCTACTGCCCACACCGTGTTTTCATCTATCGCCCACACATCATTGATATCAATATTTTTTAAATCCGGCGATCCTTCTCCCTGTCGTACCCAGTTATCGCCGCCATCATTTGAAAATAATATCATTCCATAAGAAGTGCTATCCCGGCTTCCTACTGCCCATACGTATTTTTTTCTTTCAGGGGTATCATTATTCTTTTTACATGCACCCACAAACAGAATTGAGGTAAGGATCAGCAACATGCTGAAATAGATTAACTTTTTCATGATCTTAAATTTGATTTGTATTGAATCTGATCTGAATAACAACTTCAAATGTACACTAAATAAAACAAAACTTTACGATGTGTCAGGATTAAAATTGCTTATCACGTGAAATGATCAATAAAAAACCCTGACGTAAAAGTCAGGGTTTGGGATGAAACACAGATTTTTGTAGTTTTCAGTTGAGTGTGAAACCTGAGTTGTTTTTAGTTGTGGTTAGTCTGTTAAAGTGGTTTCATCATCCTGATGCGATAAGGCGCTTTTGATCATTTTTTCCTCGTAAAGAGCAGAAAAATTTTCCGAGCGGATTTCCAGCCTGGCAGTGTAAATACCATAAGGCAATTTACTGGCATCAAATTTTACAAGATATCTTCCGGGTCTTTGAAGTTCGTCATTGACCAACACAGCAACCTTATTCCCTAATCTATTATAAACGGTAAGGGTTACCTTTTTTTGTTCTGCCAGAATACTGTTTCCAGATACATGGTAAACAATGGTCGTATAATTCCGGAATGGATCAGGAAAGTTGGTGATCATGTCGTTGCCAATGCCACCCGGATTAGGATCTCCGTCTAAAGGAGTTAATTTAAATACATCACCCGGATGGAATTCGTAATCCTGCCCTGTCTGATCTGAAGGTGGATTTGTTACTGAAATTGTCTCATCCGGTTGAAATGAGTTGTCTTTCGAGCAGGACGAAAACGTCAGTCCTGCGAAGACCAGTGCTGCGAGAATTAAAAGTTTAGTTTTCATAATAGTAAATTTTTAAGGGTTAATTAGTGATACAAAGATGCAATACATAAACCGCTAATTTTTAACCTTATTCAGCGATATGAAAAAAATAGTTGAAAACTGCTATATTGAAATTTAAGCATGGAAACTTCAGGATGGATGCATGAACTTTTTTATATAGATTTCATTTTCGAATTAAATGGTATTAAAAGAACAATCCCGCCGTTTCTGGCGGGATTGATTTAACTTCCCATGATGTTTGGCCGGCGATAGAATTGGTTAAATGTAACCAACTGGAGTTTTTAGTTTGTTAGAGTTCTACCGTGATACAAAGGTGAAACAGTTAGCCGGGATATCCTTCATGGTATTCAGGGAAACAAAAAAAATAGTGGTTTTCCACTAGTGGGGATAAGGAATAGTGTTTTCGGGATTAGCAGGAGTTAAGACGGAGCAACAGACAGAGGTTTTTCCTTTACTTCAACGTGGACGTTTGAAGCAGCGGTGAAAACGGGGAGCAATAAAAAACCCTGACTTTTGCGTCAGGGTTCAGGATAACGTCCGGGTTCTTATAGTTTATAATTGAGCATAAAGGCAGAGTAATTTGAGTTCCGGTTAATCAGTTACAGCGGATTCGTCATCCTGGTGCTGCCGGGCGTTTTTTGTCATTTCTTCTTCGTAAATAGCCGAGTAGAGTTCTGTACTTATGGTTAATACAGCAATATATTTACCAAACGGGATTCCGGTTGCATCAAAGGTAACTGTATATTTTCCAGGTCTCTGGTATTTCTCATTTACTAAAACAGTAGCAAAACCCTGACCTTCTTTATGGACAGAAAGCTTCACCACCCCTGCTTTGCGAACGATATAACTGATCGTCGTATAATTCTCAAAAGGATCCGGTGCATTTGAGATCATATCAGGGGCAAGGTCAGCATTATGTGGATTCCATTCGGTTTTCAGGTTTTCCGTCTGTTGGGATGATGTTTCATCCGTCAGGGAATTGTCTTTCGTGCAGGAAGAGAACGTCAGTCCTACGAAGACCAGTGCTGCGAGAATTAAAAGTTTAGTTTTCATAATAGTAAATTTTTAAGGGTTAATTAGTGATACAAAGATGCAACTCATAAACCGCTAATTTTTAACCTTATTCAGCGATATGAAAAAAATAGCTGAAAACTGCTATATTGAAATTTAAGCATGAAAACTTCAGGATGGATGCATGAGCTTTTTTGAAATAAAATTCATCTTCGAATTAATTGGTATTAAAAGAACAATCCCGCCGTTTCTGGCGGGATTGATTTAAACTTCCCTCATTGTCTGGGGGGCAATAGAACTGGTTAACGGTTCATAGTTTGTTTTAGTCCTACTGTGATACAAAGGTGAAACAGTTAGCCGGGATATCCTTCATGGTATTCAGGGAAAGAAAAAAAATAGTGGTTTTCCACTAGTGTCAAGTCAATTATAAAATAGCGTTTATCATAGCCGCGCTCACTCCTTAATCCCCTAAAGGGCATCCAGCGCACGTAGGCATTCCCCTTTTAGGGGTTAGGGGTGTGAAGGAAAAAGACATAATTTACTTGACTTGACACTAATGGGGAGTGGGATAGAATACTCAAACGTGGACGTTTGAAGCAGGGGTGAAAACGGGGAGCAATAAAAAACCCTGACATGAAAGTCAGGGTTTTTGATGAAAATCCTCTGTTTGCTTCAGTGTTCCGGTAATATTCTCCGGATGTAGTTCGGATTGAGCAATCATAGTTGGTTTAGTCGGTAACAGAGGATTCGCCATCCTGATGCCCCAGGGCTGATTTTATCATTTCTTCTTTGAAAACAGCCGAAAAAAGATCTGTCCTGATGGTCAGTTCGGCAATGTATTTACCATAAGGCAATCCGGAAGCATTGAATTTAACAGAATGCAATCCCGGTTCCTGTAATTCATTGTTTACCAATACGGCAACCAATTCCTGACCGCCACCATAATAAACGGCAAGACTTACTTTTGCCGGTTTACGAACAATGTATTTAATCGTCGTGTAGTTTCTGAACGGGTCAGGTGTGTTGGAGATCATGTCGTTGCCAATGCCGCCCGGATCGGGAGTCCATTCCGTTTTCATGTTTTCAGTCTGACTGAATGATGCTTCATCCGTCAATGAGTTGTCTTTCGAGCAGGAAGAGAACGTCAGTCCTGCAAAGACCAGTGCTGCGAGAATTAAAAGTTTAGTTTTCATATTAGTAAATTTTTAAGAGTTAATTAGTGATACAAAGATGCAACACATAAACCGTTAATTTTTAACCTTATTCAGCGATATGAAAAAAATAGTTGAAAACAGGGAGATGCTAAATTTTGTGTGTTATTCTTCAAACATGGACGTTTGAAGAGGACGGGAGATCAATGTTCTGTACTTCAAACGTGGATGTTTGAAGCGGGTTACGGTTAAGTTGAAAAAGAAAAACCCTGACTTTTACGTCAGGGTAAAAAATAAAACGGCTTAAAGGAGTTTATTTAGGGTATATCATCCGGGTGAAACTCAAAGATATGCGTCGGCTTTGACGGTTGATCTGTTACTGTAATTGGATTTTCCGGTTGAATTGAGTTGTCTTTCGAGCAGGACGAAAACGTCAGTCCTGCAAAGATCAGTGCTGCGAGAATTGAAAGTTTAGTTTTCATGATGTAAATTTTTAGTTAGAAATAGTTGAATAATTGAATTGAAAAAGTTACTTACTTTCTGTTTGTCAAAAAGATTCCCTGAATGTTATATTAGAAATAGTTTTGTTAAACTTTAATTTGAAAGTAACGCATATTTGATTTATCAAATATGAATATGCAAGGATAGGAAGAATAAAGACTCTTCGTTGTTAATTATTTGTTAAAGAATTATTTATAACATTTCCGGAGGCGATATAATTTATCCGATCTGATAAAAAGGGGTTATTAAAAATGTTACTGGTCAGCATGTTTTCATCATAACTTTTTATTTCAGAGGTTAAATAATTTCATTTTCTATGGCCCATTTCACCAGGCCGGCAGTATTTTTAACACCCACCTTCAGTAAGAGATTGGAGCGGTGTGTTTCAACGGTGTTGGGGCTGATATATAAAGTTTCGGCTATTTCGTTGGTGTTTTTTTCTTTGCAAATCAGTATAAGCACCTCGAGTTCACGTTTACTTAAATCAGGGAACAATGAATTGGACCTGGGTTTATCGGTGTTGCCAAAAATATTGGGCAGGTCGGGGTCGAGGTACATGCCGCCTTCGTGTACCATTTTGACGGCCTGGATCAATTCGGAAGCCGGTGAGTTTTTAAGCAGGTAACCGCTGGCCCCGTTTTTTAGTGATTGTTTAATAAATCGCTTCTCATCATATTGCGAAAAGCTGATCACTTTAATTTCGGGATACTTTTCTTTTACCAGCTTGGTCGCTTCAATGCCGGTCATTCCGGGCATGTTGATGTCCATTAAAATAACATCAGCCGGAGTAGTTTCCAGAATTTCCATTAATTCGGGACCGCTTGCTGCAAAAGCAACAACCTCAATATCATTATCTTTGGACAGGATCGTTTTGATTCCGTCGCGGATAACCGGGTGATCGTCGGTGATGATTAATCTTATCATTTTGATTCAGTGCAAGGTACAAATTAAAATGCTGTTATTCAAATATTTTATTTTTTCATTATTCATTATTCCTTTTCAGGGGGTATGATGATCATGTATTCTGTGCCCTTCCTTTTTTCACTTTTTAGCTCAATGGTGCCACCCAAGTATTCCACTCTCGAGCGGATACCTGACAGCCCGAGGTTTTTACCGTGGGGCAGTTTTTCTTCGTCGAAACCGATACCGTTATCCCTGTATTCCATCCTGACCGTTTCTTCTGTCCGTAAAACGGAGAATGATATCCTGGTTGCGTTGGCGTGTTTCAATGTGTTATTGATCATTTCCTGGACCACACGGTAGATCATGATCTCCATATTCTGAGGTAACCGTTCATCGCCGCAGGATATTTTCAGGTCAACGCTGATCTCGCCGGCTTCTTCCACATTCTCAAACAGGTCTTCGATGGCTTCCCGGAGGCCGAATTTCGACAAAACGCCGGGCATCATATTGTGCGATATCTGGCGGACTTCCTTGTGGGCTTCCCGGAGCAGCTTGTTTGCCTTTTTCAGCATTTCGCCGGTTTCTTTATCCGCTTTACTTTCAACACTTGAAAAGTGGATGCTGGCTGTGGAGAGCAGTACCCCGATGCCGTCGTGCAGTTCGCGGGCAATGCGCTCGCGTTCTTTTTCCTGGCCAACCATTACGGACTGGGCAGCCATCAGTTTTTTTTCATCTTCCAGTTTCTGAATACGTTGTTCAGCGATGATGCGGTTTTTACGGGCACGCATCCTGAAATAGAAAATAAAAACAACCAAAAGAAAAACCAGTGATGCTCCTATCCAATAGGAAAGATTCCGTTCAAGACGTATCCTTTTCTTTTCCATTTCTTTCAACCGGGCTACATCCTTGTAATGCATCAATTCATATTCGGCCTTGTATTTTTCACGGGCATCCATCTTCTCCTGATTGACAATCGAATCGTTTATTGCAATATATTTTTCAAGATAATCATACGCTGATTCAAAATTTCCTGATGCCTTGTAAAGATTGCTGAGATTTCCGTATATTTTTCTCTTTCCCGATGTGAAGCCATATTTACGTGCCATTTCAGCCGCCTGAAGATAATAGGATTCGGCAAGTTTGTAATCCTCTCTGTTTTTATAATAAACGCCCAGATTGATCAATGCATAGAATTCATATTCCTTATTCTTTACTTTACGGGCATACGCTAATGACTTCCTTGCATTTTCCAGTGCTTCATCCCATTTGCCAAGTTTTTTTTGCACAATGGATAAATTCCGGGAGAGCAATGACAAGTCTTTATAATCTTTTATCTTTTCGTAAAAATCAATTGCCTCAACAAATGCTGTTTCTGCCTGTTCATATTGTTTACGGAACAGGTACATATATCCCTTGTTGTATGCCGCTTTTCCGGCCAGGCGGAGGTTGTTCAATTCGATACTTAATGTATAGCAGATTTCGTAACAGGCGAACGCTGTATCGTATTCACCGATATCATCATAAATATTTCCCAGGTTCAATAATGATTTGGCATAATAACTTTTATGATCGAACTTTTTAAACATTCTGTTGCTTTCCAGCGCATATTTCAATGATGTTTCATAATCTGTATCTGTCTGATACAATACGGACAGATCAAGCAGTGCCAGCCCGATACCAATGGAATCACCTGATGATCTGTAGATTGAAAGCGCCTGCCTGTAATGGTTTTCCGCAGAGTCGAGCAATCCCCTGCTCAAATAAATCCAGCCCAGCTCCAAATCCGACAAGGCCAGAATGGAATCACTGGCAATTTGCAATGCCAGCTTTTTGGATTTTTGCAACTCATTAAACGACAAATCATTAAGGCGGGCATGACGTAAGGCTCTGCCTTTTTTTAACAAATAATAAGCGCTCATCGCTAAATCACCGGCTCTTTCAGCTTCCCTTGCTGCAGAATCATAACAGAGGGCTGCAGAATCATACCTGTAATGTTGAAGATGTTGAGCGGCAAGGGTCGTAAACCGACTGTCCCCCGGTTTATCCGTTTTAGCATAAGCATGAAGAGAAATGCCTGTTATGATCAGGAATAACAATAAGATGCTTATGCTGTTTACGAACCGCATCATTCATATATCAATTATCATTCTTTTGTAAATAATGAACACCCCTCCCAAAAAAATTAATCAGGTTGTCCTTTTCCGGGAACATCATCATCCTGATGTTTCGGGGTTGAGTCAGTTGCACTGTCGGAATCCGGAGTGCCGCCATTTTGGTTTTCTTCAATACATGTGACCGTAGTTGTAATAAAATTTGTTTCAAAAGCTTCCCGGTTGACCGGAATTGCTGTTCTGGTCAGAACTGTAGAAGTCAGGCCATGGTAATTAAATACAAGGTTAACTCTTCCATTTTGGTAGTCAACATTTTCGCCCACTTTTGATAAATTGTCGGCTGTTGTCACAATATCCACGATTAAATGAATATCAACTTGTTCCTTTTTAGCCGCTTTTGCGGCTGAACCTTCGGTCTGAACCAGATTATCCACCTCTGATTGAGATTTATTTGCAAAATAATATGCAAACTCTGAATCAATACTAAATATTAAATTTCCCATAGCTGTATGTTTTTAAGGGTTAAACAATATTATTTTCAAGAGCCCATCTGACAAGACCGGCTGTATTTTTTACACCCACCTTTAACAACAGGTTGGAGCGGTGTGTTTCAACGGTATTGTATGTGATCATTAATGACCTGGCAATTTCGCGATTGTTCTTTTCATGGCAGATCCCATTTAAGACATCCAACTCACGTGAAGTAATCTTTACAGGGGAATACCTTGATCGTTTTTGTGATTTTTCATCAAAAATATTCGGTAATTCTTCGCTGATATACACATCCCCTTTGATAATTGTTCTGAGGGCCAGGATCAACTCTGAAGCCGCGGCATTTTTCAATAAATAGCCGTTTGCACCTCTTTTCAGCACCTGCTTTACAAAGCGTTTTTCATCGTATTGCGAAAAGCAGAGTATTTTGATGTTAGGATATTTCTTTTTGACGTGATGTGTGGCTTCAATGCCGTTCATCCCCGGCATGTTCACATCCATCAGGATAATGTCAGCAGAAGTGTTTTCGAGTGTTTTCAATAAGTGGTTTCCATTATTTACAAATGCCACTATTGTGATGTCCTTTTCAGAAGCCAGGATCGCTTCGATGCCATCTTTAACTATGGGATGATCATCGGTAATAATCAGGCGTATCATTATTTCTGCATTTAGAGAGTTAAACAATCCAAGTGTTCATTCCGCTTTGCTTACCGGCAAAACGGTTTTTACAGGCTCCTTTTTGTTCTATTCATAGTATTAATCATCTCATGGTATTAAACTTTTATGTTATTAAAACTATGTCTGCATTTTCTTCCGCATTAACTTTTACACCTTTTAAGCCGGCTGGTAATTTACCCATGTCTATTACCACTTTGATTTCAAATGTCACTTTTTCCTTTTTTGCTTGTTCTACCGGTTGGTTGATAAAATCCAACTCAAGTAATCTTTCGTTTGATTTGGTACCTTTTTCATTTTTCGGTACAAGTTTAGGTACGCCCGGCCGCTCGAAATCCGAAGTTCCCCTGGCTTCGATCAGCATCAAACGATTTTCAGAAACTTTAACATCCAGGTAAATCAAGCATTGTACCTTTTGTTCCTTAGTCACTTTATGCTTTATTTTCTGTTAATTAGTTTAATATTACAAAGGGAATGTATTATTCCAATATATCAAAGATGGGATTCAGCCATTTAAAAAAAATAGTAGTTTTCAGGGATATGTGAGGCGGGGGAGGATGATTGGAAGAATGGAATGGATGGATTAGTGATTGGTGATTGACATTTAGTGATTGGTGAAGTTGAGGGGAAGGGTATGGGGAAAAAAGTATAAGGGTCTCCAACCTGACAGATATTCCAAAAGCTTGTGCGACAGCAACCTGTCAGGTTTTACAGAGGGGATAAAAAAGATAAAAGAACCTGAACCCCGCCATAAATGACGGGGAAACTGAACGAGAGATCAAAATAATGAAACAAATCAGTGGCCCTGCCCTTTAGGGCTGGGAAAGCAAAAAATCAATTACCCTCCCCTCCCAAAACTATCGGGATTATGGACAGGGAATAAACCACAGAACAATTGAACAGTCGAACCATTGAACAGTTGAGCAATCGAACCGTCGAACCTTCATCCCCTCGAACCATTAATTTTTCTTCGTATATTTCGCCAATAAATAACTCAACTATCTTTTAAAACTATCATTATGGTTACTATAAGACTTGAATTCGAGCGGCTGGATATACTGGTCAAAAAAAGAAAGTGGAAATTGTATTTTATTATCGTTGCCGAGCATCCCACTGAAAGTGATAAAATGGTGCTGACAACCATTCCTGCAGCGGGAGAGGACTTTTTCAGGCTGAAGCGCAACAGCAAAAATGTGGTGGACTTTGAACCGGTTGCCACAGACAGCGGGGTAGATGGTTTGTTTGTACTTGAACGGGAAATGCCCGCAGACAGGACCATCAGGGTCAGGGCTTTTCTGAAACACAACCGGAAATCCGTCCGCAATGCCGGAGACATACTCGGGGATATTGAGAAAGGACTGGGTAACAATGTGCTGGGTACGATAACCGACATCCTCGGCTCTTCCTCTCCATGGATCGTTATTGCCAAAACGGCAATGGGGGTTGTAGGGAAGGTATTGAGCAAGATCAAAGACCGCGACTTCGGTTACCTGAGTATGGACGAAGAATTCGGACCGGAATTCGAAGGAAAAAAAGAACTGGACCGTGTCAACAAATTTACTACAGGTGATGCCAGACTGCGATGGAGCTGGAGAATTAAGTGAGGGGGGAGTTTGGAGCTAAGAAATTTCCCCGCCCTGAAGGACGGGGAAGCTGATGACAAAGAAAAGAAAGTATTATGAAACAGATCATTTGCCCCGCCTTTCAGGGCGGGGATGAATATGTGTAAACAAATGTTTTTTACATGAAAATCGAAATCGTACAATACAAGCCCGGTGATTATGACATCCTGAAGGACATTTGGGAAAAGGCAGGGCTGCCTTACAAATCCAAAGGGCGTGACAGCCGTGAAAGCATTGAAAAGGAAATCAAGCTGGACTGCAATCAGTTCCTGTTTGCCGTTCATGATGGAAAGTACACCGGTGCCATACTGGTCACCCATGACGGGCGAAAAGGATGGATCAACAGAGTGGCCGTTTTACCCGAATACCGGCACCGGGGCATAGCCCGTAAACTGGTGGAAGCCGGGGAAAAATGGCTCGACGGGCAGGGCATTGGGATTTTTGCCTGCATGATCGAAGACTACAACGACGATTCGTTTGAAGCTTTTAAAAAAATGGGGTACATCCCTTTTGAAGGAATGCGCTACCTGACCAAAAGGAAGTTTCCGGAAATTTAGTTCTTTATTATTTGTTGTTCAGGACTCTCTCGTTTATTCATCGCTCTTAAAAAAATTATTTTATTTTTCTATAAAACTCTTCCTGTTCCGAACATGCGGAATCCGGAAGGTGTTTCTTCACTGCTCCTCGTACCCCGTTATGTGTTATGTGAAAAGGAGTTATGTGTTGGTTTCATACCGCACCCCTTAAGAGTTTAAAGTCTGATGTTTAATGTTTAAAGTTGGATTACACCCGGAAACTGGCAACCCCGCACCCTGAACCCCGAAAACTCGTCCTCGTTTAGCGCAGCGTAACGAGGATGTTTTATTCCGGGCATTTGTAATGCCTAAACACCCCGCACCCATTATTGGTTAATGGAAAATGGAAAATAGTTAATGGTCGATTTCGAACCTGCACCCCGAAACCCGTACCCTGCACTCCGCACCCCACTTTAAA
>CAZMOS010000124.1:0-11581 GCA_964567945.1 uncultured Lentimicrobiaceae bacterium
TGATAAAGGCGTTGTAACAAAAAAAATAGTGGTTAATTAAGCCAACGCTTCACAATAAAGCACATTGGAAGGTCGCTCAGGCTCTCATACAACTCAAAGGACTTTTCTGTATCAACACATGGGCGGATGAGGAATTACTTTGGTGTAACATCTGGTATTTATAATTGCCGAGTTTGTAATTATTTGTTGGTTTATACTTCTATTAAAAAATCGTGTAATTTGAAAGTGAAACACTTTGAAATCGGCAACTAAACATACCACCACCGTTGTGCCATCAGGTCATAACGACCGGAGTTTGTAAAGCCAATCAGGCAATTGAGCAATATAACCCTTTCCCTTACATCCTCTCCGGAACTTCAATCCCCAGCAGGCCCATGGCCGACCGGATGATGTTGCCGGTAATCAGTGAGGGTCCCCGGGCGGAAATTCCGGCGGGCCGGGTCTGGTTCTTTCAGGATGGAAAAATCGTGGTAGAACCGGTTGTATTCTTTGGCCGGTTTGTCATTACCGGCCACCTGTGCCAGGCCTGGATTTTCTGCGGATTGCGCCGGTCACAAAAAAAAACAGTACTCCTGTTTTACTTTTCCTTACCTTCATCGTATCTTTAGTAATACCAATTTGATCCTATAAAGAAATTGGAATATAAACGATTTATATGTGTCATTTATGGGTTAGTTTGGTATAAATAACGGATTGAAGTTTACGGATGGACCTTCACCACATCATTAACCAGGTAAAAAAGGGTAACCGGACTGCTTTCAGGCAGGTGGTGGAGCAATACCGGGAATATGCTTTCAAACTGGCTTTCCGTATTGTGTGCAATGAAGAAGACGCCAAAGATGTGGTTCAGGATAGTTTTATAAAGATATGGCGGAATATCCACAGTTATGATCCTTCCGTAAAGTTTACCACGTGGGCCTATAAAATTGTGACCCATTCGGCCATTGACATTTACAGGAAAAATGCGAGGCAACTTTCGGTTTCACTGGATGAATCAATGAACACATCATCACCGGCAGCCCTTAATTCTTCGCAAAAAAGCCATTGCAACAGGGACTTGTCAATACACATCGGGAAAATTGCCGGGAACCTGCCCGAAAAGCAAAGGCTGGTTTTCATCCTGCGTGATATACAGGGAATGGATTCAAAAGAAGTGCAGGAGATACTGGACATGACAGAAACAACCGTAAAAAGCAATTTATACCATGCGCGTAAAACAGTTAAGGAAAAGTTAATAGCGCTGATCGCTTATGAAAGGAGGTAAATATGGATTGTGAACAATTGAGAAAAAAGATTGACGAAATGGTTTTCGAGGGGGAAACGCAGTTTGACCCCGGGGAGCAATCTCACAATGATGAATGCGAGGGCTGCCGGAAATACTATGCTGATGCTGCAAAAGCCGCTGAGCTGATGCGGGAGATCAGACAATGGGAACCCGAACTTCATCATCCGGCGGAACTGACGGAATCAATCATCGCGTCAGTTCCATACGAACGAAACCTACATTCCTCCGCCGTGAGTTTCCGTCTGATAACCCGCCTGTTAGCTGCTGCTGTTGTGACTCTCGTACTCACCCTGGGCATTGAACAATACATGGTACTGAGCAAGATACAACGGCTTGAAGCCTGTATAGATAAAATAAAACCTGCTCATCAACCTGACAAATACCTTGTTAATAAAGCGAGCCTTATCCGTCTGGGAGAATTGCTTCAGGCTGATAATGCCGGTTTTCGCCCGGATAAGCTTTCTGACATAATCATTTACAAGCGTTTAAAGCAGATGAATTTTACTTTTTACGATATCCGGCGTTATATTGGAAAGGAAAACACTTTTTATCCTTCTGTAAAAAAAGAAAAACCATAAGTCATGAAAACTTCACCCATAGTCATCTTGCTGCTTTTTGTAGCACTTATTTTCAGCGCATGTCGCGAAATAACGGTTACCACCAAAGTAAACGGGGACGGCTCGTTCACCCGCATCATAACGATCACAGGTGATTCCACAGACCTTTTCAGGAAAAATCTCCCCTACCCTGTTAACGATAGCTGGCTGATGGAAGTCAGGCACGACTCGATTGATTCGAGCCTTTATGTCACTTACACGAAAACATTTAGCAATAGCGAAGAACTGAACGATGAAATAAAATCCGACACAAGCTGGCGGAAACAACTGGACAGAAAAATTGATATCAGTAAAAGATTTGGTTTTTTCTATTCCTACCTTACTTACGACGAAGTTATTAAGGCGGCAAACCCGTTCAATTTACTGGATTATAAAGACTTCCTCACACCGGAAGAATTGCAGTGGCTAAACAACGAAAAACTGCCACGAACGGAAGCGGATACGGCCATTATGGACAAGATTGAAGACAAGACGATGGAATTCATGGGAAAGACAATTACAGCCGAGATTATCCGGATTCTTAAAAAAGGAATCAGCGACCTGAATGACCCGGAATTAAACCCGCAACTCATTGAGATGTCTTATGACAGTATCCTTCACAGGGTTTACAATTGGGAGTTTGACAAACCTTCGCTGTTAATTGATGAAATTGCGAAGTGGCAAAAGGATAAGCGCTTTTTAAAACTCAAACAAACCGGACCGGCTCTGTTTACTGACTTTAATTTAAAAGTTCAGTTTTTAAAACGGTTGTTTGAAATGAAAAACTACACACTGCTCGTTGAAATGCCCGGCATCATTACAGAAACCAATTCATCTGTAATAAAAGGAAACCAGGTTAGCTGGAATGTTGAATCTTTTTCTTTTCTCTGCACCGATTACAAAATGCACGTTGAATCACGGGTTGTAAATTATTGGATGTTTATTCTTACCGGAATTTTAATCTTGTTGCTTGTTGCAATACTCGTGGTAAGGGTTATTAAAACAGGAAGATAAGATACTGTTTTGATTTTGTTTATAGTCTTGAACTTCGGGATCATTATGGTGTAATCTTTGTTAAATCGGGGCACCGTCATCTGACGGATAATTATAAGACGTCAAAAAAGACACATAAAGCTGAAGCCGTCCGGCCATAACCGTTCGGACGGGCGACAGAGTCGTTCCCAACCCTACTGCTGCGGACGGACTGGCGGGGGAGCCATCGGGCAATTGAACCATCGAACCACCTAACTACATCCTCTCCGGCATCTCAATCCCCAGCAGGCTCATGGCCGATTTTATGGTATTACCGGTTAATGCAGAAAGCCCGATCCTGAAATTCCTTTTCGCCGCATCAGCTTCCTTCAAAATCGGATAATCATGATAAAACTGGTTGTATTCTTTGGCCAGCTCATACGCAAAGTTGGCGATCAGTGCCGGGCTCAGGCCTGCTGCTGCCATGTCCACAACAGCAGGAAATTCATGAAGCAGCTTCAGCAAAGACAGCTCTTTGGTTTCCAGGGTGGCAACAGGTGCTGCATCCGGAACGTATTCGATCCCCTGTGCTTTTCCTTTGCGTATTACCGACCGGATACGGGCATGGGTGTATTGAATGAAAGTTCCCGTGTTCCCGTTGAAATCAATGGATTCTTCCGGGTTGAAAGTCATGTTTTTTTTGGGATCCACTTTCAGGATAAAATATTTCAATGCGCCAAGCCCCAGTATCCTGTAAAGTTCACGGGACTCTTCTTCGGTGAAATTGTCAAATTTTCCCAGCTCTTCGGTCATCCTGCGTGCTGTTTCTTCCATCTCGTCCATCAGGTCATCGGCATCCACTACAGTACCTTCACGCGATTTCATTTTACCGTGCGGCAGTTCCACCATGCCGTAACTCAAATGGTGAATGTGCTCTGCCCATGTACGTCCCAGCTTTTTCAGGATACGTTTCAGGACATCAAAATGATAGTTTTGCTCGTTCCCGACCACATAGATCAGTTCCGAGGGGTGATAATCATCGTAACGCAACTGGGCTGTTCCCAGGTCCTGTGTCATATAAACTGAAGTGCCGTCAGTACGGAGCAACAGTTTCTCGTCCAGTCCTTCGTCCGACAGGTCGCACCACACCGAACCGTCTTCTTTTTTGTAGAAAACCCCCTTTTTCAGTCCCTCGCTGACCAGTGCTTTACCAAGCAGGTAAGTGTTTGATTCGTAATAGATTTTATCAAAACGGATGCCCAGCCGCCGGTAGGTTACATCAAAACCGTCATAAACCCAACCGTTCATTTCATGCCAGAGTTTCCGGACCTCTTCGTCACCTTCCTCCCATTTTCTCAACATCGCTTTGGCTTCTTTGATCAGTGGTGCCTCCTGTAATGCCTGCTCTTTGTCCATTCCCGCGGCAACCAGTTTTTCCGCTTCCTTTTTGTATGCTTTGTCGAACAAAACATAATAATCACCCACCAGTTTGTCGCCTTTGACATTTTCCGTTTCCGGCGTTTTTCCTTTTCCCCATTTCTGCCAGGCCAGCATGGATTTGCAGATGTGAATTCCCCGGTCGTTGATCAGGTTGACACGGACCACATTTTTACCACCGGCTTGCAGAATTTCCGATATGGACCAGCCCAGCAGGATGTTGCGTATATGCCCCAGGTGCAACGGCTTGTTGGTGTTGGGTGAAGAAAACTCGATGACCACCGGATCACCTTTTTGTTCTTTGTGCCTGCCGAACAGGTCATTCCCGGCATTCTCATTAAAAAATGAAAGCCAGTACCGGTCGGAAACCACCAGGTTCAGAAATCCTTTGATCACATTGTAACCGGATATTTCGGGCAGGTTGTTCACAAGGTATTCACCCAGCTCCCCGGCTGTCTGTTCCGGGCTTTTTTTTGAAAACCTCAGCAGGGGAAACACAACAACGGTGAGGTCTCCCTCAAATTCAGGACGGGTTTTCTGCACCTGGACCAGCTTATCATCCACCTGCTGACCATACAGTTGCAGGATGCCCGCTTTCAGGCTTTCTGTTAAAGTTTGCTTTATCATTGCTTTAAGATCGGGGCAAAAATAGTGAATTCACCAGGCAAAAACCATTTTAAGTACCAGAACAGTGGATTTTATATTGTGATGAAGATGATTTATTCCGGCATTCATATGAAGATGGCCATAGGAAGGATTGTTTTCCCGGACATCAACAATGGGGTAATTTTACTCCAGGGTGAATTTTATAGGTAAATTATACGAAACCCTGACCGGTTCTCCTTTTTGGCTGGTAGCAGGTTTCCATTTCGGCATTTTTTTAACGACCCTGACAGCTTCGGCATCAATTGATTCACAAACGCCCCTCAACACTTTAACGTTTGAAACACTGCCATCTTTTTCAAAAATAAAAAAGTTTGGGAACCAACAAGTACATATTGGAATTATTACCCGCATGATCTTGGAATAGTGGTCCACAGATGAAACCCACACCCTGAATTTCATTTCTTCCTAGCTATTCATGGGGCAAAATTTAAAGGGTGAACCCGGAAATTAAACTTTTGTAAAAATAAAAATAAATCCCTCAAGCCACCCGATAATCGGCAGGAGATATTAAATTTGTGGCTTTTTAAGTATTAACTTTAATAGTTATATAGTCCATGAAGAAAAATGTAATCATTATCGGCGCTGCCGGAAGGGATTTCCACAATTTTAATACGTATTTCCGTGGAAACGAGAGTTATAACGTGGTTGCTTTTACTGCTGCCCAGATACCTGATATTGACGGAAGAAAATATCCTGCCCAACTGGCGGGAGACCTGTATCCTGACGGGATACCGATCTATGAAGAAGCCCGCCTGCCCGAACTGATCAAGGACCTGAAGGTTGACGACTGTGTGTTTGCTTACAGCGATGTCACTTACCAAAAGGTGATGGGCGTTTCGGCCATAGTGAATGCTGCCGGGGCAAACTTTATCTTACTTGGCCCCCACGACACGATGGTCAAAAGTACTAGGCCGGTGATAGCGGTGGGTGCTGTAAGGACAGGCTGTGGAAAGAGCCAGACTTCCAGGAAAGTGATCGAGTATCTGATGGCCAAAGGGCTGAAAGTGGTTGCCATCCGCCACCCCATGCCATACGGCGACCTGGTGGCACAAAAAGTGCAGCGGTTTTCCACCATTGATGATTTGGCCAAACACAAATGCACTATCGAGGAAATGGAAGAATATGAACCACATGTGGTGCGGGGCAACGTGATCTATGCCGGTGTGGATTATGAGGCGATCCTTCGTGCCGCAGAGCAGGATCCCGACGGTTGTGATGTGATCCTTTGGGATGGCGGGAACAACGACTTCCCGTTTTACAAACCCGACCTGAACATCACTGTGGTTGACCCGCATCGCCCCGGGCATGAACTGAAATATTACCCGGGTGAAGTGACCCTCCGCCTGGCTGATGTGGTCATCATCAACAAGATGGACAGCGCCGCTCCCGAAGCCATCCAGACCGTCCGTGAAAATATTGCCAAAGTGGCTCCCTATGCCATTGTGGTTGACGGCGCTTCACCCATAAAAGTTGACAATCCTGAGGTGATCAAAGGCAAACGGGTACTTGTCGTGGAAGATGGCCCCACACTGACACACGGTGAAATGAAGATCGGCGCAGGAACGGTTGCCGCGCAGAAATTCGGTGCTGCTGAATTAATTGACCCGAGGCCTTTCGTGGTTGGTAAACTTGCCGAAACTTTCAAAATCTACCCGAATATCGGAACCCTGTTGCCGGCGATGGGTTACAGCGAACAACAACTGAAAGACCTGGAAACAACCATCAACAACACCGATTGTGATGCCGTGGTCATCGGGACACCCATTGACCTGAACAGGATCGTTAAGATCAACAAACCGAATACCCGCGTTTATTATGACCTTCAGGAAATCGGCTACCCCGACCTGCACGGTATATTGAATGACTTTGTCAAAGAACAGGGATTGGCGTAACAGGCAATCATTATAAATTTTTTAAATGAAAGGCCTCCCTGAAGCGGGAGGCTTTTTTTATTTCCCGCTGCAAGCGCCCTTGCTTGCAGTTTTTACAATGTTATTATGAATCTCCCAGTTGCAAGCGTCTTCGCTTGCAGTTTCCATACTATTATTTTTTATCTTTAAGCGGGACGCTTAAAACGGGGGTAAGCTGGGGGGAGTTTCTACAATGTTTTATGACCCCGCTGCAAGCGTCTTCGCTTGCAGTTTCCATACTATTATTTTTTATCTTTAGCGGGACGCTTAAAGCGGGAGACAGGAGCCAAGCCGGGGATTAAATTCCTGAAAAAAAATAAATTAACTTTAATTAACGGTCGTATGTATTAATTTAAAAGTATCTTTGCCGCATTATTATTAACATTAAATTTTAACAATGAACAAAGGAACAGTTAAGTTCTTCAATGAATCGAAAGGTTTTGGATTCATCAAAGAAGACGACTCTTCGAACGAATACTTTGTCCATGCTTCAGGTCTTATTGATGAGATCAGAGAAGACGACACAGTAGAGTTTGATTTGAAAGAAGGAAGAAAAGGATTGAATGCAGTGAATGTAAAAGTAGTTTAACATTTTCTGAATAACTTTTTAGTACTGAAAAAGCCCGCCCGTTTAAAACGAGACGGGCTTTTTTCTTTTAAGGCTGACCAACCCAACAACACCCTGTTTCCTGTTAATCTTTAATCCTCGTTTATTGCTGTTTTAGTTACTTTCTTTTTCCCGAATAATTCATGAAATGAAAATGATTCAAAATTGATCAGGCGGTGGCTGATGAGTTTTTGCACTACCTTACGCTCGATCCAGTGGTGGAACGGCAACAAAATGGCGATCAATACAATTTTTATCATTAATACTTTCCAGGGTTCGCCATGAGTAAGGTGGTGAATTTTATTATCAGCCAGCAGGATAATGAACTCAAACAGGAAAATAAAAGAAATAAACCCCAGGGCTTGTATCATCCACCGCGGCACCCTGAAACTCCCCAGCAGGATCAGGATCACAAACACGGTCAATATTCCGATGACAATAGCCGTATATTGCAGGTTATGCCTTCGCAGGGTCTCCTGACGTTCACGTTCCCGTGCAAGCGCCTGCTGCTGTGCCTCATGGTTGATCTCAAGCAATATGAGTTTGTCCTTTTCGGCAAGCCGGTTGAGGCTGTCACTTAACTTCCTGTTCAGGGTTGAATAATAATAAGCCTGTCTGTAATTCTTTATACCGGTAAATATTTTTTCAAGCAACACTGAAGCCTCCAGCATAAATTTTATGTAATTGGCCTCTTTGGCCAAAACCCAGGCATGCTCCAGTTTCAGGATGGCTCTTTTTTCGTCTCCCGACCTGATCAGAAATTGTCCGTACCGCAGATAAAAATTGGATTGCAGTATCTTGTTTGAATTACCGGAAATATATTGCCCTGCCCTTGCAAAATAATAGTCCGCCGAATCGGACCGGTCTTCATTTTCACTGAAATAAGCCTTTAACCGGTAATAAAATGAGGGGGATTGAACCTTCAATTTCTTAAATTCTTCCGGGTACTGTTCCGTATAAAATTGTTTAAGTAAATCCATCCGGTTCAATTTGGTCAGGACAGACCGGTAAAGGGTAAACTCGTAATCTTTTAATTTGGGCACATTATGGCGTTTGGCAAAATCAAGAACTTCCATGACTTCAGATTTGTTTACTCTTGTTTTTTCAGAATTCAGATTGATGACCTGCAGATCGTAACTGATCCACATCAGCGCCAATGAATCCACGGGTTTTGTCCTGCTTATGATCTCCTGTTCCATCAACTTATATGTTGCCGCTTTTTGATATGACTTACTGTTCAGGTAAAATCCTGAAAGCGCTGAATAGCATTCTGTGAGCAATTGCTTATCATTAAGCTGCTTTGCCAGTTTGGCAGCCAGCAGGTAATTCCGGAATGCTTCCAGTTTTTGGTTATTTCCTTCCAGTATTTTTCCGATCATCAGATAACTCTCTGCCCGTTTCAGGTCAACATTCATTTCATCCGCCAGTGTCAGCGATTTGTAAGCCGAATTGAGCGCTTTATCATAATTGTAACCCGACAAATAAATTTTTGAAAGATTCAGGCAACACCTCCAATCCCACAAATAATCTGAAAGAGTGCTGCTCAGTTGTTCGGCAGCCAGTGCATATTCCAGCGCTATTTCACGATTTGTAAACAGGTTTGTATTTTCAATATAACTGTTGTAAGCCAATAAAACAAGCTCCGGCCTGAATGTCGACGTTGCCAGTTCGATAGCCAGTTCACCAACACTATCCGCCTTGTAACTATCATTGAGGATTTGGTTAAAATATATCGCCTGATCACACAACTCTGCAATGCGCAAACTGTAGGTATCATTTTTATTTACAGGATGTAAATTATTTTCTTCGTTTTCAGCGGCAGTCATAAAAAAAATATTCTCCAGGGTAATAAAAAGCAGGAGGCAGATTTTCAGCATATTATAGTTTATATTCAGCATACAAAAGTAGTTTCATTAAGACGGGTGGACATGTTTGGGCTGTGAAAGTAATTAAAAATCATTCTAAATAACAAAATTATGCTTATTTTGTGCCCTTATTTTAAAACTATCTATTCATTAAAACTCTACTATCATGATCTCCAAATTGCTCAGAAAACCGATTTTAACTTTTTCCGCAGGTATTTTTTTCGGGATATCCCTGTTTACCTTTTATGCTTTTATGAACAAAAGCGCAATACCACAAACCGGCCGCATCGAAAAGGTGGACCTGACATCTGCGACCCAATTGACCAAAAATTATACGGCTGTGGCAAAACCCATGAATAAGGTTTTTCGCGGATTTGCTGTGGACACCGATCAGCTCGAAGCCATGAACAGAATACTGAAAGACAACCCCGGTTTTAGCGGCTTCAGGATTTACATTGCTGAAACAGCCCGGGGTGTGGAAAAGAGAATTGTTGTCGGTGTTGATGCCAATGGAAAAGACGCCATATCCCGTACGATGTATAAAACCCCGGTCAGCGACTCCGGCCCCTGCCCGTCAGTTTGTGACAGCAACAGCCCGTTGTAACTCAAAATCCGCAACAGTTTTTTCTTTAGGGCAAATTACGCAGTTTGATTTGAATATTCCTTCACCCTATGGTAAAAGGTTTATATTTTTCAAATCCGATTTTCGTGTATTAATGGCTTTTTGATATTAATACCTGCTAATTCAAGAAGGTAATTAAGGGTCATCAAATGTGAATATAACTCTCCCGGGTCTCGTCACGGTCAATGTTCCGGAAAGTTACAATTTGAACTTCTTCATATATTTCTTCAAAACATCCTTGTCGACGGTGAAATCCATCATTTTCAGTTTGACGTAATCCTCGCTGAAAAAATAGTACCCGAACTCGGGGCTGTCTTCACCCACATTCCTTGATCCGGAACTGGAGTCTTTGATCAGATACCACATCCTGCCGTCTTTGTCCTTCAGGTATCCCACCATGTGCATGCCATGGTCGTCGGTGGTTGATTTGTTGGAAAAGCGAAACTGACGGGCATTGTCATCAATATAATCCGACGGGATATCAAAATCGGGTATCAGGGCGGTGTTCGTTGTCCGCGAAAAGCCGGCTTCCGAAACATCGCCGCCGATACTGATGGTGTATCCGTTTTCGATGGCATGATTGAGGATGTCCATATACACATCCAGCGGGACATTGTAATATTCCTTGCTGTGCCACCAGTTGTCAGGAACTTCATATTCCACCTTTTGCCAGAAGGGTTGTTGCAGACAAGACAAAACCTCGACATAATCGTCCATGTTCAATTTCAGGTAATCTTTTAGAAAAGATTTCGGTGTGTAGCGCTGTCCGTTAAAATCAAATTCTTCAGGTGTTACACCCATGTAATGATTAAGTATGGATTTGACAGTGGCAATGACTTCATCTTCGTTCCAGGCGTTTGTCGCTTTAACATTTTTCAGGTAGCTTCGCATTTCTTTCATCATTTCCGAATGGTCGAAAAATTTTCGGCCGCCAATCAGCCCGCTGTAAACCGACCGTGGGACAGCGCCGTATTTTTTGTAAATCTTTGCTACGGCATTTGATTCCGAACCTTCATCAAATAAAGATTGTCCGCGTGTTTCCACAAAGCCCCTGGCTTTTTCAACATATTCCCAGTAAACGGTAAACATTTCGGATATCCGCACATCCTTGTCGAAAAGACGGTGTACTTCCGACTCATAAAACGAAGTGGTGGAGAAGCACCAGCACATTCCCGTGTTGCCCTGGGATGTTGTGGGGTTGTGCCAGTAAGTATGGTCTTTGTAATCGGCCACTTTATTCGGCAGGTCCAGGCCCGACTGGTCCATGCGGAAGTACTTCACCTTTTTTACCGGTTTTTCCTTTTGCCGGATGGCTTTAACGTCTTTCAGAATAAAATTCTGATAATAACCCGGTTCATACTCTTTGAAAAATGCTTTGTCTTTGCTTTTGTCCTGGGCATCGACAGATGTGGCAGAAAACATTATGGCCACAACAAGAAAGGTAATTAACTTTTTCATCTTTTATCCGTTAAAATTTTAAGGTTTTATTTAACTAACATGCCAACATGTAAAGGTTTTTTTAAAAAAAAGCAAACAAATGTACATTTTTTAGTGAAAGGTTTTCAATTCACAGTTTTCAGTTCACAGTTTTCAGTTCACAGTTTTCAGTTCACAGTTTTCA
>CAZMOS010000125.1:0-11489 GCA_964567945.1 uncultured Lentimicrobiaceae bacterium
TTTCCTTCAATCCGGTTGGCTTTCTGGAAAGCAATAAAATAAGTGATATTTTTTGTCAGTTCTATATATTCGTTGCTTTGGCTGATGTAAAAGTATTCTTTCATTTCGGACAGGGGCTTAACATCTAATTTGTAGATACCTTTGGGAATACGGTTAAAAATAACATTACCCTTGTCGTTGGTCAGCAAGGAAATGTTGATAGGAATATTTTTTTTCATGGGTTTATAATCATCATCCATTTGTTGCAGTCGAATTTTTACCATTTCAATTCCTTCTTCATTTCCGTCTTTTTTCCCATTGTTGTTATCATCTTTAAAACAGATAACTTTCAACCTTCGCAAGTTTTTCTCTTTATTATAAAAATCAGATCTGCCCCATTTTTTCTTAACGGATATTTCAGCATAATAAATTGAGTTATGCGACTGGTATTCATCGGTTCTTTGTTCGTAATAAGTATAGCTTCCCTTTAGGTTCACATACCAGTTACGGGCGACATAGATTTCGGCTACAGGAAAAAGGTTGGCGTAAGCATAATTCAGGTCAAACCGGTAAGTAAAATTGGTAAATAACTGCAAATTTATCCTGCGACTCCAATAATAGTGGAATATATAAGGAGAAAATATTATTCCATTGTAATCTATATCGTTTGGAAACTGATAAAGTCCGCGATTGACCAGCGGGCCGTAGTTGTAATTCAAACGCACCCCATACCCGTTTTTACTATAATCGGCAATAACATTCACAAGTGGCTTGTTTTCTTTAATTTTGCTGTATCCTTTATAGTCTATATCGCGCATTCCTCCTTGCAGATTCACATGGATGGTTTTTAA
The DNA here is from genome assembly GCA_964567945.1 of uncultured Lentimicrobiaceae bacterium. Classification (GTDB taxonomy): domain Bacteria; phylum Bacteroidota; class Bacteroidia; order Bacteroidales; family F082; genus JAADID01. Next base: position 831 of record CAZMOS010000125.1, read on the forward strand.
GATCATCGCATCAAACTCAATAAAATATTTTTTTACATCATAAGTCTCAAGTCCATTGTTATTGAGTAAAGGGCGCTCTGAATTGTATTGTTCATAACTTGGACCAATATAAAAAGTAAAATTCGGATTACTATTCGAATTATACAGGATGTTGCCATACAGGTCATGTAAAAAAATGTCGGGAGTTTTTTCCCCAAGCATGTTGTAATCCTGATAATTTCGTCTTGTATCATAAATAGTAGAAGTAAAATAGTTTAACGGGCTATTCAGTTTAAAATTCAGCCGTGTACCAAAACTTAACATTCCTCTTTGATATCCGGGAATATAGCGAGAACCATAGTTATTTTTCAATTGAAACCTGAATCTTGACCCGATACGTCCGAAATAGCGAATATCCCAAGCTACACCTTGCTGAAAAAACCGGTTGGCAATGTAATAATCTTCACGGTAGTAGTTAAGCATAACACCAACCGAATGGCTCTTGAATAAAGGGATCATAGGTGAGCCTGCCTGTAACGTCGTAGTATTGATTTTACGCACAGCATCACGGTTAAATCCAAACGAGCCCATGAATTTATATTTTTTGTCGTTGAATTCATATCCGGCGGCAGCACTGGTAATGGGATCTATATAGTCCTGGCTTGCAAAACCTTCTAGTGTGGTAGTAGGGCTTACCTTTCTTTTATAGTCAATCATCATTGCATTGCGGCTGTATATGTTTCGGCCCAGTTGGGAGCTGAAATTCCCAATGCCGGCACTTAAATCCTTCCGTTTATAAAGAAAGCGGTAATTGCTATTGCGGATAAAATCTTCCGCTTTATCAAGCATATAATTTGAATAATAATACTGGAAAGAACTTTCGTTTTTGAATTTTGAAAAGCCGCGTGCAGAAATAAAAGGGGAATAACTGCTTCTGTTTGCAAAATCCTGTGTTCTTACACCTATTTCGGCTGAATTAGGAAGTGTATAGTCAATGAAAAAGGGATCATACTGGTCGCTGTATTTTTCGATGGTTACGGCACGGTAAACTTTTTTATCGCCTGCATAAGCATTGATATGTACTTTACTGATATCGAAAGTACGGTTCTCATCAGAATTGTAATGGGCCTGAAAGCGGATTACCGTATCGCTGTTGGGCCCGATCTTTATAACGTGTTCTGTTAGCCATTCGCCTCCGTTTGATCCTGTTAGTTCAAGTTGCCGGTCGGGTTCGATATTAACGGAAATAATCTCAGGAATATTTCCTTTGTTTTTTACGATTACTTTAAATTCAGCGAGATTGTTTCGCGGATAAAAGGTTACACTGTTTTTTGGGATTTCAATATCCCAATCGTGGACTGAGTTGGGTTTTACATAAAGGATTTGTTCAAGGACGGGTGTATTGTTCTGGTCAAAAATAAGCAATTGTATTTTTTGTCGTTTAGAAGCATCAGCCTGATTGGAGACACGGATCCTGAAAGGTAACATCAGGCTGTCACCAGCAGGGATAATCGTATCTTTAAACGCTGTGGAATAAAGAGCAATTCCTTTGGGCAGGTTTAACACCGGGTTGACCCTGATTGGTTTGTCGTTGTTGTTGTTGATTTTTACTACATCAAAAATAAGATCACCTACCTGTGCGTTGAGTTCCGGTTTTAGAAAAAAGGCCGTTAAGTTCTGCCGTTCCGGGGTTTGGGCAATAAGCAGAATTCCTGTAATTAACAGGTAAACGGTTAGTCCATATCGAATGGCATTCCAGATCATGGTAAATCGTGTAAATGGCGGACTTAAAAAAAGTCTTAGTTACACGTACCGCACAAAGTTTCTGAAAGTGTGAGTTGAACGTTTACCTTGAATCGTTCATCCTCCATAAAATATTGGGAATAATTACGCATACGCAAAGCGTTTCTCTCGAATAAAAGTTTCCAGTGAATGATAAAGGAGTTCATGTTAGCATCACCCATGTTGTTTCGGCGGCCGTTAGTCAATACCTGTGTCCGCTCGGGTGACAGTTCAAGAATAGTATCTTTGCTCATATTCAATATATTCGAAAAGCTTCCGTTATCCCAGTTTGTTCCCAAATCTTTCACGGTATAACCCACAAATTCAACAGGAATCTTATGGTCAGGATTTTTTTCACCTACAAAAAAAGCTTGTTCTGTTGATATGGATAAATTCCAATTTGTTGTGGATTCTACACTAAAGATCACATCTTCAGGCTGTTTGGTTACATGGTAAAGGTCCTGATTTATCTCAAGGATACCAAATTCAATTTCCAGGTTCGGTTCAACGTTCAGATAAAGCATCGGTTGAAGAACAACTGTTGCAAAAACCTCGCGAGATATATTCTCCTGGGCATTCAGTCCCTTTACCATTAACACAAGTAATGTTATACCCAATGTTATTTTATATTTAAACTTATGTGTCGGCACGTTAATTTCTGTTTCATTAGTTTTCAATAAATTAGGTGTTAAATTTAGACAAAAAAAGGAAACACAGTCCTAATTTACTATGTTTCCTTCTGTGTCGTTTGCATCGAAACCAATTACTTCACTGTTAATATGCTGTTAATGTCAGTGTAACAGTAGAAGTAAAGGTATCGGCATTGAAGTCCCCACCGGCCACATGCTGAAGCATGCTGGTTGCATTCATAGGGGCATTCATTGTACCGCATTCCCAGTTAATGGTGTAAGCATTGTTGGTGGCATCACCTGCATTACCCGTACCATTGTCAATCAAAGTTGCGGCAGCATTTTCTAACTCCAGCGGGCTACCCACTGCCGTATAAGCGCAGGTTACTTCACTGCCAAAGGTATAAGTACCTGTTGATTCGCACCAGACACCAATGTTGTCAGCGGTCATGTTGTTACCACCACCGGCCGGTGTAAGATCTGGCGATTCAATTTCAAGATACCAATCCGTTGAGGAGTTGATCGTGATTGTGGTTGTTGTTCCACCATCAGGAGCTGTCATACCGTTATTCCACTCCGCAGGAGTGTCAAACGTAAAGACGATAGCATTACCGCCTGTCAGGTTAAGCTCAAGCACATTAGTCAAAATAACCGTCATACTTACGGTTTGAGTCACCTGTGCTTGTGTGCTTGTTACTGCAAACATAGAAATTGCAGCGAAAAGAATCATTAATTTTCTCATAATTGATAAAAATTTAAAGGTTTGTGACAGGTTATACTTTATAGGGTGGAGAAGGTTTCATATTTAATAAAAAAATATTGCATCTACCCGGGCAGGCAGATTTTCACCCCCTAACACTTTGAATGTGAAATTAGATCTCAAATAAAATTTATACGATAGTTACTGCAAATTTTATTGCAGAGTTGTTCATAACGATCTGACTTATTATACTTAAAAAAAGGGAATTAGTTTCGTTTTAAGCTGAAAATGAGCAATATTCCAGGCAGAGGATGCCGGATTTTAAATTGTTTAAACAAAATATTACGGATTACAAGTTATCCTGTCTTTTTTGTCAGTCGAAGGATTAGGCCGGGTGGGCAGGATGAAGGGAAGAAATACTTAAAAAACCGGAGAAAGGGTCAAAATAACATTTAAAGTATAGGTGTCAGCACCCAGATTTTGGTCGAGCATTCGCTGCGGGTTCATATTTCCACGGCGTGTACCCATTTCCCAGTTCAACGTAAAAGAATTGCGGATGGCGTACCCTCTGTTGGTCTGGCTGCCCTTGGTCATTAATGTGACATCTACACTTGATAAAGCAAGGGGAAGAGTTTTCGCATTATTTATAATATTTGTCCCGTCATCAAGGTTTGTTCCCGTGGATACAACGACAACTCCCACATTGTCGAGTTGGATTGTATTTGAAGGATTATTTGTGCCGTAAAACATATTCTGGTCTGCTTTGAAATCGAGTTTCCAGTTATAAATAGAACCAATACGGATAAAGGTGGATTGCCCGCCGCCCATTATTCCATTAATGTATTTGTCCATTGTATCAAAAATAAAAACAATACTTTGTCCCGATAGAATATTAATAACCAGATCAGGATTAGGAGGTGGAATATCCTGCGATCTGACTTCCAAGCTATTTCCGAAAAGTATTATAATAAGCACTAGTATTTTACAATTTAATTTCATTAATAAGCTGTGTGCAGATAAAGTTTATTTTATTTTACGAACGAGTTGATTATCTTTGAATTCTGCCTTTTCAACCACAATACCCTCTTCGTTATAAGCTGTTGCAATTCCGTTCAGTTTGCCTTTATCATAATTGAGTTCAAATTTTATTTTTCCATTTTCATAAAATTCCGTCCACACCCCGGTTTTAAGATCGTTTTCATACACACCCTGTTTCATTCGGTTACCATTGGAATAATAAAATATCCATTTACCGGTTGCTTTTCCCTGTTGGAAGCTTCCTGTTTGTTTTAGGTTACTATTCTCATAATAAACAAGCCATTTACCTGCTGGAAGGCCATTGGCGTAATTGCCCGTTATATATAAAACCGAATCCGGGTAATAGGTATTCCATTTACCTGTTCTTCTCCCAAAACTCATAATCCCTTCTTCGTACAAAGCCCCGTTGGGATGAAACTGTTGCCACAGTCCGTTGGCTCTGCCTTCAGCATAATTAACCTTGATCATAACGTTTCCGTTCTCGTGATAAACGCGATAAGGACCGTCAATTTCCTGGCCTTTGTAATGATAGGTCACCTCAACTTGTCCGTTTTCATAATAAGAGGTGTAATCACCTACAAAATAAGGGTCGTGCATCGTGGCCTTTTCCTGCAATTGACCATTTTCGTAATACTTTTCATATAATCCGTTCTTCACACTATCAACGTATTCAAAACGGTAATGTACACCACCACTGGAATAATATCCTGTTAAAATGCCGTTTAGTTTGTTCCCTGAATATATTCGGGATTCGATCAAATGTCCTTCATTATCATAAAACCTTGCTTCCCCTGTTAGGGAATCGTTTTTATAGAGACCTTCAAAACTTACTTTGCCGTTTTCATAATAAAGTATAAAAGGGCCATTTTTTATGCCGTCATTATACAATGTCTTCGATTTTATTGCTCCGGTAGGAGAATAAGTGATCCACAGGCTGTCCAGCAAATCATTATGATAAAAACCGGTTTGCCAAACACTCCCGTTTGAAAAATAATAAACTGCAGGGCCTTCTTTTAATGTATCATTCCCTGAAATTGTATAACGGTAAATATTTTTAACGGTTCTTTTTTCCGGGTTACTAAAGGTTGTGTCCACAAACATTTTGTTTTGTGGATAAACGATCCCTGAAAAAGCCAATAAGAAAATAAAGAATCCTGATTCTTTAACCATAAGCTATTTTACTTCAATTTCAAGCTGAACGCCTTCCAATTCATCATTGTATCCATAGTCGAGTATGGCAGCCACAGAATATTTTCCGGCAGCCAGCTTTTTATCCAATGTGTAAGTGACATCTTTGGATGACTCCGGCAACAATGAAAACTCAATGGGCTCCGATGTAAATTCTTCGGCTGTAGCCACATTGGAGATGGTAAAGAACACTTTACAATTCAATATTTTATCACCCAGGTTAATCACTTTCGATTTATAGGTTCTTGTACTGTCTTCGCCAATTGTTTCCGTCAAACCCTCGATGGTTGCTTTATACAATGTATTACTCGGAGGGGACTGAAAAATAGGTACGGCAATCCTTGCAGCTACTCTGATTCCCATTTGAATATTTTTGTCAATGGCGGCAGCGCCGGTTTTTTCTTCGGCAGATTTGATAAATAAAACAGACCATTTGGTTGAGTTGTCGTTTTCGGGTACGAGAATGGTTACGTTGACCGTTCCCGTTTCGTTAGGTTGTAAAGTAAGCAAAGGCGGTGAGATGGTAAGCCAGTTGGAGCAGGAACGGGAAACTGTCCCCGGCTCAAAATATTTTACCTTTCCGTTTTCATCGGTTAACCAATCATTCAGGTTAAACACAAAATTTTGTTCGGTGGTCCCTTTGTTCCTGACATGAACCTGTTTGGTTTGTGATGTCCCGGGATTTGCTGTAAAATTAAGCTTGGCCGGTGTTACCTCTAAACGTTGGGCAATAGAAGGGACTGCGAATAAAAAGATGATAAATACTATCATCATCAGTCTGAATTTTTTCGACATTTCCATGATTTTTGTTATTAAATTAAGCATTACTAATATTTTAGGCTGTAAAATATCCATGTTAATTGAAAATTAGAATTTTTGTGTTGACAACTGACCGGTTAGTTTGAACCCTGACTATGTAATATCCGGTTGCCCGGTTGATCGTAAGTTGTATTCTCTTATCATCAGAAAGAGGATGAATTGAAATAACCTGGCCCTGAAGATTATAAACGATAATCTGACCAGTTAGCGGCTCGATTGTATTTTTTATTATGTAAATTTTATTGCCGTTGGAATAGACCGAAAAGTAATTATCAGGAGTAATGCCATTCAACACATCGGGAGAAGGATTGAAAAGGAGTTGGAACCTGGCATTGTCATTATCCGGATCATGGTAAAATCCGTATGATCCCTCTTGATTCAGATTAATGATCTTTTGCTCAAGCATATCTTTTAAATATAACTCTGTTTGGTTCCCAATGTTTGTGCGGCTTGTCAGGTTGATCGTATAGTATCCTGATTTTGCACATTTAAAATCCAAAGGTACGGAAAGATTCCCTTCAATTTGCGGCAGGGAGTTCAAAGCAAATTCATATCCGTTGTTTTCAATATAAAGCTGAGGTACATCCGGGTTCATACTGAATAACTTGGTGGCATCCCAGTTGCGGTCAAATTTTTTTGTTGTCCCTTCAATAAACCGTACAATCGTTTCATCGGTATGGCCGTCGCCCTCAGCTATCAGGCTCACAAGGGGGTAATCAAAAACTTCTTCCGACTTATAATAATCCGGGGTTCCTGTTATGAATCCGGTTCTCACTGCGTTGGCAATACCGAAATTCCCATTTGAGGTAGCCTGTACCCAGAATCCCTGATTTGACGGTATATATTGCGTTCCGCCGTTAATACCGATGGGAGCACCACCGCCAAGCCAGATAGTATATTGGTCATTCGTACCATCCCAGATGTATTTTGCATCATTAATAGAGGATTTGGTCCATCCTGAAGAAGCCTGCCAGTCCACTGGTGAAGGGTAGGGGTTGCCCACAAGGTTCCATCCTTTGTGCGAAGCTATTTCGGTCGGTGTTGAATTGGTGATGGTTACACCTATTGTATAAGCACCGGTGTTCAGTTCAGTACCGGTTCCTGTGTAGTCAACTAATACATCCGTACTGTCATACACGTCGTATCCTTTAAAAGGTGTGAGCGCTCCGCTGTACATCACCCAGCCGAAGTTCCAGTCGTTGTAGATCATGGTTTCATCGTAATAAAAAACCAGTTGTGTGCCTGCATAAACGCTTGAGTTGGCACTGGCTACAGGTGAGGCCATGTTGTGCCACATGTCCTGGACCAGGTACCTTTCAACCGAAACATTACCGGTAATGGTCACATCACCGTTGGTTGTCTGATCGGAAAAATAGCCCGAAGATCCGTTGATGGCATTGATCTTGAAATTAGTTCCTATGTACATGGAACTACCTTGCTTTATGCTGATCAGTCCGCCCGGGTCAATGGTGAGCTGGGCATTGGAGGTGTCTGTTTCTGCCAGATAGAACAAAACAATAAGTAAAATTTTTATTATGTATGGATATATTTTCATTTAAAAAAATGATAGACCTATTTGGGGTTTTTAAAAGATCATCTAAACTTTTTATTTTTTATTAGTGACTTTACTGTCAATATTTTCAATTTCGCTCTTTTTTGTTTCCGCCGTTTTCTTTCTAATCACGGGTTTTTCATCAATTCTTATTTCTTTAGGTTCTCCTGAGTAAAACATACCTTTTTCAGGTGGCTGATTGTACAATTCAGGCATAATGTATTTACCTTTTTCATTTTCTTTTTTATCAATAACATCCACTTCACGATCCCTGTATTTTTGCATGTAAGGATCATTCCTTTCGGCATAAACCACCCACGAAACTTTCTGGACGGGATTACCACCGGCAATTTTAAACCTTCCGTTACTATCAATTTCCTCCTTGATATAAAGGCTAGGTGCCGGCATGCCAATGGATGTTAATGTATAAGAATAATTAATGTTAATAGTGGTGAAATAGTCAGGAAGTGTGACCTCTGCTTCTCCGTTACTATTGAGTTGCACAACACCCCTGTACATGTTCAGCACTTCGTTGGATTCGATAGTATAGTGCTTCAGGATTTTATTTTCGGGATCTCTCGGGTCGTCAATGACAAACGACTTTGTACCGCTGGCCCCCAGATTACCGTTGGCATAGACACCGTAATAGTTTCCTTGTCCGTAAACCCCGTATCCCCAACCACTGGCTGCCACGGCGACGCCCTTTACCCCGGTACCATCAGCACTCGAAGTACCGCCAGCATAATAGCCATATACTCCAATAGTAGCACTGTTTTTTCTTACTGCATAACCGGCTACTCCGCATCTATACCCGGTGAATGCTCCTCCACTACCATTTGAATAAAGGTAATAACTACTTCTATTACTTCCTATCCCAATAACACCTGTTCCACTATTATTAACAGCTTTGGTAATAATTCCATGATAACCAGTAAATGATCCTCCGCTTCCGTTTGAAATTGAAATATATGTACTTGCACCGTAGGAAACCCCGATAACTCCAAAACCTGAAGTATTTGTCGCATAAGCATATAAACCGTCAACTCCTGAAAACGCACCTCCTGTTCCGGTTGTGGTTGTGTAATAGGTTGTCCCGTTATTTCCAACACCAATTACCCCGATACCTGTACCCGGATCAATCGCTTTACCATATAAACCGTGAAAACCTGTAAATGCTCCGCCCGTACCCGTAGCAATTGTGGAGAACGTAGATACACCATTCCCCCCGGCAATTATTCCAATACCACTGCTTCCTGCTCCGGAGGCAAAAACACCATCGCTTCCTTTTGATGACAATCCTGCTGAACGGCCGGTCAGAATTGAGGGGGTTTGTCCGCTTCCTGCAAAAATACCACCCCATCCGTTTGCGTCCTGATTATCGCCCCGGACAGCGTAACTGCTGCTACTGTTCACAGATCCAAGAAGGCCGTAAGTTCCACCTGATCCATATATGCCATATGACCCGCCATTTCCATATACACCACAAGAGTTACCGTAACCGTTTATGGCCCAATCCTGGGTGGCATTGCCAATTGCTGAAAACAGATCAGTTCCGTAATTAGGTGTGGTGGCTCCGATTACAACCCTTCCGTCAGCCATCACCCTCATACGTTCGGCATTATTGGTATAAACGGCCAAATCCTGGTTGTCGGTGGTTCCCAGAAAATTTGTACCCGGGCTGGTACCTGCATTTCCTGATAGATTCCAATAATCAGTGGAAGCAGAACCTGCATTAAACAAATTCCATTTTGAACCATCCCAGAAATAAAGCCCGACCGTTTGGTTGGCTCCGGTATTGAATACAAGTAAACCGGTCGCCGGCGAAGTAACAGGGCTTGGACTGTTTAAATCGGAAGTAAGTGTCACCCTGGGTATCAATAGCCCTTTGTCTGTAGCCGTAATATCCAGCGCTGAAGATGCATCGGGGGAATTAGTATTGATCCCGATCTGGGCAAAAGCACCGACACTACCTGTTATGATAAATAACGAGAGTAATAATTTTTGCAACTTCATAATCTTTCTTTTAAAGGTTATTCTGTTGTTTTACACAGATAGCGTCGTAAAACAGGATATTTCTATCAAACAATGATAAAAATAAATGTTGATGTCAAACCTATTACGTGCAACCACTTGTAAACAAGATTCTGTTAATAGTGATAATGTTTACGAAAGCAAAACAAATCAGTTACATCATTTATTATAAATTTATGGGAAATTAAGGAAGGGATATGAGCATTTTAAAAAAAACTAACTTTGCCCGATTTAAAAAGTCATTCGCAGGAATATTACATTAGAAAAACAGTATATAAATATTTTTCAAAGTATGATTACAAAAAAGAAAAATTAGCCTTTTGAATCATTATTACAACCAGACACAAAATATTCAAAAAATGAAAAAAAATATTCGATATGCGTTAACCGGAATTATGGTTTTACTATCAACCGTTGTTTTTTCACAAATCAACAACCTCACCCCATTGAATGTAAAAAAAGCATATCAGAATGAAACAAGATCGGTTTCGGGTGCACCGGGGCCTGCTTATTGGCAAAACCATTCAAAATATAAAATAGAAGCCGAATTGCTTGTTGATAAAAGTAACCTGGAGGGATTGGAAAATGTAGTTTATTTTAATGAAAGCCCCGATACGCTAAAAAAGATCGTCATGCGATTATATCCGGATATTTACAAAAAAGGTAATGCCAGGAGCTGGCCGTTGAATCCCGATGCTGTTGGTGAAGGAATGATGATTGACCGGTTGAAAGTAAACGGACAAGAAATTGACTTGTCAAATAAGAAAGAAGCCACACGTTCAGCTACAAACCTGTATGTTTTTCTTGCGGAACCTTTATTTCCGGGGGATTCACTGGAAATTTATGCAAAATGGCATTTTCATGTTTCGGAAAACAGTCCAGTACGTATGGGAAATTATGGCCATAACCGTTTCTTTATTGCCTATTGGTATCCCCAGATT
>CAZMOS010000126.1:0-11409 GCA_964567945.1 uncultured Lentimicrobiaceae bacterium
CCATTAGAAAAGGACATGTTATTTATCCCTTTCCACCAGAACAAGGATTGAAACTTGATTGCATCCTGATTGTCTCCAGCAAGTTTCAACTGTTATTTATCCCTTTCCACCAGAACAAGGATTGAAACTTAATTATGATATATTAAATTCGATTAATTGTAATAAGTTATTTATCCCTTTCCACCAGAACAAGGATTGAAACATAAATTAAAAATTGATACTACTATGATTAAAATTAAGTTATTTATCCCTTTCCACCAGAACAAGGATTGAAACGGTATATGGAAAAAGAAATTATAAAACTTGGCGGAGTTATTTATCCCTTTCCACCAGAACAAGGATTGAAACCTCTTGATTTTGTACATTTGCAATTCCATAAGCTTTTAGGCGTCAATGGGTCTGGTGCATCATGCAGCTAATCCCTAACGCTTAAAAGCTTTTTTAATATGATTGCGTTCCAAAAGAACAGGGAGTTGCAACACCCCGTACCGGCGACTTCAGTCGCTGTAAAGCTGTAAAAAAGGTCAGGGGGGTGATGAATCGGCGACCAAAGTCGCCTGAGCAATTTGAAGCAACCGTCTATTCCCAAATTTTCAAATCTTAACAACTAATTAAATCCAACTTTATGTTTTTTATTTTAGTTTTGCCTGTTCTTTTCCGGAGAACGGGATTATTTAGAGATTGGTTTATTAAATCTGGTTTTAATGCAGGCTTTTGCAAAAATTACGGGTATCGGAAGCTATATCCCAACCGAAGTTGTGGACAACGAAGCATTTCTTGAGCATGAGTTTTATGAAAGCGATCACACTCCCATCAATTCTGAAAATGAGGAAATTATCAGGAAATTTCAAAGCATAACAGGTATTGACTCCAGGCGCTATATCAGGGATGAGTACCATACTTCCGACATCGGGACTTTTGCCGCCGAAAAAGCCATCGAAGATGCGGGCATTGACCCCGAGAAGCTGGACCAGATCATTGTGGCACACAATTTCGGTGACGTATCCAAAACCAACCAGCAATCCAATATCCTGCCCAGCATCTCCGCCAGGGTCAAGCACAACCTGAAGATCAAGAACAATTCCTGCGTTGCCTATGATATTCTTTTCGGATGCCCCGGATGGATACAGGGTGTCATCCAGGCCAATTCATACATTAAATCGGGTATGGCCGACAATGTACTGGTCATCGGCACCGAAACCCTGAGCCGGGTCATTGACCCCCACGACCGCGATTCGATGATCTATTCCGACGGCGCCGGGGCTACCGTAATTTCAAAAAAACCGGACAACGATCCATCCGGGATACTTTCGTTTGCAGCCCAAAGCCACACCTTCAGGGAAGCATTTTACCTGCATTATGGCGAATCCTATAAAACGGGAAACACGAACAGGTTGTTGTATGTGAAAATGCTGGGACGAAAGATCTATGAATTTTCGCTGAACAACGTTCCGCTGGCTATGAAAGCCTGTCTTGACCGCTCGGGCGAGGACATTCAAAACCTGAAAAAGATATTCATCCACCAGGCCAATGAAAAAATGGATGAAGCCATTGTCCAGCGTTTTTACAGACTTTACGGAATCAGGCGGCCTCCTGAAAATATCATGCCCATGAGCATTCATTACCTGGGCAACAGCTCGGTGGCTACCGTACCCACACTGCTCGACCTTGTCCGCAGGGGCGATTGCAAGGGACACAGCATTTCGGAGGGTGATCTCATTATGTTCGCTTCGGTGGGTTCCGGCATGAACATCAACGCCATTACTTACAGAGTGTAATAACTTACTGTTTACAACTTTTCACCGCATCGTTTGCAATAAAGCGCATCGTCGTCGTTTTGGTCGAAGTTGCAGTTGCGGCAGACCTGTGTATTGGATATCACTTTTGTCTTCTTCACACTTCCGATTTCCGCAGTGATGATCCCCGTCGGAACGGCTATAATGGCATAACCGGTGATCATCAGCAGTGAAGCCAGCGTTTGGCCAATCACGGTTTGCGGTGCAATGTCGCCATAACCTACCGTTGTTACCGTAACAATGGCCCAGTATATGGCTTTGGGAATACTCGTGAAGCCGTTTTCGGGCCCTTCAATCAGGTACATCATTGAACCGATAATGACCACAAGGATCAGCACCACTTCAAAAAAAACAATGATCCTGCCCTGGCTTTGTTTCAGGGCGATGCGCAGGGTGCTTGCCGCGCGTACATATCTCATCAGTTTCAACACCCTGAAAACCCGCAACAGGCGAAGAACCCGGATGACAATAAGATAGTGCGTTCCCGCAATGAATAAACTCAAATAGGTGGGCAACACCGCCAGGAGATCAATAATACCAAAAAAACTGAAAATATAAGCCGAAGGTTTTTTTACAGCAATAATTCTTAAAATATATTCGATGGTAAACAACAGGGTCAAACCCCATTCAATGGAATAAAACAGCATGTAATACTTGTTGTGGAGTGAATCCACACTGTCAAGCATAACAACCACCACACTCAGTAATATGGCAATCAGCAGTAAAATATCAAACAGCTTTCCTTTGGGAGTATCTGCTTCAAATATGATGTCATGGAGTTTTTTTCTGCCGGTGCCGTAAGCCATTTTTTCGATCATAAATCAAAGCAGCGAATATATGAATAAATCAACTGTTAACTTTTATACAATAATCCTGGGAAAAGGAAGTTTTTATTATTTGGAACAATTTTAAATAATATATATCTTTGCCTGCAAAATCAAAAATAATTTACCTATGAAAAAATACCTGCTTATTCCTGCGGCTCTGCTCGCAGCCATCCTGTTTTTAAATTTCAACATACCCGATAAGGCACAAACAATGAATTCAACAGTTATGCCGGGCCTTAACATTCCGGATGATGTTCAACAGATCATTGACAATCATTGCTTTGGTTGTCACAATACCGATTCAAAAAATGAAAAAAGTAAAAAGAAACTGAAATTTGACAAACTGACAAGCCTGAGAAAATCGAAACAAGTCGGGAAGCTGAGCAAAATCGCCAAAGTGATCAAGGAAGATGAAATGCCTCCGGCAAAATTCCTGGAACATAAACCGGAAGCTGCCCTTACGGCCGACCAAAAAACAACCCTGATAAACTGGGCCGAGTCAGCTTCGGAGTCGTTAGTCAAATAACACCTGTTTCAGTCTTCACAATCAAAAAAAATGAAAATAAAAATCGTGTTCTGGTCACTGGTAGCCCTCTTTGTGATCATTCAGTTTTTTCCTTCCGGGCGACCTGAAGTTAAAAAAGACAATCCGAAAGACCTGCTGGCAAATAATTCCATCCCTGATGAAATAGCCGGTATGTTAAAAACATCGTGTTACGATTGCCACTCCAATGAAACTTTTTATCCGTGGTATGCTTATGTGGCCCCCGTATCGTGGCTTGTCAGCTACGATATCAGAAACGGGCACAAAAAGCTGAATTTTTCGGAGTGGGAAACTCTCGATAAAATCAAAAAAGCGGAATATCTGGATAGCATGTCCGATGCGCTGGAAAGCGAGGAGATGCCGCTGCCCATTTACCTGCTGATGCATTCCGATGCCAAATTAACGCCCGAACAAAGGGAAAAACTGATTGCCTGGAGCGGTGATTTTGCAGATAGTTTGTTTGAATAAGAACCAAAGAAAAAACAGGGATTAACTGTTCTCAACTTGCTCTAAATAAAAAAGCCGTCTTATTTGAAAATGACGGCTTTTTTTATCTGTTCAACGAATTATACCTTTTGAACCTCAACCACATTTTTCATCCCGATTGTGATGGCATCTTCATTCAAAGGGATCAGTTTATGATACCGTTCGGGTAACGATTTTTTTAATCCCCTGATCACGTTATCCAGTTTTACAATGGGTTTGATCTTCAGATAGGCGCCCAGGACGATCATGTTAAAAATCTTCGTGTTTCCCATTTCGGCAGCCAGCCTGGCTCCCTGCACGGTATAGATGTTGATGTCTTTTCTTTCGGGCGGGCGTGAAATTCCGTTGGGGTCGTAAAGCAATACACCGCCGGGTTTTACGGTAGGCTCAAATTTATCCATTGACTGCTGATTCAGGATAATGGCTGTGTCATAAGTGGATATGGAAGGAGAGCTTATCCTTTCATCACTCACAATGACGGTTACGTTTGCCGTGCCACCACGCATTTCAGGTCCGTAAGACGGTAGCCAGCTTACTTCCTGGTCCTGCATCACACCCGAATAGGCCAGTATTTTACCCATTGAAAGGACACCTTGTCCCCCGAATCCTGCTATGATTATCTCTTCGGTCATTTTTTGTTAATTTGAGTTTAATAATTATTTCTCAACGAGTTTACCATCCACCTTGATGTCACCCAGTTGATAAAACGGGAACATGTTTTCTTCCATCCAGATGTTGGAGTCAAGAGGGGTCATTTTCCAACCCGAGTTGCAATTGGAGACAATTTCAACAAATGAGAGTCCCGGAATTTTATTCACCTGGTTTTCAAAGGCTTTTTTGATAGCCCTCTTTGCCTTTCTGGCAGCCGAAGGAGTATGGACTGCCTGGCGTGTGACATAATAGGTTCCCGGCAGTCTGGCTACCAGTTCGGTTATTTTCAGCGGATTGCCCATCAAGCCGACATCCCTGCCAAAAGGGGTTGTCGAAGTTTTCATCCCCACCAGTGTCGTTGGCGCCATCTGGCCTCCGGTCATACCGTAGATTCCGTTGTTAATGAAAACGATAACGATCTGTTCCCCGCGGTTACAGGCATGAATGGTTTCTCCTGTGCCGATGGCAGCCAGGTCACCGTCACCCTGATAGGTAAAAACAACTTTGTATGGCCACAATCTTTTGATGGCTGTAGCCACTGCCGGAGCCCTTCCGTGGGCAGCTTCCTGCATATCCACGTTCATAAATTCATAAGCCAGCACGGAGCATCCCACAGGTGCTACGCCTATGGTATCGTTTTCTTTTCCCATTTCTTCGATAACCTCCATGATGATCCGGTGCGTCGTTCCATGACCACAACCCGGACAATAGCTGAGGGGTTTATCGGTCATCAACGGTGTCTTTTTATAAACCAGGTTTTCCGGTTTTATGATTTCCTGAACAGTTATTTCTGCCATTGTTAATCCTCCTGAAAATTGTTTTTTAATGCTTCAACGACTTCTTCGGGTGAGGGGATCATTCCGCCGTACCTTCCGAAATATTCAACCCCTGTCCGTCCGTTCACAGCCAGTCTGATATCTTCAACCATCTGGCCTGCGCTCATTTCAACGGAAAGGAAGCCCTTTACTCCTTTGTCCACAAGGTCGCTTATTTGTTTCTTCGGGAAAGGCCAAAGGGTGATCGGTCTGACAAGGCCTACTTTAATTCCATCTTCCCTGGCCAACTGGATTGATTTCTGACAAACCCGTGCACTTGAACCGTATGCCACAATGATGTATTCCGCATCATCACAATCAAACATCTCATACCTCACTTCGTTTTCTTCAATTTCACGGTATTTCTGTTGCAGATGAAGATTGTGTCTTTCAAGGCGTGCAGGGTCAAGGTCAAGTGAAGTAATTATCCGTCGTTCTCCGCCAACAGGTTTCCCATTGGTAGCCCACGGATACTTTTCTATGATTTCCTGATCACTCATCCTCGGCATGGGATCGAACAGTTCTACTTTTTCCATCATCTGGCCTATCAATCCGTCAGACATGATCATGGCCGGGTTACGGTATTTAAATGCCAGTTCAAAAGCCAGCGGGACAAAATCGGACATTTCCTGAACCGATGAGGGCGCCAGCACAATCAGGCGGTAATCGCCGTGGCCACCGCCTTTTACGGCCTGGAAATAATCGGATTGTGACGGCTGGATATCACCCAGCCCCGGTCCTCCCCTGACCACATTGACCACTACACAAGGAATCTCAGCACCTGCAAGATAGGATATTCCTTCCTGCATAAGACTGATCCCCGGACTTGAAGAAGAGGTCATTACCTTTTTGCCTGTTGCCCCACCGCCATAAAGCATGTTGATGGAGGCAACTTCACTTTCGGCCTGTAAAACCACCATGCCTGTTCTTTCGTGGGGTTTCTCGGAGGTTAAATACTCAATCACTTCGGATTGCGGCGTAATGGGATAACCGAAATAACCGTCAACGCCTGCACGGATAGCCGCTTCGGCGAGCGCCTCGTTACCCTTCATTAATCTTAATTCGCCCATTATCGTATTGTTAATTAATTAGACTTTTGTTAGTTTTACACGGTAAACCGTAATGACTCCGTCAGGACATACCACCGCACAATTAGTGCAGCCGGTACATGCATCGGGAACTGCCATAAATGCATAATGATAACCCTTACCATTGACTTCTTTTGCCAGTGCGATGACATCTGTGGGACATGCAGGTATACATACACTGCAACCTTTGCATTTTTCTATATCCACCACAATGGCCCCTTTTATTTTTGCCATATTTCAGTATTAAATCGTTTAAATGAAATGGTGCACGAAATTACAATTTAATGAGAAATGGAACAATCAGGGATTTACTTATTTTGAAAAATGTTTGTTATTTATAAAGGATTTAAATTTAAAAATAGTCCTTGTAAGCAGCAAACAAAACGGAAAGTAAAGTCTAAAATGCTCATTGATAATTATTCACAACACCAGCGCACGAACGGTTTCTTCGAGAATTTTATCCAGTTTTTTCCTCCGGTACTGCATGACCCAGCGGGGATGAGGCAAAGGTACGATCCTGCTGAAAATTTTCAGGTCATTGTTCAGCATTTGTAAAAACTCAAAATTTTTCCCCTGGCCGAGACAAAAACATTTTCTTGAATTTATGCCAAGCCCTACCTGTTCCACAAGACTTTTCAGGATAAATTTTTTCAACCGGTGAAACAGTTCAAGCGAATCATAGTAATTGTAGTTTTTCCCGTTTTTTATAAAACCCAGCGGACTGACTGCCCCGATATAATAATGCCCGTAAAAATGTTCAGGACCGCCCATCATGCTGATCATCCGGTAAACGAAATCTGAGGACAGTTCCGGCTTTTTTTCAAAACTGTTTTCAATGCCGCATTCTTTTTCAAGCCGGATGGGATCGGTAAAGGGAATGCCGGTCACCCCCGCCCCGAACCTGCCGGGATTGATACCCAGTATCAGCCGCCTGCCCCGGTTGTCTTCATAATACTTTTTGTAAAACCGGGTGCAGACATCAATTACTTTTTTATCATTGTACGGATTCATTACCTGTATTCCGTCAGGCAATGGTTCAGGAATTTCGAGTGATTTGTAGAAACGGATAACGCGGTCGGAGAAGGTCATTTAAAAAAAGTATTTATCGGATATCAAAAGTAATATTTAAAATTATGCAGGGGTCAATAAACCGTTGCATTTTAATCAGATGAGCTCATTCTTTTCTCAAATTCTTTATAATTTATTATTTCCGTATTCTTATACTTTTCAACACTTAATACATCATGATCTCCTGTAATTATCAAATCTGCACTACTGTCTTCTGCAAGAGAAAAAAGGAAATTATCTTTTTCATCACGGCAAATATTTACGACGGACTTTATTTTTATATGTACCCTAATAAGCCGTAAAAAGTCAACTAATTCGTCAACTTTCCTTTTTTGAAAATATTTTTGGAGTCTTGGTCGTGCTGCAACGCGAACTATCTCTTCTATTAATTGATCGCAAATTATAATAGTGATTTCATCGTTTACAATCAACCTTTTTAGTATCTGTAGTTTCTTTCCTATGAGAAAGCTTATCCAAAGATTTGTATCAATGATTACTTTTATTTTTCTTTTTTTCGTCATAGATCTCTTGCCTTACAAATTCAACTTCCTCATTTATTATCTCTTCTGTTAATTCATCAGTCCTGAATGCGTCTAACAATTGTGATAGCTTTTTGTCTTTAGTTTCACGCTCCAGTTCTTTACTTAGCCTGATTTTTTCTTTTAATGGAAGTTGTTTGACAAGTTCAAGGATTTGAGCAAAACTCATTGATATTCTTTCATTACTACTCATAACAATTCTTCATTTATTTCCCAAAATTAATAATAACCTGATTAACTTTTAATCTGTCTGTCCCAAAAATCGCAGAAATGAGCAGAAAAACCCGCGAAAGCACAGATGGTTTGAATGTGCCCCGGTAAAATAAGCTAATAAGGTTGATTTGTTGTTGGATTGCAGGAGCTACTAAGGTTTTTTTGTTTGATAAGATTTTCAGAACAGATGAATTATAAAAAATATCTCCAAATTAAAAAACCTTATCTTAAACCTTAAAATATTAGTAGCCAGAATACAGAAGATAAACCTGACCTTATTACCTTGTCACTTGACAGGGATTCATTCACTATAAAAAACGGCAACATTCGTTGCCCTCAGGTTATAACAAACCAGCGTAAATCAGCGTCAACCACTATCTCACTGCCACACCCCTGCAATAGGTGTCCCGCAATTACTGCACTTCCCGTCTTTAATATTGTTCTGCAGGATTTGATACCCTTTCCGTTCGATCAGTAATTTCTTACAATTCGGACAATAGGTGTTATCTCCTTCCGTGCCGGGAACATTACCGATATAAACATACTTCAACCCGGTATTCATGGCTATGTCGCGGGCTTTGTTCAGTGTTTCGACAGGTGTTGGTGGCAGATTGGTAAGTTTATATGCAGGATGGAACCGGCTGAAATGCAACGGGGTGTCTTCAAAACCGTTTTTGTAAAGCCAGTCAACCAATTTTTTGATCATGTCCAGATCATCCGTCCATGACGGCACGACGAGGTTGGTGATCTCAAGCCACACCCCTTCTTCTTTCATCACCTTGAGGGTATTGAGCACCGGTTCCAGCGTTCCTGCATTCAACATTTCGTAGGTTTCATCGCTCAACGATTTCAGGTCAATGTTGGCCGCATCAAGGTATTTGCATATATCCCTTAAAGGCTGTTCATTGATGTAGCCGGCCGAAATAAATACATTTTTCAGTCCTTTCAATCTTGCTATTTTGGCCGTATCATAAACATATTCATAATAAACAATCGGCTCCGAATAGGTGTAAGCAATTGAACGGGTATTGTATTTCAATGCCTCCTCAACCACCTGGTCGGGCATAAGGTCATAGTTACGTGTATCGTGCGGACTAACCTGCGAGATGGTGTAATTCTGGCAGTTCAGGCAAGCCAGATTACAACCCGCCGTAGCAATGGAATAGGCCAGCGATTGTGGCAGAAAATGGTTTAACGGCTTTTTCTCGATGGGATCAATATGAACCGCGCAGGGATTCCCATAAACAAGAGTATAAAGTTTTCCGTCTATGTTTTCCCTCGTCCGGCAATCACCGACTTTTCCCTCTTTTATTTCGCAATGTTGCGGGCAAAGTTTGCATTTGAGGCCCTTGGGCGTGTTGATGTAATAAATGGCCTCCTTGCTCCATTTCCAGAGTTTATCGTTATTACTTCCCATAGCTGTTAACGTTTTTGCCGGCAGGTTTTCAAGA
This sequence comes from uncultured Lentimicrobiaceae bacterium, assembly GCA_964567945.1. GTDB lineage: Bacteria > Bacteroidota > Bacteroidia > Bacteroidales > F082 > JAADID01. Next base: position 9,479 of record CAZMOS010000126.1, read on the forward strand.
AACGCAAGGCCTCCCGCCCCTGCCATGGTTAATTTTAAAAAATCCCTTTTTGTCATCAATTTCTTTTCCATAATCCTTCATTTCCTCCTTATCAAAAAATATGGCTTAAAGGTACTTCAATTTATGCTTAATTGTCAAGATAAATAATGTTAAAAAATGAAAACCGGATAAAATTAACAAGGTCGTAATCAATCCGTAAACAGGTATGAAATAAACAGCGACCAAAAAACTTCCCAGTGCCGATCCGATCAGGTCTGATGAATAAATGGAAGCCACGGTTTTACCGGTGCTTTTGTTAATATCACAAACAATAACCCCGTATTGATAGCCAACCAAAAATGCAATGCACATCATGAACAGTGAAAATAAAAAGCGGATGACGGAATCATTCTGTATCAACTGTTGAAACGAGAGGTAAATGGCCAGCAGCAAAATAAAGACGCCGGTTATCAACTGGATTCTCATTACAAGTTTTCTGATGCTCTGCTTGTGGCAGTTCCTGCTCATCAGCGATCCTACTGTCAGTCCGGCCATAAATAGTGTAATGATAACCCCAAGAAACAAATAGACATATCCGAAAATGACCTGAAAAGCGATCAGCAGCAGTATTTCTGTTCCGGCGCCGGTGAATCCGCTGGTGAACATTGCCGTGGCATAGGGTTTCGAAAAAACCAAAAACAGCAGTACCAGTATGGCATAAACAACCGGAATGACCCAGATGTTTACCTTATAAAAACTCAACCAGTGGCGAATATAAAGCAGGTAAACAAACGGCTTGAAATCATGGTTGAGCAGGCTGCTGTCGGTGTAGCTGGCAACGACCTGGTCGGAGCGGAACCGTATCAGCGCATCATTCAGATAAGCGTCATTAACGTATTTGTTCGTTATCTGCTGTTCTTTGTATTGCCGGGCAAAATCCATGGTAAGGGTGCTGTCGGAGGCCAGAAAATAGAGTTTTTTCCCGGGAACAACCAAAACATTCCTGAAGGATTTTCTGATGCTGTTGTAAACGGAGGTCTGCAATTCCACTTCATCATTGCTCATGTAATTTTCAGATGAAGTCAGCCTTGTGGAAACAACACCACCGGGCAGCAGCAGGCGTTTTAATCTCCGGTAAAATTCAACAGTAAAAAAACGGTTCAGTTCGGCGCTGGAAGGCGGAGGTTGATTCACAAAAATAACATCATATTTTTCCGCCGTCTTTTTTATGTAAATCAACGGGTCTTCCGCATAGTTCCTGATCCGTTTATCATTCAGATAATCGGTATATTTTTTTGTAATATCAAAAATTGCAGGATTGACCTCAAGATAATCGAGATGCCGGACATCCTTGTATTTCAGGACTTCAAGTGTCGTGCCTGTCATCCCGCCGCCTATCAGAAGCACCTTTCGGGCATCCGGACGCTGAAGCATGGCATAATGGATGTCTTCCTCCCTCTGGGCAATGTCACCGGTCGAAAAAAGAAGTACACCGTTTTCGAAAAAGTTCATCTGACCTTCGGTTTTGGTAATGGTCAGGTTGCCGTAAGCCGTTTCTTTGGAAATCAATATCTCCTGATCCGAAAAAAGTTTTCTTTTGGCAATTTCGTTGGGTTCGTATTTGAAAATGAACATCATCAGGAACAGGGTTATGATGACGAAAACAAAGCTCTCAAAAAGCTTTCCTTCCCTGAAATCGTGTATTCCGAAAAAGATGAGGTTCAGGATCATCAGATATTCCAGACTCCTGAAATTATTGATCTCCAAATAAAAAATAAAGAAAAGACTGATGAGTATCCCTCCCGCAAGGCTCCCAAATGATTCCAGGGCATAACACTGAAGAAGTATCCCTTGCCCTTTTCCGGAGGCAACATTAAGGAGGTAAAAAAAAAAGACGCACGTAAAACAAACAGGTAAAAGCAACAGCGGGGAAAACACAACAAATTACGCAA
>CAZMOS010000127.1:0-4654 GCA_964567945.1 uncultured Lentimicrobiaceae bacterium
CTTTTGAAAAATATGTGGAAGCGCTTTCCGGTTACATCAATAAGAAAAAGGAAGGATAAGATTGGTGAGTTGTGATTAGTGATTTGTGATTAGTGATTGGTGATTAGTGAATTGTGATCAGTGAATTGATAAAAGGGAGTCCTTATTATACTCCTGCACAATACCAGTTGCAAAATCATTATACAAATCTGCCTAAAAGACTTGAAGAACAAGGGGTTGATCCGAGAATACCCTGGCTGTACAATTTCAAACTTGAATTCCGGTTTAAATAGGGTAACTATAATTTATTTGACCAATAAAAGATTTGATAGGTATCGGGATGAAAGGTTGAATAGGGAGGAGGAATAATGAATATCGAATCGGATTTTGAGGTTGTTGCAGGCTATAGACTGAAGACCCGTCTCTTTCGTATCCGGGCAGCCTGCCGACTGTGAACTGTAGACTGTGGACTGCCGATTGATTTGACGCAGATTTTTTATGATTTTTTTTTCCCGGATTTTTGATTACTACTGCTGTCCCGATGTTCACTTCGTTCGATCGGGATGCTTCGCTGCGCTTCGCAACTGTTACGGAAGCACAAACCGGTAAACAGCCACAAAATGAAACAGGCTGCCCATGAGGACAAACACGTGAAATATAGCATGGTTGTATGGCAATCTGTTCAATAAAAAAACGCCTGCTCCAACCGTATAACTTATTCCCCCGGCAAGTAACCACATCAGGCCGGCCAGCGGAAGTGCTTTGACAAGCGGGACGATGGCAATGACCATGACCCAGCCCATGGCCACATAAAGTATTGTGGAAAGCAGGTTAAAACGGCCGGTATAGAAGAGTTTCATTATAATTCCTGCAATGGCTATCCCCCAGATTACACCGAAAATACTCCAGCCCCAGGGGCCATGTAAAGTGACAAGGACAAAAGGCGTGTAAGTTCCGGCAATGAGCAAAAATATTGAGGTATGATCGAAAACATTCAGCCTGTTTCGTCTTTTCCGATCTTTGGCCATGTGAAAAGCCGTGGAAGCAAAATACAGGATCACAAGACTTGATCCGTAAATGGCTGCACTGACGATTTGAAGAACATCGCCGTAAAGTGATGCGCGCACCACAAGCAACACCAGCGCCGGAATACTCAGCAGAAATCCGATACCGTGTGTGATTATATTAAGGTTTTCTTCTTTTTGCGGATATTTTTTTGCATCTGTTTTCATGTCAAACAAGCCTGAATAAAAACAGAGAAAGAATTATTTATTTTTTTATTTGAGGCGAAATGACATTCGCAAAATAATTCCATAAAGGGTCATCGGGAGGGTCGGCAACAATGGAAACAGGTTCTTTTCTCACCGGATGAATAAATTCAACACTGCGCGCATGCAAGCTAATGGAAGCATCTTTATTGCTTCGCGGGAAACCGTATTTCAGGTCTCCTTTTAACGGGCAGCCGATGGTGGACAGTTGTGCCCTGATCTGGTGATGCCTTCCTGTTTTCAGGTCAATTTCCAGCAAATAATAATCCGATGAGGCAGCCAGCAGTTTATAAGTCAAAATCGCTTCCTTGCTGTTTTCCACCTGTTTCTTATATGCATATGATTTATTCTGTTTTTCGTTCCTTACCAGAAAATGCCTCAACTCTCCGGATTCTTCCGGTGGCATTGTTTTGACAATTGCCCAATATATTTTTTTTATTTCCCTGTTTTTAACCAGTTCATTCATCCGTTTAAGGGCTTTGCCTGTTTTGGCAAACACAACCACTCCGGTCACCGGCCTGTCCAGGCGGTGGATCACACCGGCAAACACATTGCCCGGTTTATCATATTTTTCTTTCAGGAACTGTTGAATATTTTCCCGTAATGTAATGTCCCCGGTTTTATCTGCCTGGACAAGCTCTGATGGCAACTTGTTCACCGCGATCAGGTGGTTGTCTTCGAAAAGGATACGTTTTGAAAGATTTTCTGTTCCTGTCATTCCTTTTTTCTCTTCCTTGCCCTGAAGGGCAGGGTAACTGATTTGTTTTATAGGTTTTATTCCATCAAGTATCCTCCATCCATCATTTCATTCCCATTTTTCCATTCTTCCATTCTTCAGTCTACTCCGAAAACTCCAAATTGGTAAAATAGTCGCCAAGACACCAAGGTGCACAAAGGGTTAACAGCAAGTTCTTTGGACTTGGTGTTCCTTTGTGCCTTTCTGCCTTTGTGGCAAGTTTCTTACTTTTCGGAGTGGACTTATTCTTCCATCCTTCCAGCATCCAATATCCAGTATCCAGTATCAAATTTCACTATTCCCAACTCAAATCACTCGATCACTCCACAATTCCCCCTTCGTCAATACTGTTCCCGTTCGTTGGGGAAGTCTCCCGATTTGACATCGTGAATGTAAGCCAGGAAAGCTTTGATCATTTCATCATGGAGGTTGTGATAGCGCCGGAGAAAGCGTGGTGAAAATTCCATATTGATCCCCAGCATATCGTGCAATACCAGTACCTGTCCGTCCACGTGGCTTCCGGCACCAATACCAATGGTAGGTATTTTTACCGAGTCGGTAACTTCTGCAGCCAGCGTGGCAGGTATTTTTTCGAGGACAATGCCAAAGCAGCCGGCTTCTTCAAGGATCTTTGCATCCCTGCGCAGTTTGTCCGCTTCTTTCTTCTCGGTTGCCCTTACAACATAGGTTCCGAATTTATTTATGGATTGTGGTGTAAGGCCCAGATGGCCCAGTACGGGAATTCCGGCACTCAGAATCCGGTCAATGGATTCTTTTACTTCCGCACCGCCTTCCAGCTTTATGGCATTACAGCCCGATTCCTTCATGATCCGGATGGCCGTGTGCAAAGCCTCTTTTGAGTTCCCCTGATAACTGCCGAAAGGAAGGTCAACGACCACAAGGGCACGTTTAACTGCCCGCATCACCGAAGAAGCATGGTAGATCATCTGATCAATGGTAATGGGCAATGTGGTCTTGTGTCCGGCCATCACATTGGATGCCGAATCGCCGACAAGGATCACATCAATTCCGGCTTCATCCAGCAGACGTGCAATGGAATAATCATAGCCGGTAAGCATGGCTATTTTTTCCCCTTTCAGCTTCATTTCCTGCAGCACATGGGTTGTTATTTTGGGAATGTTTTTGGTAACCTGCATCGTTTCAAAAAATTGATTAGCATACAAAAGTATGTAAATCTGACAGACGTTGTCAAATTTATTATTAATCCCGATTTCGTTGACAGGTAAGTTAACGAAAGATCCATAAAAGTTTTCAAATTTTAGCCCTGTTCCCTCGAAAGAATTACAATATATTTGCGGCTTTTAAGTTTAAGAAAAACAATGCCCGTAAAGGCCAACATATTATTGATTTTTGTGCTTTTATTTTCTTTTCTCACGCAGGCCCAGACTGCATGGGTTGAAGGAAATATTGCCGATTCGGTCAACAACCCCGTTGACCTGGCCAATGTGGCGATCCTGGGTGAAAAAAAAGGAACGACCTCCGACAAAAACGGTTGGTTTCGTCTTGAAGTCCCGGCAAACCGGGAAATTACCCTTGCCATCAGTTTCATCGGCTATGCCGATAAACGTATCCCGATAAAACTGCAGGAAGGTGAGATCAAACACCTCGACATCCGGCTAAAAAGCATTTCAACTACTTTGCCCGGCTTTGAGGTCAGGGACGAGCGCCTGCGTACCGAGAACATGGTCAGGCTTGATCCCCGCAACGCCACGCTGGCACCTTCGCTTACCGAAGGGGTTTCAGACCTTATCAAGACACTCCCCGGTGTTTCTTCCACAAGTGAACTGAGTTCCCAGTATTCGGTCAGGGGCGGCAATTTTGATGAAAACAGTGTTTATGTCAACGACATCGAGATTTACCGGCCTTTCCTGGTCAGTACGGGCCAGCAGGAAGGGCTGAGCGTTATCAATTCAACGCTGGTGTCATCCATTCTGTTCTCTGCCGGCGGATTTGGGGCGGAATACGGAGACAAGATGTCATCGGTGCTGGACATCAGGTACAAAACGCCGCAGGAATTCGGCGGATACTTTTCGCTGAGCCTTTTGGGTGCACAACTCAGCGTGTGGGGAACGGCAGCCGATAAAAAGTTTACTTACCTCATAGGCGGGCGGTATAAAACCAACTCGTATGTATTGAACAGCCTGGAAACAAAAGCCGAATACAAACCCGATTTTTACGATGTCCAGACCCTGGTCAAATACCGGTTCAATCCGAAATGGTCGCTCAGCTTCCTGGGCTATTATTCCAATAACAAGTACCTGGTTGTCCCATCCAGCCGTGAAACCGATTTCGGCACAATCCAGGAAGTGCTGCGGTTTAAAGTGTATTTTGACGGACAGGAAGCCGATAAATATGAAATTCTGCAGGGCGGCCTTACACTGGGTTTCAGGCCGAAGAAAAACCTGGACCTGAAACTGATCGTTTCGGCTTTCAATACCAACGAAAGAGAAACTTATGATGTGCAGGGACAATACTGGCTGGGACAGGTAGAGAACAATCCCGGTAGCGAAGAATTCGGAAACGTGATACAAAGCCTTGGCGTCGGCACCTATCTGGAACATGCCCGGAACTACTTCAAATCCACGGTTTTCAACATTGACCACAAAGGTTCCCGCGTGACCGACAAACAACACATGAAATGGGGATTCCG
>CAZMOS010000127.1:4754-11128 GCA_964567945.1 uncultured Lentimicrobiaceae bacterium
TGCGTGCCAATTACTGGGATTTCAATCCCGAATTCCTTTTGAGCCCGCGTTTGAATATCTCCTATAAACCCTATAAAAAACAAAATGTCGTTTTCCGGTTTGCCACCGGCATTTATTATCAAACGCCGTTTTACCGTGAGATGCGCAACTTCGACGGCTCGCTGAACCCCGACATCAAATCCCAAAAATCCATTCATTTTATCCTGGGTAGCGACTACCGTTTCCAGGCGTGGAACAGGCCTTTCATATTTACAACCGAGGTTTATTACAAATACCTGGATGACCTGATCCCTTATGTGGTGGACAATGTGAGGATCAGGTATTATGCCGACCAACTGGCCAGAGGCTATGCTGCCGGGATTGACCTGAAACTTTACGGTGAATTTGTAAAAGGTGTTGACAGTTGGCTGACCATATCATTTATGAAAACAGAGGAAGATATTTATGGCGACTTTTATTATGAATATTACAATGCCGACGGCGAACCGGTTTTTCCGGGAAGCGTACCCGGAGATGTCATTACGGACAGTACCAGGGTGGAACCCGGGTTCATCCCCCGCCCTACCGACCGCAGGGTGAATTTTTCGATTTTCTTCCAGGATTACATTCCCAAAAACCCGTATCTGAAGGTTTACCTGCGTTTGCTTTACGGAACGGGGCTCCCGTTCGGATCGCCCGATTCACCACGTTACAAGCAGACACTTCGCATGCCTGACTACCGCAGGGTGGACATCGGGTTTTCATGGCAGTTTATCAACGAAAGCTCCGATATGGGACCAAAGAACCCTTTCCGGGTGTTTAACGACATGACGCTGACTTTTGAAGTGTTCAACCTGTTCCAGACCTACAACACCATTTCCTATATCTGGATCAAGGATTTCAACAACCGGCAGTACGCTATCCCCAACTACCTCACTCCCCGGCTGATCAATCTGAAACTGAGTGCGGCGTTTTAGAAGAATTTATGTATTATTCAGGCTGGCATAAAAATCAAAAAAGAAAATGCCGGATACTGATGACACATCTTTTGAAATAGGATGTTGAAGCAATTTTTTTCATCGAATAACACGAATAACGCGAATAGGATTTTCAGAAAACCCACCAATTAATTGGTGGGTTCGGATTCCGGTCATCCCTTCGGGATTTGGGGACGTCCCAAAGGGACAGCCGAAACTAAGCCGTGGAATTCATTCCCACGGCTTTCCGTTTTATTTTCCTTATCAGAATTGATTGGAACACCTCATCAAAATAACTCAAGCCCCGCTTGAATTATTAGGACTTAATTGTGCATAGTTTTATTTTCATTTATCAATAAAATCAAATATTATTGGAAACACAAAATCTGATTTCTCATTCAATACTTCGTGAGAAGCATTGGGCACTATTAATAAATTTGAATTATTTATCTTTTTGAACATTTCAACTGTATGATTTATCTTAATCATATCATGGTCTCCTACAATTATTAAAGTGGGTTTCACAATAGAATTAAGCTCTTGGTCAGAAATATTCGGTTCATTTAACCACATTTTTTTAAGTTTCTCAAATACAATTGGCCAATGTTCAGGTCCATCTGGTGAAAGTTTATTGAAAAAATCATTTTGAAACATATCCGGGGTTGCTCCTTTTAACAATTCAGTAAATTCATCAAGAATCCCTGATGCACTATAATTTGTTCCGCAAACAATCAGCTTTCTAATTCTTTTTGGATTATTGATGGTCATATAAAGGCCAACAACTCCTCCATCACTGTGACCAAAAACAATTACACTATCAATTCCTAAGCTATCAAGTAATGTAATCTGGTCATTTGCCATATTATTATAACTAATTTCTCTTTCAATGTCATTTGTTCTGCCTTGCCCTTGGTTATCTGCTGCAATCACTTTGTATTTTTCTGATAGCTTATTAATTTCTTGTTGATATGCTTCTGTACACATACCTCCACCATGTATGAAAAGCAAAGGCTGTCCTTCTCCTTTTATTTCGTAATACATTTGCAATCCATTAATATTCACGTATAGTCCTTGGCTGTATGTTGAAACTGAATACACCAATAAGGATAAAGTTAAGATTGTCGTATGGACTGCTTTCAAATGTTTCATTTTAATCTTTTTAAATTATGCACAACGGCGGTGTTCATGCGAAATTACATTTATTTTTTCTGTTAAAAAGTTCCCAAAATGAGAATTTTTATTATTTTTGCATTCATTGTTAAAACCAGTGAAAAGAATATTTGCGAAAAGCACATTACGTAGATTTTGGGAAGTACATCCTGATACTGAGCAGTATTTAAAAACCTGGTATGATACTGCGATGAGCTCGAAATGGAAAACTCCGGGCGATATAAAACAGGATTATGCTACTGCAAGTATTCTTAAAAACGGACGAGTTGTTTTTAATATAAAAGGTAATTCATACAGGCTGATTGTAAAATTTAACTTTGAAAAAGAATGGGCGTTTATCAGGTTTATAGGTACTCATTCAGAATATGACAAAATAAATGCCAACACAATTTAAATCAATGACGATGAAAATAAAACCCATAAAAACAGAAGCAGATTATCAGAAAGCCCTGAAACGGCTGAATGAAATATTTGACGCTCCGGTTGGAACACCGGAAAGTGATGAAGCTGATATTCTGGGCTTGCTGATAGATGAATACGAAAAAGAAAATTATCCCATCGAAGCACCCGATCCGGTTGAGGCCATAAAGATCAGGATGGAAGAACTGCAACTGAAACAGATTGATCTTGTTCCTGAAATCGGAGGCAAAAGCAGGGTTTCCGAAATCCTGAACCGGAAAAGAAAACTTACGGTTGATATGATCAGAAAACTTTCAAAAAGACTCAATCTGCCGGCCGAATTACTGATCAAAGATTACCAGTTGTTCCGGTAAGCATTTCATACCTACCTCACTAAAATCTTCCTGAATATTTTCCCTTCCTTATTCTCCAACAGGATGTAATACACCCCCGCTCCGGCATTGTCCAGAGATATCTTTCCGGAATACTGCCCGTCAACGGTAATTTGGCGCTTTTCGTAGATCATTACTCCCGCGGTGTTGAATATTTTCATGGTCAGTTCGACGGGCTGATCGGAGACAATATTTAATGTAAACGTCCCTCTGTTCGGATTGGGAAAAACAGAAAATTGTTTCAGTCCTGTAAGTTCATGAATACCTGTACAATCCAGGAAGAGAATGGCGATCGTATCTGATTCGGCGCAACTGTTTTCGTTTATGACCAGCACACTGTATTCCTGAACGCCCAGGCCCACACCCACCGTATCCACCGTAATGGACGGCGTGGTGTAATTTCCCGGTGTCCACAGATAAGAAACCCCGCCGGGCGTTTCTGCATTCAGGGTCATGGTCACATCCCCGCATACCGACGTATCGTTACCGATGTTCACCTCCGGCAAAGCATAAACCGTTAGCGGTTGTACTGCGGTATTGGGACATCCGTTCGAGCCCGTCACCGTATAATTGATGATATGTTCGCCCGGTCCGGCCTGGTCAGGATAAAAAACACCGTCAGTAACGCCGTCACCCCAATACTCGCCCCCTTCGGGAAAACCGCCGGTAAGCTGAAACGGTTCGGCATCAGCACAAACTGCATCCAGCGGTTCAAGCGTTACTTCCGGAAGCGGCAAAACCTCAATGTCAGCATAGGCCGTATCCGAGCAGGAATTCCCGTCAGTGTAAACATACCCAATAGTATGTGTGCCTGTCCCGGCAACTGCGGCACTGAAAATGTTGTCTTCCACACCGGGACCGAAATAGTTTCCTCCTTCTGGCTGGCCGTTGGTCAATTCAAACGGTTCCGTATTCAGACAAACCGAATCGAATGGTGTAAGTGTAACTTCCGGCAGGTCAAAAATCGTTAGCGTGACCGCAATGGCTTCACTTTCACAACTACTCACGGTTTGTGTAGCGTAATAAGTGTAAATACCCGGTTCGGTCTGTCCTGTTTCAAAAACATTGCCTTCATACACTAAGGTATCCAGCGTGATGTCACTATACCAGCGGATATTATCACCCGTTGCTTCCAGCGGAGGTATTTCTTCATTCACACAGGCCTGCTGGTCATCCCCTTCCGGAGGATCGGGTATCACATTAACCGTAATGTAATTAACTTTAGTCGTATCATCCGAACCGGTATTATTGACCACAGTCAGTGACACATCGTAGCTGCCCGGCGTGTCGTACATGATCCCTGCCGGGTTCTGCTCGGTGGATTCCGAAGGATCACCTCCTTCAAAAGTCCACTGCCAGCTTATGGGATTGTATTGCGAAAGGTCGGTAAAGTCAACCGGTGTCCCAATACAGGCGTTGGTGTCGCTGGCCTCAAAATCGGCAATGGGCGGAGGCAGCGGGATGACTTCAATGCTAGCCTCACGGTAATGTACCGGCGTTCCGTTCGGGCCTTCCCCTTTCACGGTCACCGAATAAAAACCCGTGGGCACGCCGTCCACCGTGATCACGATGGGGACGGAATCGGGATAAGAAGTAAGTGTATCCCCGTAAGGATAAGTAATTGTAAAAGTGCCTGAGGGTGGTGTTTCCATCTCGGCAGTAAAGATGGCCAGCGTATCGTAAAGCTTTACACTCGGGACAGATGCCCATAACGTATCCTGGTAAGCGATTTCCTGCACATCGGGATAAACCCGCATGGCAAAGTCGGGGAAATAACCCGTAAAACTGGCAAAGTTGCCCCAGCGGAAGTCGCCCCAGGTAAGCTGCGAAACCACACCGTTGGAAACGATCGCATTGTAATCGCCCTGGTATCTCGGCGTTCCTCCACCACCGCAGGTTGTACAATTGATTTTCATTTTTTCGTTGGATATCTTTTGATTGGGCTTGAAAGACTGCCCGCCGTCGTCCGAATAGGTGGCATAGATCAGGGCGCTGTCGTTGCTGGGTGTGTCGCGCGTATCCATCCACTGTACGTACAATATTCCCGTTTCCTTGTCACACCATATAGCCGGTTGCCATTGGTGGCTGTTCTGCGGGAAAAAACCGGAATTCACCCTTTTGGCATCCGACCATGTTGTGCCGCCGTCATCGGAATAGCGGCTCCAGATATCCGGTTTGTTGCCGTTTCCCGGAGGATCGTTTTTGGCATACACCAGGTACAACCTGCCCCGGTATGGGCCGAAGCTGTTGTCGGCGGCAATGAACGGATAAGGGCGGGTCCGCATATTTTCCACCGCATTTCTTCCGTTTATATTTGCGCCCACATATCCTGCAAAACTCTGGGAAGACATAAAGGAAAATGTTGAACCTCCGTCCAGTGAACGGTAAAAGGTGTAGGTGGATGCAAAGCTGTTGCCGCTGTTGGTCACTACATAAACGGCACCTCCCTGTACATTCTGGTAGGCGCCCACGCAAACCATCATGCCCGGCAGACTCTGAGTGGAAGGAGCGAATGTGCTTGTCCACGTCTGGCCATTATCGGTGCTGCGGGCAAAATTGCCAATACCACTGTTGGTCATGGTTGTGTAAACGTAGTTGGCATAAGGCCCTGCCGTCTGGTCACAGGCAATCCAGTTTTTGTCGTTTCCGGTGATGGCCGTTACCGCAGCATCCCACGTCTGGCCGTTATCGTCCGAACGAACCACCTTGCATCCCTGCACGCCACTGCTGCCAAACATAATCTCGTAATACAGGTAACCTATGCTGTCGTAAGCCGTTACAGGATCACCCCATACCGAGGCACCCCAGGCCGGTTGTGTGTTGAACCATTCATGGCCATCAAGCGTGTAATGGGCGGCATCCACATTGAAAGCGGTAAAAAATTCAGTGGCTTCCTGCGGGTTTGCACTGATATGCCCTTCTGCAAAATCAACACCCAGATAAAAATTATCATAATCATTAATGGTAATCACCTGCGAAGGCTGCAAAGCCCGGCTGCGCGCCTGTTCCAGGTACCACTGCGGCACCTGATCCAAGTTGGGGTTATCGGGCTGTTCCTGCCCGTAAAACTGCCAGGGCAGAAACATTAAAATAATCAATGTATTTAATGCAATCCATCTGTTTTTTGAAAGTAAAGAAATATTCATAATCGTTGGTATTTTAATAAATAGAAGTTACCTGTAAAAAAGGGGGTGTAAGATATAAAATCTTCCGGTTCGCAAATAGACGGATATGTTAAATGTCAGTTTTAAGTATTAATCATATCAACTGGTAGTTTTCCAAAAGAAGCAAAAAATTAAATGTGATAACAGAGAAATAATAAACATTCATCTTTTATTAACTGTTAAATTAATCGGGTATTATGACTTTTGTGTAAATTTGTGGAAACAATAAAAAAATGGAAACAGTAATTCTTTCATCGAAAAGATATTTATAAATATTTTCCCAAATAATATCC
>CAZMOS010000128.1:0-11028 GCA_964567945.1 uncultured Lentimicrobiaceae bacterium
GGGCAAAAACCGAAAGCTCCGGCGATTATGATGTCATGTTAACGAGAGTAGATTCACTGGGGCAGGTCATTTGGAGCAAAAGATTCGGTGATGCAAACAGAAATTTAAGCAAAGAAATTTACAAAACCGATTTTGGCTTATTGCTCGTTTTATGGAGGACACGTGAGAATTTGTTTGACGATTGGTATTTTATAAAAGTGGATAATAACGGCAATATTCTGGAAGAAAAATTTTATGGTGATCAAAGGGATGAGGAGGTTTATTGCCTGATTCCCATTGAGAATAACCAATTTGTCATTGCTTCCAGTGTAAGGGAAGTAAGTACAAATGCAACTTTTTCAATCCTAAACGAAGACATGAGTATTTCCAATATAAAAACATATGTACTGGAGAATTCCACAGAGGTCATTAGAGATGGGATAATTACTCAAAACGGCCAGGTATTGTTTTGTGGATGGCATCAGGATTCTTATAAACAGCCCCTGATCATGAGCACCGACCTGAACGGAAATTTAAACTTCATATTTGCAATATCCATTGATGGTGATTGTGAGCTCAACAGGTTGATTAAAACCGGCAACAATGAATTTATCGCAGTTGGTTACACTGACGGCCTGGGAAATGGCGGTTACGAAATACTCATTGTGAAGTTTCAGAAAAACGGAACGATTACATGGATAAAAACCATAGGAGGATCCGGTAATGAAAAAGCATTTGATATATTACCCAAAAATGATAATACATTTTATATAACAGGTGAAACATCAAGTGACAGCGATAATTCGGATATTTTCATGATTAATATCGATGAAGATGGAAATTTACTTTCGGGTAATATTTACGGCGGATCCGGCGAGGAAAATTTTGGATATGCAACCATTACCCAAAATAACGAAGTTGCTATTGTGGCCCAGACAACCAGTTACGGGAATAGTGCTCCCGGAATTTTTATTGTTACGACCAAGGAAGATGGTACTAGCTGTTGCGGAAATGGTATCCAATCTTTTTCAGTTAAAACAGTTCACGTGAACAAATTAACGCTTAACCCCGTAACAACGGTCAATTACATGGATGAAGTCCAGTTCTCTATGAGCCATACAGTTGTTTTTCCCGAAAGTTATCTGGTTTGTTATAGCCCGTTAAAAATAGATGGCCGAACCGATTTATGTCCTGATAGTAAAAATGTAAAATATATTACAAATCCTGATTTTGTTTCGGGCTATTTTAACTGGATAATCCCTGATGATGCTGCTATTGTGAACAATCAGAATGATACCGCTATTTATGTTGATTTCGGTAAACAATCCGGATACATTTATTTACAATCGATATATTGCAGCAACAAAAATTTTGATTCACTGTTTATTAATCTTGAAGGTCTTGAACCTGATTTGGGTAATGATACTACCATTTGTTCCAACAATTCCATTATATTAACCCCCGGCCCTGATTACAACGATTACTTATGGCAGGACGGTTCGACGGGCTCTTCATATACAACAAATGAAAGCGGATTATACTGGGTGATAGTAAAAGACGAAACGGGTTGTGAGGGAAGTGATTCTGTCAACATCACTTCAACAGAAGTCCCTGTTATTGACCTTGGACCTGACACTGTATTTATTGAAGGTAATGATTATCTGCTGGATGCCGGCCTAGGCTTCGATAATTATCTTTGGAATGATAATTCAACAGGACAAACACTTATGGCATACAGTGCAGGAAAATATTGGGTGACAGGATTTTTAGGACAATGTTCAGAAAGTGATACAATCGTGCTTCTGCGCAAAGAGTGTGAACTGTTTGTCCCAAATGCTTTTACACCAAACGGCGATGATATCAATGATGATTTTTACGTGATCTCTAACGAAGTTACATCACAATTTAAATTGAAGATTTTTACCCGCTGGGGGCTTATTATGGTTGACACTGATGACATCAATTATCACTGGAATGGCCAATATAAAGGGAAGAATGTCCCACAAGGTGTTTATTACTGGATCATAAACTATCAATGCCTTGGGTCTTCCGAAACAAAGCTCAAAAAAGGAAGTGTGACAGTTATTTATTGATGAACCTAAAGCCCAAAATTTCGCCTGGAAGTATGACTTATCAAATAATAGATTAAACTTGCGTTAATTTTTATACATCAATTCATGAAGGTTGCCATCGTCATAGTCCGTGAACTGACGGGAGAAGAAATATCAGCAATCAATCGTTTACTTCTTAAAAATCCGGGGTCAACTGTCTATTCAAATAAAAAACATCCGGACTCATTAATGGTGAAAAACCCGAAATCTTTTGAATTGGATCCGACAGAAAAAAGCAATATTAATTACCAGGTCATGGACAAGTTATTGGCATTTGGTGAAAAAACAGTTGAAGGCAAAGCAATAACCGATCACCTCATGTTCGGGAATGTAAGCTTATGGCACTATCATAAATTCAGGATTTATTTTAACGTTCGAAACTTTATTTATAATCAAACTTTAATAGAAAATGTTTCAGCAGACTTTGACAAGGTTTTTTATTATGGTGATGATGAAATTTCATTTTGTAAATCCGAATCAGAAAAGAAAGTTATACAAAAGTTTATACAAAATAAAGCGGCTAAAAAATCATACTCATCTTTATTTAAATACCTTATTTTCTTTATTTTGAGAATATTTACCGGATTGTTTTACCTTGGGAACCTGAAAGGGAAAAAGCATTTGTTGGTTGATCATTCAAGGAAACAGACCTGCCTCGATCTGAATACATTAAAACCAAAAAATGACAACTATAATTTGAGTTATTTGTTTGAAAAGGCAGGAGATGATTTCGTCATCCTTGATGAAATAGAGATTATTAAACCCGGTTCCAAATCCGAAGGTTTATTCAAGGGTTATAACTTTTTCAAAAAACGAAAAAGAAAATATTTTTTCAATGAATATATCCTGCTCGAAGAACTGTTTTCAAAGAATTCCTTGAAAAAAAGAAAAGACGACAATGAGAATCTGAATAAAATATATCAACTATTCAAAAAACAAATAACTAAACCTGTTGATCAACTCATTCTGGATAATTTGATTTCCCTTCATGGCAGTAGTTTGTTTTATCTGCTGAAATACAGGGCTTATCAAAGGTTCTTCTCCAAACATTATTTTCAAACCGTAACTACCATTGATGAGAACAGTCCCAGGATAAAATCCATACTGGATGCTGCCAAAAGCCGGGAAATAAAAACAATTGGTATTCAACACGGGACAATACATAAACTTCACCCTGCATACATGTTTACCCCACAAGATAAAAAAAGGAAGGTCGTTCCAGATTTTACCTTTGTCTGGGGTAAATACTGGAAAAACTTTTTATTGGATAAAGGGAATTATCCTGAAAATTCCATAAAAATAGCGGGGCAGATCAGGACTGATATTATACCGAAGCTAATTGCAAATCAGGAATTAATCAAAAAGTTTGTAAACTATCCTGCCGGAAAAAAGATCATTTTGTTTGCTTCCCAACCTCAGCGGGATCCTGATTTGCGGTGGCGCGCTGCCTATGATGTTTTTGTATCAGCAAAAGAAATTGGTGGTGCTCATTTGGTCATTAAATTACATCCCGCAGAAAAATATGATTATAGCTATTATCATCAAATTGCAAGGGAAGCCGGTTATAAGGAATATACTATCATTTACAAAACAGAACTTTATGCCTTGATCGCTTCTGCAGATGTTGTAGTTACCTGTTTTTCAACAGTAGGGGCTGAGGCGACTTACTTTTTCAAACCTCTGGTTATTCTTGATCATCTGCTCCAGGATATACAGCAGTATTATAAAGAAGGCATTGCTTTCCAAGCCAAAAACAGTGACGAATTGATATTTATTACCAAACGACTCTTATCCGGTGAAATACGGTTGGATAAAAATGCTTATGAGAAATACATCCACCGGTTTGCCTATAAAATTGACGGGAAAGTTGCTGAACGGATACTTGGTTTTATCAATAATCTTTAAATTTTTCAAGATATTTTTTAATAACTTCGTTCAGTTTTCCGGAAGACTCAAGCAGGTATTCAACAAACTCGCGGAAAACACCTTCCCCACCGTTCTTCGACAAAACTATTTTAGCATACTTTTTAATATATTCCGGGGCATCAGCTGGTGTGGCACTGATATAAACCCTTTTCAACAAAGGAATATCAATAATGTCATCCCCAATATAGGCGACTTCTTCCGCCAATGAAATGCCCATGTCGACACACAGTTTATGAGCAACACTCAATTTGTTTTCAACGCCCATAAACAAAAAATCCACTTTTAATTTTTCAGCACGTCTTTTCACGATTTGTGTATCCTCGCCTGTGATAATGGCTGTTTTAATATTCAATTGACGAAGAAAAATGATGCCTGCACTGTCGGTTGTATTGAATTTCTTCAGCTCATTTCCCTGATTATCATAATACATTCCACCGTCTGTCCAAACACCATCAATATCTGTAATTACAAGTTTGATATTCATCTTATTAATAAATCATATCATTATAAATAATTTCATCTGCCGGGATATCCCTTTTTGCTTTCTTTCCGATAACCCTCTCTTTTTCCGTCCATTTAAAGCCGTCTCCCGGGCTTAGCAAATGTATAATATCCAATGTAATGATTTCATTTTTTTTTATTTCGCGTAAAGAAGCAATGGATCGCTCCAGTTTAACACGGGTATCTTTCACGGCATCGTTTATAAAAATGCCTTCTTCCCCCAATGATTGCTCAATATTCCTGATATCTCTTGTCATACGTGCAATACCTTCCGGGCCAAGAGAAACCTTATGATCAGTTCCTTTCATATTTCTGTCAAGCGTAATATGCTTCTCGATCACTTCAGCTCCCAAAGCTACCGCAACAGCAGGCACGACAATACCAATGGAATGGTCGGAATAACCGATAGTGTATTCAGGATAAGTCTTTTTGAGATATGGAATAGTATTCAGGTTTATGTTTTTATATTCAGATGGGTATTGTGAAAGACAATGAAGAATAGTAATATTACTGTGATATTTTGTGATCACATTCAAAGCGTTATCCAATTCCTCTTTCCCCCCCATGCCGGTAGAAAGAATTATAGGTATCCTGGTTTCCGCCATGGCTGCCAGCAATGGAAGGTTTGTCAGGTCGCGTGAAGCGACTTTCAGCTTATCGGGAGAAAAGTACCTGAACATGGTAAAACAACCTTTTGCACACAGGGTCTCAACAAAATCCAATCCTTTTTCTTTTGCATACCGGTAAATCTCAAAATGTTCTTCATCGTCAAGTTCCAGAAAAGCCCTGTGTTCACCGTAAGTCTTTCCAAAAGAATTCGGATTATTATATGGTTTCAACATTGCCGTCCGCGAAAGTTCTTCTTTTAAATCCCTTTTTGTCAGTTTTATGGCATTAAACGGTTTAAGCTTATTACCAAAAAGTTTGTCTACAACCGGTGTTGCAACAATGTCAATCAGCTTTTTTGCAATCCCCACCTCAGCGTTGTGATTTTGCCCGATCTCGCCAATAATATAAGTTGATTTCAATGGTATAATCTGTTTTATTTTTTATTCAATGTAATTTGTTTTGCCATCCGTACCAGGTACTCCGGATGATTATCAACAACATTGATAATATTTACAATTGTCAAAGGTAAACTTAATGATTTAAGTTTTTCGTAAATCCCGGCAACAATATCAAAATCTTCCTGTCTGTCAACTGTTAGCCGGATGTCATCCCGTTTAAAAACCAACGCCGGGGCATCATGAAGTTCAGTTTTAAACAATTCCGGGTGCAGGTAGAGGTAATTAGTCACATGTTCATGATAAACTTTCTCATTTGTTGCTGTTCTAATTTTTTCAAATGCATTTAACGTTACCCATTCGCCCCAGAAACCCAGATGACTTAAAATAGATGGCTTATTTCCTACAACCCTGTATGCCAGATAATCCCAGTTGTTTGATAGTTTCAAGTCATACAATTGAAGAGTTCCCTGAATATCCAATAAAGGATTATCGGCACAAATCCTGACAATTTTCTCAAACCCGAAATACTTTGCCGTATCAATAAATCGTTGAAGAACATCGTTTTCTGATCCCCTGAAAAAAGGAACCTGTTTTGATTTGGCAAGAGCCGCAATGGCATTATCATTTTGATTCATTGTGGTTGCTATTACAAACGGAATATCTTCCACTATTTCCTTCTCAAATCGTTCCAACAATATTTCCAGAATTGATTTGCCCTGATAAAACGGCTTGATCATTTTATTCTTTAAACGGGTGGATCCAACCCGTGCCTGGATAATAATTCCCGTATGCTCTTGATTTTTTCTCATAAATACTAGTTTGCTAAATTACAAATTGTACCCTTTCTTTTTATCAGATTTGCCTTTCTTCTTAACTTATCGTAATTACAATTTGACAAACCCGATATTTTGGTATTTTTAGCCATCCAAAACCAAACGATTTGGGCATCATCCGCAAACAAAGCATATCCGGCACCATATATTCCTATGTGGGTGTGGTTCTCGGGTTTGTCATCATGGGCATCCTGTTCCCGCGAATATTATCCACAAAAGAAGTGGGGCTGCTCCGGGTGATGGTTTCCTATGCCACCTTGTTTGCGCAATTTGCCGGGCTGGGATTCGGTGCAGTGACCATCAAACTTTTTCCGCATTTTCGTGATGCTAATCGTAAACACCATGGTTTCCTGGGGATTGCTCTGATGGTAGCCCTGGCCGGTTTCCTTATCGCTGCTGCCGTTTATCTTCTTTTCCGACCTTACCTTGTTGAACAATCCCTGGAAAAATCAGAATTGTTCATCACCTATTTCTATTATGTCGTCCCATTGATCTTTTTTACACTGCTGTTCAATGTACTTGATAATTATTACCGTGTTCTTTATAATGCGGTCAAAGGAATCTTTTACAAGGAGGTGATCCAGCGCGTGCTGACGCTCATGGTCATCCTGTTGTTTTATTTTGATATCATCAGTTTCCACCAACTTGTCATCCTTTATGTTCTGGTACTCATCAGTCCGTCCCTGATGCTGCTTGTTTCACTGATCCGCAGCAAACAACTTTTTCTAAAACCCGATCTGAAATTCATCAGTCCGGATTTAAAAAAAGAAATGATCAATGTAGGTTTTTTCGGGATATTGGCCAGTTTTTCAGGAGTGCTGGTGCTGAATATTGACATCATTATGGTCAACAGCATGCTTGGGTTGAGCGCTGCCGGAATTTATGCCATTACTTTTTATTTCGGGACACTGATCCTTGTTCCTTTGCGCACTATGGGGAAGATCAGTTCCGTGATCATTTCCGATGCGTGGAAAAGTGATGACCGTAAAACCATTAACGACATTTACCGGAGAAGCAGCATCAGCCTGAGTGTTGTGGGGGTGCTGTTATTTATCGGAATCTGGGGGAATATTGAAAATGTTTTTCATATTCTCGGTGACAGTTACCGGCCGGGGAGGATGGTCATCTTTTTTATCGGTGTAGCCAATCTTTTTGATATTGCCCTGGGAATCAGCCCGCATATTATTGTCAACTCAAAATATTACAGGTTCCTTTCTTATTTTCTTCTCGTTTTTGCATTGATGCTGGTGGCTTTCAATCTGATTTTGATCCCCGTTTATGGACTCATTGGTGCTGCTATTGCTTCTTTTATTTCAAAGTTCCTGTTTAATTTCATCAAGTTTGTTTTTCTGTACCACAAGTTTAAATTCCAGCCGTTCGGTTACCATCATGTACTGCTGTATCTGATTGCTGCAGTGGTTTACTGGATATCCACTTTCCTTCCTTCTTTTTCAAATTATATAGTTGACATTGTCATCCGGAGCGGATTCATTTTCGTTTTATTTGCCTTACCGGTTTACTATTTCAAAATATCGAAAGACATTAACCAGCGTGTAAATTTATACCTGAAAATAATAACCCGGAGGTAGTATGCAAATTACCAACATCTTACATTCTAAACATAAAAATTAAAGAATAATTTATACTTTTACATCCTTTCTGAAAAACCATCATGAAACAAGCTCAGGAAATTGTTTTTGTCGGTAGCGGATCCATTGCTACTGCTTTGGGCAATGTACTTGCTTTAAAACAAGAATACAATATTACTTTATTGTCCATCGAGGAAGAAGTAGTTAACACCATTAATAATCTGCATGTCAACCAGAAATATTTCCCGAATGTGAGTCTTCACCCGAACCTGAAATCAACAACCGATAAGAACATTCTGAATGATGCGGATATTGTTTTTTTGGGCATTCCTTCAAATATGACTGTTAGTTATGTGGAGGAGAATAAATACTATTTTAACCCCAGGGCTTTAATCGTTAACCTGGCAAAAGGTTTCGGGCTTGACAACAAAACCATTCCGCAATGCCTTATGCGTGTTGTAAGCAATGAGATATTCAGCATGAAAGGGCCATCGTTTGCGCGCGAGATCATCAATAATCTGCCTACCGGGTTTACCGTTACTTCCAAAAAAGACAAGTACTTCGACCTGTTCAGCGACCTGTTTGAAAATACATCCATTTACCTGGATTTTACAACCGATGTGGAAGGAGTGGAATTAGCCAGCATTCTAAAAAATATTTACGCGATCATTGTAGGGATTGTGGACGCTCATTTCAATTCATCCAACCTTCGCTCACTGGTACTGACAAAAGCCATCAATGAAATGCGCTACATCATTTCAAAATTCGGGGGTAACGAAACGACTTTATTTAATTATTGCGGATTTGGCGACTTCAGCTTAACCGCGTTAAACGACCTGAGCCGCAACCGTACTTTGGGGCTATTGATCGGTAAGGGTTTTTTCACTTCCGACATTCCCGAAAAGGTAGTCCTTGAAGGAACCATTGCAGTAAATGTTTTTATCGAAGAAATAGCAAAGAAACGTCAGATCAAAACCAAAAGGCTTATGATCAAAGAACTGTATAGTGTGCTAAATGATGAAAATTACGACATTAAGAATTTTGTAAATCAGATATTATCGGTCAAGCGGTACAAGAATTCATTATTTCCGACATTTTTTTCGTGATCAACAGATGACCGGCAGTTTCTGATGGTGGCTACTATTAGTACGTTTTCGGGCTGGTTTTCTCAATAAAGTCACTAGGATTTTTAAAAAATCCAATATTCTCTTTGATCTTTTTATCATCCCAATTCCACCATTGTATTTTCAATAATTCGGAAATTATCTTTTCGGAAAACCTGTATCTCTGGTGTTTTGCAGGGGTTCCATAAACAATTGAATAGGGTTCAATATCTTTTGTAACCAATGAGTGAGCTCCAATAATGGCTCCATCACCAACTCTTACACCTGCTAATATAGTAGCGTTTGCACCAATCCATACATCATTACCTATAATAGTTTCTTTTTTGGACTCCTCAATTTGGATTGACTGCTTTACGAATCCATATTTCGTATCATAAGCAAAAGGATGGCTACTAACCCAGGTATCTGGATGACCTCCCAGCCCTATTCTTACGTTGTATGCAATTGAGCAAAAACGACCTATACGCTTGGTGTTTTTATCAATCAAACAGTATTTGTTAATGAAAGTGAATTTTCCCACCAAGTCAGCTTGCAGTACTGTACCGTATTCCACCGTCACACCTTTTTCAAATCTAACATTCCTGGAAAGGGCAACTGCCTTGATTTTACAGGTTGGATTCGCAACTCTTAAATACATTTTCCATAAATACTGTACTGGATTCATGTTATTTTTCTTTTAAAAAAAGTCAAGTATTTGTGTAATTTTTGCAGTTAATTCTTTTCGTGAATATTTTTCAATCTTTATCCGGTTTGTTTCGCGAAGCACTCCTGGCCTTTTATACATATCACGAAAAAAATTAATAATATCTTTTTTCCTGTCAAAACCAACAACTACCCCGCTATTTGTTTCCCTGATAATCTTTGCGCTATCACCAGTTGTGGACCCGATGCACAATACAGGTCTTTGTAGTGCAAGATACTCAAATAATTTTCCCGGGATAATTCCCTCAACATTAGGAGTATCGTTTAATGCTAATAATAATACAGTAGCATTCTTTGCGATTTTCAATACTTCTTTATGAGGTTTATATTCCTCAAAAACAGTATAATTCAAAAGTTTGTTTTCTTTTAATGATTCTTTTACGCTGATATCGGTTTGACCGATAAAGGTTATTTTTAACCTTTCGGCAAATCCATCCAGGGTATCACATAATTCTTTAAGAGCTTCCCATAGTTTAAAAGGATTTCTGTCTTTGTTCATCGAACCGATATGACAAATCTCAAAATTCTTTTGATTATCATTCTCGTCTTGCAAAAACGTAAAATCATCAGGATCAAAACCATTTGTAATAACTTCAATGTTTTTCGCACCCAGTTTCTCAAAGTCTTTTGTCCAATTCCAGCTAACCGTTATTATTTTATCAGCACTTGTTAAAACCTTCTTTTCCAGCCTTCTGTGTTTCATATCAGCAAAACGACTTAATTTCAACTGGTCGTAAAAATCTATATTCGTCCAGGGATCGCGGAAATCGGCAAGCCAGGGTATTCCAAGATTTTGTTTTATTCCTAATGCTATCATGTGCATGCTGTGCGGTGGACCGGTGGAAATAATGGCATTTACAGGATTCTCTGTTAAATATTTTGATAAAAACCTGACAGAAGGTTTTATCCAGAATTTTCGTGCATCGGGAATAAAAAAGTTACCCCGTATCCAAACAGAGATATTCTCAGTCAATGACGGTTTCTTTTTTTCAGTTAGAAAGCCGGTTTTTATTTTATTGTCAGGATTTAATCCGGTTATTTTCTTATAAAAAGAATACGGTTCCCATATTTTTATTTTTATTACCGTCAGATTATCAGGAATATCTGCCTTCAATGAATAATCAATTGCAGGTGCCTCCGGATTCTCCGGCGTATAAACAACAGGTTCCCAGCCAAATTCCCTCAAATATTTCACAAACTTCAGCCAGCGCTGTACACCACCTCCGCCACCCGGCGGCCAGTAGTAGGTTATGATG
>CAZMOS010000129.1:0-11023 GCA_964567945.1 uncultured Lentimicrobiaceae bacterium
TTTAATTACAAAAGTTTTGCGGCTGTTTTTGTTGATAACATGCGGATTTTAGGTTCAAACGAGACTGGGGGGCGTCTCGTTTTGAACGGGACGCTTGAACCAAAGCCGTGGAATTCATTCCCCGGCTGCGATAATCTACGTCCAACCCTAATACTCATCAAACGGCACAATAAAAATATCAAAACCATTGCCGGTTTCAACCGACAAAGCTATTTTGCTGCCATCGGGTGAAAGTTGCGGGCAGCGAACCGTATATTCATCGTTTGTCAGTCGTTCTATATGGCTGCCGTCTTTGTGCATACTGTAAACCTCGCCCTGCGGATTGTCTTTTTTGGAAACAAAATAAATCAGGTTACCTCCCTTCGCAAAGTCAGGATCGAGAAAACCGGACTCATCAAACTGACTGATAACATTTCCATACCAGTTGATCATCAGCAGTTTTGATTTGGTCTCTCCCCTGCCGGTGAATAAAAAAACGATCCTGTCGCCTTTGGAGGATACGGCTGGAAAAGTACAGCTACCTTTATTTCCGTACAGTTCATTCAGGTTTTGATAATAAAACTCATAACTGTAAATTTCCCATGTTTTTTTCTGTTTGTCAAAGCCGGAAAAGAACACAAGGTTATCATGATTGGCAAATGCAGGTTGTCGGCCCTGAATGTCCCGGTTGAACAATAATTTTATTTGCTTTGTGGCAATATCCATAACATACAGCCTGGATTCGTTTCCTTTATCGCTGTCAAAAACAATTTTTCTGCCCTTGTCATACCAAACGGGATGTTGCTCGTTTGCAGGGGAAAAGGTCAGTTGAACGGAGGTGTCCGATAAAAGGTCATATACATAAACATCCCAATTGCCGTTCCTGTCGGTTTGAAACAACAGCCTGGTCCCGTCAGGCGACCATTTGGGAAACAGGTCATTTCCGGGAGAACGGGTAATGTTCATTCCGCTGTCAATAACAAACGGTTGGGCAGGGGATGCGGAATAAAAAAATAAAAACAAAAAGAATAACAGGATTCCTGTTTTCGGCAGTTGAATCTTATTTGATTTTCTTTGCTTCACAATCGGGCAAAAATAGGAAATACAGTTTTTGGGGGAAATAAAAGTTTCTTTTTCTTCAAGCGGGACGCTTGAAGCAGAGTGAGATTTACGAAAACGAATGACGAAAAGGTGAAAATGGGTATAACAATGTAGAGTTGTAAAGTGCAATGGGTAAACCAAAAAAACTTTGCGTCTTTGCGTCTTTGCGTCTTTGCGTGCAAAAAAATCAGAACTTAAAATTGATCCCGAACATAAAATTAAATGTTGCCTGCGGGAAATACCCGTTCATCTCGTATTCCGACCCGGCATACACATACCGGTAAACCCAGGCATTGGTTTCGTACTTCACATTGAAGATATTGTTCAATGACAGCCAGAAATCAATCTTCCGGAAAAAACCTGTCGGCAAACTGTAAAATAAACGCAGGTCATTCACAAAATAAGGATCCAGACTGCGCTCCCGGCTCGATGTATTGTCAATATACTGCCGGCTGACATATTGCGAGATCAAAGAAACGGAAAACCGCCTGAAGGGCTCTACCGACAAATTGCTTGAAAGTGTAAAATCAGGGGAAAAAGAGATATCGGTCGTGCCCAGTGTATCCACCACCTGTTCCGGCCACAAATCCCAGTTGTCAACATAAGAAACAAAGTTCAGTATTTTGTTATGACTATAAGTGGCATTCAGTTGCCAGTTGACAATCTTCAGGAATTTTGCTGCCCCGATGAATTCAATCCCTGTCCGGTAGCTCCGTGGCACGTTGGTCATGACGGGGGTTCCCACGTTGTTGATCTTGCCCGTCTGCACAAGCTGGTCTTTGTAATACATATAAAACCCGTTCAGTTCGGCAGTAAAATGGGCGGAATTGTATTTGTAGCCGATCTCCAGGTCATACAACCGCTCGGGCAATACCTGTTGCCCGGGGTCAGCATCACGGAAGACCGAACGTGAGGGTTCGCGGTTGGCTATTCCCCCGTAAAGGAATAAGCTGTTCTGCTGGTTGATTGAATACGACAACCCGAGTTTGGGATTGAAAAAACTGTAGTCGTGTGTCTGGGTCAGGTCACGCAGGTCATCGTGGTTTCCTTTCATATCGTAATGGATGTAACGGTATAAAAGGTCAACGTATATTTCAAAATTTTCATTGATGTGATAACCCGCTTTGGCAAATACGTGAAAGTTATTTTTCAATCCGGTGTTGAAATACCATGGCCTGTCGTGATCACCCAACCGGGCCACCTGTGCCCAGACCACATAGCCGTAATGTTTTCCGAAATACTGGTTCCCTCCCACTCCGAAGTTTAACTCAAATCGCCCGGGGTTGAATGACAGCGAAACATTTGCCCCGTAAAAATCATTGTCGAGCCACTTTTGCCTGATCAGGTTGGTACGTGAGACCGTATCCCCGCCTATGATGGTATCGTTCCAGCCGTAATCGCTGAATTTCTGGTTGTTCTTGTAGCTCTCATAATAGCCGATGCCTTTTGTATAATACAATGTGGCAGCCATGTTCAATTGTCTTGAAAACTCATGGGCATAATGCAACTGGTAATAAGTCTGCCGGTAATTGTCGGTCTGGTTATCGTAATACCCCGTAATATTCCCGTTCCCGTCAAGTATGACACCGGCAGGATTGTAAGTGCGGTTTGTTTCCAGACTGTCTTTCGGTGTCCCGTACCAGGCCTGATAGGTTTTCTCCGTCCCGTTCATCACGATGAGTTTCAGGATATCTTTTTTCCCGTAATAGCCGCCTGACACATAAAACGACTTCAGATTAGAGGAAGCCCTGTCAACATAACCGTCGGATCGAATGAGTGACACCCTGCCGTCGAAAAGCCATTTGTTCCTGATGAGTCCCGTTCCAAATTTCAGTGTTCCTTTGAAGGTATTGAAAGAACCGCCTGCAAGGGACAGTTCACCATAAGGGTCGGGATTAAATTCACCGGTCTTGATGTTGATGCTTCCACCGAAAGCTGCCTCTCCGTTTGACGAAACACCCACACCCCGCTGAACGGTCATATTGTCAACGGACGATGCCAGGTCAGGCAGGTCAACAAAATAGACACCCTGTGATTCCCCGTCATTTACCGGTACGCCGTTCAGTGTAACGTTTATCCCGGTCAAACCGATTCCCCTTATCCTGATGTTCGTATAGCCGATACCATTACCCGCATCGGAACTGATGACCGTGGAGGGCAGCGTTTTCATCACATAAGGCAGATCCTGCCCGGTGTTGTTCCGTTCAATTTGCCCTGCATCCATCCCACGGCTTGTAGTCACATTGCCTCCTCCCGCCCGGATGGCCGAAATGACCACTTCATCGCTAACGTAAACCGTCGGAACAAGTTGAATATCCAACCGGACATTTTTGTTGACATCCACTGTTTTCTCCAGCGGGGAATACCCGATAAAGGTCACTTTCAGGATATATTTTCCGGGTTTCAGCTTTTGAAATGAATAGGAGCCGTCGGTTCCGGAAGTGGTCGCCAGCAAAGTATTTTCGATGATGATATTGGCGCCGGGCAACGGCTCGCCGGTCTGGCTGTCAGTTATTTTTCCTGAAATGGCATACTGTGCAAAAACGGGTAATCCGATGAATATAAACAGGTAAAAGATTGATATTTTTTTAAGCATAACTCATTGATCTAATGTGAATGATTCATTAAATCAACAGAGGTAAGCCGGTTGGGTTGTGTTTTAAACTCTTTCCCTTCGCCGGCATTATCCGGATCAGGTTCAGAGGGTATGATCTCAGCCCGTGTATTGAGGCACCCCTATTGGTTAGTGCAAAGGTAGGAAAAAAATGATTTGTGATTGGTGAATAGTGATTAGTGATTTTGTGGAAGGATGGATGATTGGAAGGATGGAAGAATGGATGGTGTTAGATTGAATAAATTAACTGAAGTTTCGCACTTGATAAAAAAATCTATATATCTGGAATACATTATGTTTAGCATAAGAAAAAACTTTGCGGTTCTTCGCGGCTTTTTTGCGGTTCTTCGCGAAATAGCTGTTACGCAAAGGTACACAAAGAACGCGCAAAGTTACGCCAGGTTGGTTTCAGTAAGGTTTCCCATCCGTTTATGTTCAATAGATAATTAACTTTTTGATTACCTCCGAATTATCAGCCAAACGGATTTTGAGCAGATAAATACCTTTTCGTAATCCTTTTGTTTCAACGGTCAGATCAGTGTTTTTCAGATTTCCGGTTTGTCTGATCATCG
Organism: uncultured Lentimicrobiaceae bacterium; assembly: GCA_964567945.1. Taxonomy (GTDB): domain Bacteria; phylum Bacteroidota; class Bacteroidia; order Bacteroidales; family F082; genus JAADID01. Next base: position 4,267 of record CAZMOS010000129.1, read on the forward strand.
TGCCGTTAACACCATAAACACCCACCGTTTTAATGCTGACAGAAGAGATTAGCTGAAAACTTTGATCCTGATGCACGGGGTTCGGAATAATTTTTATCCCGGATTTATCAACCACTTCCTCAACACCAACCGTATTGATATAGCAGGGATCTCCCCAGGGATTTTGATAGATCAAAGAATCCCCTTCATAGCTGCACAACAAATCATAATAAACATCATTCAGACATTCATAATATCTGTTCTGAAATAATCCGTATGTATTGCCAATCCCTTCAATCCAGATTTCGCTGTCATAACTTGCAAATGACCATCTTTTTCTTGGTATTCCGAAGTAGCTCACCGTATCCATACCAATGCATACCAGTTCAACTTCACAATTTCCCTGTTGGGGAAGGCTGAGTACCCGAACCGTATCTCCCACACCAATATCAAAATCATACAATAAACTTTCGCCGTTCGAATTACCGGACCAGAAAAACACCTTGCCTCCGTCGTCCCTTATCAGGCCGAATAATACACCGACGGAAAAGGTCGAATCCTGATAATACCATACTTTTTTGTAATTCAAATCATTGGCAACTGTGTCACCTTCTATCCGGTAAATCAACGTGACGGTAGGCCCGAAGTTCATTTCTTCCGAAATATTCCATTGTTTTCCTTCCTTCACAAAATCTTGGGAAAAAGAAGATGAGATTATCAAAACAAGAACGGTAAGAATAATTAACTTTTTCATTTAGAGCAGGTTTATTAATTAAGTTTTTCAAATGTAATATATTCCGGATGAAATGCAGAATCAAGTATTGCCTTTGCCATATCGAAAACTTTTGTGTTGCACAGGTCTATGACCGCCGAATCCGCCGTACAGATAAGGCCGTGTGAAATGGCTTTCAAATGATGATCGGGCGAACGGGCAGTCAGGGCATTGCCTTTTAACCCGTATTGCCCGAGCAGTTCATTCAGCCGGGAAGCCAGCTCACCGCTTTTGCTCACAGGTTCATCAAGATATATGATCACATTTTGAGGAGCAACGGAATGCAGATAGTTGAAAAGCATTTCCAGCGTCCGGTCCAGTGTCTTCTTTTTCAGGGTACTCCTGTGCATCTCGGCGGCATCGCGCAGAAAACCATCCATGGCAATAAAAACCGGTTTTCCCAGCAGGTAACTCCCAATGGTCCTGATCACATTATATCCGTCAATGGTCAGCTTTGAACCGGCAGGCAGTTTTTTCAGTTTTTTTGGTTTCCTCACGTCTCGCTCGGCCTTTGTGACCAAACCCCGGTACAGCATACTCCGTTCGGTGCTGACAAGCTGATAGCGGTCCCCCACAATTTTAAGTATTGACTTTTGCGGATATCCTTTTTCAAGCAGATAAAGATAATCGGCAACTGCTTTTTCAAAATTCCGGGATAATGAAAACATTGGGCTTATTTTCTAATTTTGTAAAATTACAAAAATGTTAGCCATGAAAATCCTTATCCTGAACGGGCCCAACCTGAACCTGACCGGAAAACGTGAAAAAGACATTTACGGCAACCAGTCGTTCGAAGAATACCTGGACAACATAAAACCGCATTTTCCCGGTTTTCAGATCAGCTACTTTCAATCCAACCTCGAAGGGGAGCTGATCAACCGTTTGCAGGAAGCCGTCCGGACACAGAATGGCGTTGTTCTGAATGCCGGCGGGTACACGCACACCTCGGTGGCCCTTGCCGATGCCGTAAAAGCAATGGATATCCCTGTTGTAGAAGTGCATATTTCCAACATCCTGGCCCGTGAAGAATACAGGCATATCTCGTTGATTGCCCCGCATTGCGCCGGTTCCGTTTTTGGGTTCGGGCTGGATTCATACCGGCTGGCGCTGGAGTGGTTCAGGTTTTCTGCGAAATAGACGATTAGAGTGTTATGAGTTAGGAGGGAAGAGTTAATGGTTATTGGTTATCTGTTATCCGTTAATTGTACGCAATTTCAAAATTCATTCGACATTCAATATTCCTGTTTATTTGCCTTCGCTACCCCTTGATCCCCTAAAAGGGAAACCAGCCCGCGGTTTTTAACAGTCATTGTGAGTTAGAACGCCCCTTTAGGGGTTGGGGGTGCGGAGGGATTCGTCATTCCTGATTTTCAATCATTTACCTCAATTTGACTTTTCAAGTCCCTGCCACACAGGCCTGCTTCGACTTAAAAGGTCAGACCCTGCACCCCGCAACACGCCACCGCTCTCAGCTAAAATCCTTCTTATCCAGTTCCGAAAACTTTTTCTTCCCTCCCAGGTAATGCTGAATGACAATGTTCTTTTTGTAAATATTCGAAACGTGTTTTTGCCGGAGTGCTTTCCGCTTTTGCTTCAGTTTCGGCAGGTTTTTATAGAAATATAAGTGCGCCTCAATTACGGCTACAAAATCCATGACACCACCCTGCAAAAGGAACTTAATGGCGGCAATACTGTCGAGGATCAGGCGGACAAAGAAGGTGATGAAAAGCCGCTCTCCCGGCAGGTTTTTGTATAACAACGCGAAGTTATTCCTGAAATTCAGGTAAGTCTTGCGTGCCGACCGTTTGGGAAGCGTTCCGCCGCCCACGTGATAAACCGTTGATGCCGGACAGACCATAATTTTATAATCATGGTTTTTCAGCCGCCAGCAAAAATCAATTTCTTCCATGTGGGCAAAAAAGTTGTCATCCAGCCCGCCGAATTCATGGTAAACACCGGCTTTCACAAACATACAGGCGCCGGTTGCCCAGAACACTTCCCGCGCATTATCGTACTGTCCTTCGTCTTCTTCCAGTTCCTGAAATATCCTGCCACGGCAAAACGGATAGCCGTATTTGTCAATAAACCCGCCACAGGCTCCTGCATACTCAAAATGAGAACGGTCGTAATAGGCAATGATCTTCGGTTGGCAGGCAGCTATTTTTTCATCCGACTCCATCAGGTCAATAACCGGTTTGATCCAGTTGGGCGTGACTTCAATATCCGAATTCAGCAAAACATAATAATCGGCTTTTATCTGACGCAGCGCCATATTGTAACCTCCCGCAAACCCTGCATTAAAGTGGTTTTCAATAAGGTTAACGTCAGGAAATTCTTCTTTCAATATTTCGGTGGAGCCATCCAGCGAATTGTTGTCGGCTACCCAGATTTCGGCATCATCGCTGGAGCGTTCAATGACAATAGGGAGGAATTTTCGCAGAAAATCCTTTCCGTTATAATTCAATATGACAACAGCAACTTTTTTCAATTTGGTTTTTCTTTATCATTTTTCCATCGTTTATGAGACCAAAGCCAGTTATCCGGCTGCCTTCTGATCGTATTTTCCAGCAGCCTCATATACTCAGTGTTTATATAACCTTCTTTCGTCCCGGCTGCATTTTTCGTTATGGTTTTTATCTCCACTTCGTAATGTCCGCGCTTAACCCGTGCAACATCCAGGTAAATGACTGCATAATTCAAGGCACGCGCCACTTTTTCGGTACCCTCATAAAAAGCGGTTTTTCGGCCGAAAAAATTTAAAAAATAATTCGATTCCGTGGGGGGAGGTGACTGGTCGGCGAGGACAAAAACAGTGATCAGCTTGTCTTTCAGCGTCACCAGTGTACGAAACACTTTTTTGTTTTCGATCATCAACGTACCTTTGTATTTCTTCCTTTGTTTCACCATGTATTCATCAAAAAATTCATCTGCCAGCGGTTTGTAAATGGCAGCCCCGTCATGTTTCAGAAAAAGGGCAATTCTGTTGCCTACCCATTCCCAGTTGCCGCAATGTCCCAGCAAAGCAAACACATTCTTCTTTTCATTATACAAATCATCAAGCACATGTTGGTTTTTAAAAACAACCCGCTTTTCCAGCTGATCCCGGGTCATCTTCCCGGATTTAACGAGTTCCACAATTAAGTCAGACAAGTTACGGTAAAATTTCCGGATAATCTTATTTATTTCTTTTTCATTTTTTTCAGGAAAGCATTTTGCCAGGTTGGCTGTGATCACCCCCCGCCTGTAGCGGACAAGGTTTCCGGCCGTAAACGCAAGAAAATCAGATACAACATACAATACTCCCATTGGTAATGATGCAAAAGCGGCAAGCAATATTTTGAGGAAGAAATTCCTGGCTTTCATTTGTTTTCCCAACCGTAAAAACGGCAAAAATACAGCAAAAAGCGGGGGTTTCCAAAAGGATATTTACCTCGGCTGTAAATAATACTCGGTAGCAAAGCTGCCATAGGTCGAAGGAATGGTCACATCGTTAATATCCAGCGGATCCCAGGTCCTTCCGTAAATGTATTTTTGCCACTGCAGGTTGGTGATCTCGCCCTGGGCCGTGGAATGGATCAATTGAAAATCATTTGTCGTCAGATCCCGGGTAAAGAATACAAAACGGATGTCACGCTGGCTGCCCATCGAATAATAGTGCCAGATCTCAAAAGGATAGGCTGCCGGCTCGTTGTAACTTTTTGAAATGACATTGGGCCTTCCGTATTTGAGATAAATATATCCCCTGTCTGTCTTGTACCCTTTTATGCGCCCGGCTTTGTAATCATTGTTTACCTGATCAACCCTGTTTTTGTATTCATTCCAGGCCGCTTCCGGATTTGTGTTGTCACGCTGCAACCAGAAATTCAAAAAGAACTTTTGTAAGGTCGGCACATCCGACTCCCTGAACAGCGATTTGGCATAATTCTTTTCAGCTTCCGTGGATATGGGATAGAGATAATCAATGTATTGCTTCAAGGTGTCTTTTGATGTGATTTGCCCGGCAAACGATTCCTTCGGGTTAAGCGCAAGCATACGCGTATAATTGTATTTCACAGCCGGGTTGTAACGGTAAAAAAACTTTTTCTGCGAAGCCATCAGGTTGTTGTTCCGGTTGCGGGCTTCAAGCACCAGCATATAATTGCCACTGGGCAGGTTACTGATATCAATGGAGTTTAACAATATCCTGACCTGTGCGGCATGCATCCTTTTGGCATAAAAATACTGATCGAGCTTTTTATCCAGTTCGGACGGACGGATATAATAATAAAGCAGGAACTGCCCGTCGGCTGCCACGCTGTCAATATTGTAAAGTTCCGAATAGAATGTCAGGTTTTTGGCCACTTCGGGATAATAATCAAGGGCGTAGGGAATGATCTCATAACCGTTTTTCTCCAGCAGCCCTCCTTTGTCGGATTTACCGTACGAATGCACAAACTCAATATCCGAAAAACCGATCTTCCCCTTCATATAATCAATGACAAATTCATCATAATTAACAACGGCTTCCTTGTCGCTGTTTTTATCCTGTATGGTCAGCTCAAGCTGATAATTTCCGTTCGGAAGATAATAACGTTCCACATCCATCAGGTTGCTGATGGATTTTGACGTGTCATCAATTTTCGGCCCGACCAGTTCATATTTATCATAATTAATGATGCTGTCGTTCTCCCTGAAAATGATCTTCACATTCACCCCCGCCCGGAAGGTTCCGTCAGGTTGCAATACATAAGATACTGACCGGCCGTTAATCACAAGGTAGGTCTCAATGTAGGGATTATTGTCAGGAGTATTGAAAATGGCATACGACATAAAGGCCTGCAGATTCTGACCGGATGCGATTCCCGCACTGACAAACAGTAAAAACAATGCCGTCAAAAGACTTTTCATGACTTCGAAAATTGATAATACAAAGTTACTGCAATTTACAAGCCAAAGTCAAGAAAACCAGAAAATGACAGATGAAAACCGCAAATCAATCGCCGAAAAAGGAACGCTGAAGGATAACAGGGATTATTTTTTTCATGGCGGCTGCGGTTGCTGCCCCCCTCTTCCCCGTCGTTGGTGTCCCCACCAGCGACAGATCCCGTTTCAAGCGTCCACGCTGAGCACCCAACACCGTCGTTGGTGCCTCCACCAACGACATTCCATTGATCAAACAACACACACAGAACACATTTCCCAATGACTTATCATCCTTCCAATCCCCGCCCGCGCAAACCGCACCGGGCAGTCCGCTGCTACTCCTCACCCCGGAAACCGTTTCGGCTAAAGCGCCGGCAGTGGCTTCCCTGTCGCCCTGCCACCGCAAGCCTCAACCGGTCCCGTGGCTGCGGGGTATCCGCTTCCATCCCTGCCGCAGTGGGAACGGAAACTTATCCTAATTAATTTGCAGAAAAACAAAGATTGCGCATACACAAGGAATATTTTTATACATTTGAGGTGTATATAAGCCAGCATTAACCAACTATGCTGTTTCATGTGATCGTTTCGGGAAAACAATTACGACAAAACGTAGTGATTAATACGGATTGATCTAAAAATAAATGATAAATGGTTTATAGTTCCGAAAGGCGTATGTTGGATTTGGACGGAAAGGTGTTATAGAAGTTGCAGCAATAAGAACCAAGAGAAGAGCACATGAATAATTTAATTAAAAAGATTGAAATAAAAAGTTTTCGTTCTATTGAGAAATTATCTCTTACTGTTAGTGCACTAAATATTTTATCCGGGTCAAATGATGTTGGAAAATCAAATATTTTGAAAGCATTAAACTTATTTTTTAATACGCAAACGGACTTCTTAAAACCTTTGAAATTTGAAGATGATTATAACAAAGTATCAAGAGCAAAGATGTTACGCTCATCTAAAATGAAACAACAAATTAAAATCAGAATTTACATAAATCCTCCTACAACTTATAAATCATTAGTTGGCGAGAAACAGGTTTTTATCGAAAGGCAATTTGATAGAAATGGTGACAGAAGTGAAAAATTTAGTACAGAAGAT
>CAZMOS010000130.1:0-10851 GCA_964567945.1 uncultured Lentimicrobiaceae bacterium
GCCCCGACCCGGTATTACAAGATCAGACATTAAGGGGATCAAGAAGTGAACCCACCATAAACCTGAATATTCCCGGTGTAAGCAACCTCAACGGTGTTGCACCTCCCGATACGGATGGCGATGTGGGCCTGGATCATTATTTTCAGATGATCAACCTTTCGTTTGCAATCTGGGATAAGGACGGGAACCAGGTCATGGAACCCGCTGACAATCAAACACTCTGGGAAGGCTTTGATGACGGGCAGCCTTTTGACAATGCCAATGACGGAGACCCCATTGTATTATATGATGAATATGCCGACCGTTGGCTCGCCAGCCAGTTTGCCGTTAACACGACAAATGACAAATATTATGAACTGGTAGCCATATCGGCTACATCGGACCCTACCGGTTCATGGTACAGGTATGCTTTTGAATTCGACAATATGCCCGATTATCCCAAGTTTGGGATCTGGCCTGATGGTTATTATTTTTCCGTTAATCAGTTTGCCAATGCTCAAAACTGGGCGGGCGCAGGCGTTTGTATTGTTGACCGTGATGCCATGCTCAACGGTGACCCGGATGCCACACTTATCTTTTTCAGCCTGGGAACAGCATACGGAAGCCTTTTACCTGCTGATGCCGATGGATCGGTGCAGCCACCTGAAGGTTCCCCCAATTATTTCATGAACATGGGCAGCAACAAGCTCCGTATCTGGGAAGTATCGGTTGACTGGGATAACACGGCAAACTCAACAGTTACACTCACACAACAATTGACAACCGAACCGTTTTCAGTAAGTAGCATTACCGTTTCTCAACCCGGTACAAGCCAGAAATTGTCAACACTTGCGGGCAGGCTGATGTATCGCCTGCAATACCGGAACTTCGGCGACTATGAAGTGATGCTGACCAATCATACTGTGAATGCAGGTGGCGGGCGTGCCGGAATACGCTGGTATGAATTAAGAAATACAGGCGACGGCTGGAGCATATACCAACAGGGAACTTATGCCCCGGACGATGGTGACAGCCGCTGGATGGCCAGCGTGGCCATGAATGATAACGGCGACATTGCCGTAGGATATTCCGTTTCCGGAACTTCAACCTATCCTTCCATCCGTGTGGCGGGACAGACAACGGGCGCTCCCATGGGACTGGGCATCCTTGATATTGACGAAACCTCTATTGTGGAAGGCACTAAATCACAAACCGGCGTCAGCCGCTGGGGCGACTACGCCATGATGTCGGTTGATCCCTCAGACGGACAGACTTTCTGGTTTACGACCGAATATTCCAATGGTGGTTGGGCATGGAAAACACAAATTGCCTCTATCAGCTTTGCCGCCCAGCCGGTTGCCGATTTTACGGCTTATGAAACCATCGTTCCTACAGGAGGAACTGCTGATTTTACCGACCTGACAGAAGGTATTCCCGACCAGTGGGAATGGACATTCGAGGGGGCTGTACCGGATACTTCATCGGAAAAAAATCCCCAGGATATAGAGTATGATACCGAAGGCACTTACGATGTGAAACTTATTGCCAGCAATCTGTTGGGATCCGATACGATCATTAAAGAAAATTACATCACCGTCAGCTCGACAATTTTACCTGATGTTGATTTTGAAGCAGATAAAGACTATGAATGCCTTGGCGACACGGTTACTTTTACCGACCTCACAAAATACAGTCCGATACAATGGGATTGGTCTTTCGATCCTCCGAGTGTTACCTTTGTGAACGGAACCGGTGACACCAGTCGTAACCCCCAGGTCGTGTTTGATGCTGCCGGAACATACAATGTTACCCTGACTGCATGGAATCTGAACGGGTCTTCCACACTCACCAAAGAGGGAATCGTAAACCCGGGCGGTTATCAACCCTATTACAAAGAAACATTCGAAGACAATGATTTCAGCGCTGTAGGCTGGACTGTTGAAAACCCCGATAATGACGTAACCTGGGAAATGTTTGAAACCGGGGGAACAGCGCCGGGTAACATTTCGGCAGGAATTGATTTCAGCGTTTATTATACGATCGGCGAACGCGACCGTCTGATCTCTCCCCCGTTCAACCTGGAAGGTATGAGCTCGGCCGCATTGGAACTGCAATATGCTTTTGCAAAAAGGCATGATCAACTCACTGATTCCCTGATCATCTATGTTTCGGGAGATTGCGGACAGGAATGGACACGCGTATTTGCCGGTGGTGAAGACGGAAGCGGGAATTTTGCCACTCATGAACAAACGGATGATTTTTACCCGCAGGTCGCTTCCGACTGGTGTATGGCCGGGTGGGGTGCCTCCTGCATTGATGTGGAGCTGACACCTTGGGCCGGACAGGCAAACGTACGTCTGGCTTTTGAAACTTACAGCGCCTACGGAAACCCTATGATGATAGATAATATCCAGGTCAGCCAGTATGTCGGACAGGAAGAAACAAGCATCGCCGAAGACGAAGTATTTGTGTTCCCGAATCCGGCAAACAGTGAATTTGTGATCCGGTTCGGACAATCTTTTGATGATCTGGTTATCACCAATCAACTGGGACAGCTTGTTTACAAGGAAAAACTTACCGGACAATCCGGTTCTGTCAAAGTGAAAGTAAGCAACAACTGGAAGCCTGGTATTTATTTTCTGCGAATGACAGGAAAAGATACGATGGTTACCAAAAAGATACTGATCAATTAAGCATCGCTAAACAGATAGCAGTGAATCTGTTTTATGCACCGGATATTTCAGGGGATCACCACACATTAAGCCCCGAAGAATCAAAGCATCTATTACGTGTCCTCCGGATGAAGACCGGAGACGCGGTGATGCTGACCGATGGAAAGGGATTCTTTTATGATTGCCGCATTGAGGATGACAATTCCAGGGCATGCCGGCTTTTAGTCGTTGAAAAAAAACAAGGCGCTGACATTAACGGACATCTGTTGTGCATGGCCGTAACCCCCACAAAAAACATCACCCGGTACGAATGGTTTCTTGAAAAAGCAACCGAGATCGGCATTGGCCGGATTACTCCCGTCATTTGCGAACATTCCGAACGCAGGCAGGTAAAAACGGAAAGGCTGGAACGAATTCTGGTCGCCGCCATGAAGCAGTCGCTCAAATCAACACTCCCCCGGCTTGACCCTCCGGTAAGGTTCGGTAACTTCGTCAAACAACCTTTTGACGGAGAAAAGTACATTGCTTACATAGATCCGGAAGTAACTGATGAACTTTCAAAAGTTTACACAAAGGGGAATCCGGTTCTCATCCTCATTGGCCCTGAAGGAGATTTCAGCCCGTCAGAAGTGGAAATGGCCGCTCAAAACGGTTTCAAACCCGTCCGCCTTGGTCCTTCCCGCCTGCGTACCGAAACAGCAGCGGTCGTCGCCTGCCATACGGTGAATTTGTTGAATTTATAAAACCTGATGTTTTATTTGAGAAGTGATTGCTAATCCCCGCCAAGTAGGTAGGTTTTCTTAACAAATTTTTTGATGGCTTTCAACCTCACCTTTATTACCTTTGCCGACAAATGAAAAAGCTGTTCCTACTACCGGTTATTTTGCTTTTGCTGACGATGTCATCCCTCGCACAGCAGGTGCAGATCGCTTTACTGAAATACAACGGCGGCGGCGACTGGTATGCCAATCCTACCTCTCTGCCCAACCTGGTGGCTTTTTGCAATAAAAATATCAATACTGATATCAGCCCCGAAATGCCTACGGTGGAGGTGGGCAGCATCGAATTGTTCAATTATCCCATCATTGACATGACCGGCCACGGCAACATCATTTTCAGCCCGGAAGAAGCAGAGAACTTACGCAAATACCTGATCGCAGGCGGGTTCCTGCATGTTTCCGACAATTACGGCCTGGACAAATACATCCGCCGCGAGATGAAAAAGGTTTTTCCCGGAAAGGAATTTGTCGAATTACCAGCTTCGCATCCGATATATCACCAGAAATATGATTTTCCATACGGCCTGCCCAAAATCCATGAACATGATGGTAAACCGGCACAGGGCTTCGGAATCTTTTATGAAGGCCGGCTCGTGTGCTTTTACGATTACGAATCCGACCTGGGCGACGGCTGGGAATCTCCCGAAGTTCACCACGATTCGCCCGAAAAAAGACTGGAAGCCCTGAAAATGGGAGCCAACATGGTGCAGTTTGTCTTTACCCGGTAATATAATTTCCGGCGTGTTCTGGAAGTATTTATCCACAATAAAAGCTTAAACCAAAAATAGGAACTATACCTTTTTCACGCCACGACGCAGCGCCGCAACGATGAACGTCGCGATCGCTGCGGTGCTGCGTGAAATTTTGCGATCGCTACGCCGCTGCCTGAAACAATACTGGTTTTTACTCTTTTTTAACATTCTTTTAGTGTTTCCCCTGTAATTAACTCCGTATTTTTGCGACAAATCCACAATGAAAACATTTCAGAATTAATAAATAAAGATATAATGAGAACCATGAAAACAAAATTGACCCTCACTTCGATACTCTTTTTATTAAGTATCTATTTTCTTCAGGCGCAAGCAGGCCCTGCCGCCGTATCCGATTCCCCCTCTGATAATCAGGAAGTCAATCTTTACGACCTGGGTAATGAACAATATCAGAACCTGTCGTTAAAAGACATCCTCGGCAAATATGAGGGGAAAGTCATTTATCTCGATTTCTGGGCAAGCTGGTGCGGCCCCTGTAAACGTGAAATGCCGTACTCGCAGGAACTGAAAAAACAATTTAAAGGCAAAGACGTGGTTTTTCTTTATTTTTCAACTGACAACAATGCTGAAAAATGGAAAAATGCCATTACACAAATGCATATCAACGGAACCCATTACCGGGCAAATCCAAAAGTGCGGAATGAGATCATCAAAGAATTCAACCTGCAATACATTCCCCGTTATATCCTGATTGACAAGCAGGGTAAAGTGGCTGACTTTAATGCCAAAAGGCCGAGTAACCCGCTGGTAAAACAGGATATCGAAGAATTGCTGTAATAATAAAATATATTCCTGCAATTTCTATTTTTGTCAATTGTTTTCCAACCCTGTAAAACAATTGACAAAATATGATGTCATTATCGTTGGTGCCGGCCCGGCCGGGTTAAAATGTGCCCAAACATTAAGCACTTCGGGACTTGATATACTGTTACTTGAAAAAGATGAAAGCCCCGGGAATAAAGTCTGCGCCGGTGGAATCACAAGACAAGGCGTCCCGTTACTCGAACTGCCGGATAACATTATCGAGCATAAAGTAGATGAAGTGGGTTTTTATTCCCGCCATTTTCATAATTTTAAAAAACTGCCCGAACCGGTGATGTACACCGTAAACAGGAATGATCTGGGAAAGTGGCAACTGGGTTTGCTGAAAAATACAAAAGTTCAGTTCCTGAACAAGGCAAAAGTCACTGATATCAGAAAGAATTCCGTGATCATAAACAAAGAGGAAGAAATAGGCTTCCGTTTTCTGGTGGGCGCTGACGGTGTGAATTCCATTGTCAGAAGACATCTGAAACTTCCGGTTGAAAAGATGCTGGCTACAGTGCAATATCAAATCCCAGTTACTAATCCAAAGAGCCGGTTGGAAATCTTTTTAAATGCCAAATATTTTCATTCCTGGTATGCCTGGATTTTTCCACACCGTGATACAATTGCCGTTGGAACTTGCGCCGATGCCCGTTATCTTCCCGGAAAAAAGCTCAAAGATAATTTTCATCAATGGCTGAAAAAACAGGATATTGATATTTCGGATGCCCGGTACGAATCCTTTCCCATCAGTTACGATTACCGGGGTTACAGGTTTGGCAATATCTTTCTTGCCGGTGAAGCTGCCGGGCTGGCATCGGGTCTGACGGGTGAAGGGATTTATCAGTCTGCCCTGTCCGGGCAACAGATCGCATTGACTATTATGGACAAAACAGGTGAAAAAGATTTCATGCAGGAAGCAATCAATTATAACCATGTCCAGCATAAATTCCTTGACCTTACCCTGCGCGCGGGAGCAGGACGGAGTTTCATACATGATCTTATTTTGATCGCATTAAAAAACAAATGGGTAAACCATAAAATTACCAATAGCTTTTCAAAGCGCCCTGATCAAACCCTTGAATAATTTGTTCAGAGAAACCTCGGCAATACCGGCATTGTGCAGAATATCTTCGATGACAGCCGGTTTCAGGTTGTCGGGGTCGCACATATCCGTGATAACGGAAACGGCAGCTACACGCATGCCCATTTGGTTGGCCACGATGACCTCCGGCACGGTGGACATCCCCACCACATCGGCACCCATAGTTTTGATAAAACGGTATTCGGCACGGGTTTCCAGGCTGGGTCCCATCCACGCCACATACACCCCTTTGTTGACCGGGATATTTTCCTTTTCAGCAATTTCTTCCATTTTCCCTATCAGTTCCGGGTCATAAGGACGGCTCATGTCGGGAAACCGGGGGCCGAATTCCTCATGGTTTTTCCCGATCAGGGGATTGCCCGGCAACATGTTGATGTGGTCGTCAATGATCATCAGCGACGCTGGTGAATAATCCGTATTGACAGCCCCGCATGCATTTGATACCAGCAGGTTTTCAACTCCCAGGAGTTTCATTACCCGAACCGGGAAAGTGATCTGCTGTAGCGTATAGCCCTCATAAAAATGAAACCGCCCTTTCATGGCCAGCACATCTTTCCCCTCCAGTTTTCCATAGATCAGCATCCCGTGGTGAAATTCAACCGTAGCTTCAGGAAAATGAGGAATATCCCTGTAATCAATGCTTTTTTTCACTTCAATGTCATCAGCAAGTTTTCCAAGACCCGTACCTAAAATGATTGCTGTGCCAACATTATCAATTCCCTCAGATCGGAGAAATTCTGCAGTTTCCAGTGCTTCTTTATACATTTTATATCATTTTTTTAGCAGGCCACAAACCTACCAATTTTTTAACATTTTTAAATACAACAAAAAAGTACTTTTCGGAGTTTGTAAAATACAGGTCTTTATTAACTTTATCCATCCAATAAAAGAAAATGCGATTATTCTTTTTAGTGATCCCGATGATGGTTTCTTTGAACATGAGCAGGCAAGCTGACACAAACATCATGAAAAAACAATTGAACAAAACTGAAGACGACTGGAAACATGAGCTTTCTCCCGAACAATACAAAGTGCTCCGCCAATGCGGCACCGAGCCGCCGTTCACCGGGAAATATTATAAAAACAAAGAAAAAGGAACGTACTATTGCGCCGCTTGTGGCGCCCTGCTTTTCACTTCTGATGCAAAATATGATTCCGGTTCCGGATGGCCCAGCTTTTATGATGTTGCGGATAAGAAAAATATTGAAGAAGTGGTGGATTCCGGTTACGGCATGCGCCGGATTGAGATCAAATGTGCCAGTTGCGGCAGCCACCTCGGACACGTTTTTCCCGATGGTCCCAAACCCACCGGACTGCGCTATTGTGTGAATTCCGTTTCTCTGGATTTTGTAAAAACAAATGCCGATAAAGATTGAATCCTTGCTGTACCGGCGACTTTAGTTGCCGTTTTCCAACCTGATCAAAAGACCGGCGACTTTAGCCGCCGATACAGGTAATCATCTCCCTAAATCAGGATTTGCCGTATGATAAAATTTTCAACCCGAAAACAGCAACTTTCTTGTAATATTTCCGTAAAATAATGACGAATAAAAGCACTTTCCTCAGCAGGAAATGTGTATGTTATTACAAACCAATGATTCAGACATGAAACGTATATTACTTTTGGTTTTAATTGTTTTGGTTGGGATGTCAGTCGGCAATGCCCAGCAAAAAGGGGAACAGCCGTTCAGGAACTGCAATACCATCCAGATTCTCAAACACGGGCCATCCGACAGCCTGTTGATCCAGTTTGCCAGATTTCTGAAAGATGAAGGTTACAACATTGACCGCATCAACAAAAAAAATACAAACCTGCGAACTACCCCTTTTAACCTGATCTCTCAAAAGATCAATAATGCGATTATCCACGTGATGGCCCCATCTGACAAATCCAAACACATGATCATCGTGACGGCATTCACCATACCTCACGAGTACGGGGCTTCACCTTACAAAATGCGGGCACACAGCTCCAAATTAACCGAAAATGGTACGTTGTTCAGCGAAGTGGATTACCTGGCCAAAAAGTTTGCCAACTCCTACCGTTGTGATATATTGTATGTGAAGTCGAAGCACTAATCCGGTTTGGAAAAAGATTTGCCTTTATTCTCACCTCCTTGGCGCATTTTATTGCATCAGCCCCGCGCAGAGTTGATTTGTACCAGGCTAAAACTACAAACCTGCCTTTATTGTTCTTTTCACACCGAAAAGTATAACCATCCGGATAGCATTGTATTGCGGTTATGAAAGTTAGGGGATGTATAGCTTCAAAAAATTTTCAGGTTTACAGTTTATGATTTTTCCTTCTGCCAGTTATGAAATATTTAACTAAATTTGTGTATGTAAAATATTTGAAAACAAACCGCTTAATGAAAACGTTTTTATTTTTCACCGCTTTTTTCGCCTTAAACTTTTCTATGGCACTGGAGATTAAAGCACAATTAAAAGATAAGGCCCAGGATTTTGTTTTTAAAAAGGCGAACACCATATTAATTGATACCAATTTATCATTAAAAGAAGTGGCTGATTATTTAATCGAAAACGGTTATATGATCGAAAGTTTTAATAATGATATGGAAATGATTGAAACTGAAAAATTTGATATTTACAAAGGATGGGGTACAACCAGCGGAATAATGAAAATATGGAAAAGCCATAATGAGATTTTGATAACCGCTTACGCTATTAATAATATGATGAATAATCCGATCAACATCAGAATGGAAATGAATCCGAACGTAAACATCAATACGAAAGCTAAATTATTTCAAAAAATAAATGAATTTGCAATGAAGATGGGGAAGGCATACGGGGTAAAGGTTTTGTATTTGAAGTTATAATTCAGAATTTTATGAGAGTAAACTTTTTGTAAATGATATAAACGAAATATCTCATAATAAAAAAAGGGAAGCAATAAAACTTCCCCCTTTGCGGTCTGGACGGGACTCGAACCCGCGACCCCCTGCGTGACAGGCAGGTATTCTAACCAAACTGAACTACCAGACCAGATTCTTTAAGAACTTTCCCGAAAATGGGATTGCAAAAATACTGTCTTTTTTAATATCTCCAAATTTTTTTCTCTTTATTTTAAAGCCAGATTCTGATCATTTCCTTTCATAAAATCAATGACCAACGCCCCCTGCCTTCTCACATCATAGTACTGCAAACCAAGGGATTCCGCCTTTTCCGCCAGTTGTCGGCGTTTCCATGCAGGTACCGAAGAATCAACGATCAGTAGATCGAAATCAAAAACCTTGCGTAAGGCATCCAGATCAAGATAAGTCCTCCCGGATACAATAACAGCATCCAGCTTTTGCCCGGAACTACCGAAAGGATGATATTTTAATTTTTCATCCAATACCATGAACCGGAAATCGTTGAACTGCCCGAATTCCCCGTCATAGAACAAACCTGTCAACGTATCAGTAACAGGATTGTTGACCGGAAAATATTTTTTCTCCAGCCGGGATGCGATCCTGAAATTTTCCAACTGGTAATCCGCTTTTTCAGGATCAACGGATAAAACACTGTCCGTAAGGCATATATGACGTGTTCCCCGGACAAAATCATAAACCGGGTGATTTTTTACACTGTAAACAATGAGTTTTTCCTGGTTGATCAACCGGGCCTTGTGCAGTGTCTGATAACCAGCAAGCAACAAAAGTAACGCAAGTGCCGGCAAAACATAACCGGTTCTTCGTTTCAGCAGGATAAGAAAAAGCATGATGACCAGCCCGTAAACAATAAAAACTTTTAGCCACGGATAATAGAGGTCATATATTCCGTGATAAGGCAATTCTCCAACCAGGGCAACGAGTTTATTCAGTAGTAAAACCATCCACGAAAGTACAACTCCCAGAAAGCGGGCAATAAAAGGAAACCATGAAAACATAACAAACCCGAATCCCACGGCAATGATCAGAAACGAAAGCGGGATCACAAACAGGTTGGTCAGCCAGAACAAAGCAGGCATGTAATGAAAATAATGGGCTGCCAGCGGAAAAGTCCCCAGTTGCGCCGCCACGGAAACAACCAGCAGCGACCATATCTTGTCAGCAATCTTATTCCTGAAATACAAAAGCCCGTAAACAGGCCTGAAAAACACCAGGATTCCCAACACAGCAGAATAAGACAACTGGAAGCTGACATTGAACAGCAGCAACGGATTAATAAACAACATCAGCACAGCCGAAACTGCCAGCGTATTGAATACATCATTTGAGCGGCCCAGCGCATTGGCAATGATAAACATGGAGAACATGACCGAAGCTCGTGTTACTGCCGGAGACATGCCCGTAAGCAAGGCATACGCCCAGATGACAGCCAATAGCAATACCGGCTTAACGAATCGTTCAAATTTCCTGCTTTTGACAAAACCCAGCAAAAAGCCAATTACCAGGTAAACAATACCTACGTGCAATCCCGATACACATAGGATATGCATGGCCCCTGCCGTGGCATATTGTTGTTCAACTTCAGGGTTCATCAGGTCATCATAGCCCAGCAACATGGCTGCAACCACCGCCAGCCGCTGGTCGTCCAGCCCGTTGGTCCTGAGTGCATTCAACAGGTACTTGCGGGCTTTTCCGGACATTGCAAGCAACGGCTTTCCGGGATCGTAATCCAGGTATTCCCACTGCCCGGGCCGGAGATACACCCTTGAGGTTATTCCGTTCATCCTTAACAACCGGTCGAAATTACACTCCCCAGGGATTGTAGACCAGAACCGATGATCCGATGCG
>CAZMOS010000131.1:0-10672 GCA_964567945.1 uncultured Lentimicrobiaceae bacterium
AATCGCTTGAAATTTCGATCCTGAAAAAACAAAGGGAGATCAATGAGTTAAATAAAAAGATCACTTCGCTGAAAAAACAGGTTCAGGAAGCCAAAGCAAAAAAAGACCTGCCCACCTCTGAAATAACGGTCATTGTCTCATCAAAGAGTGAAACCAAAGGAAAGATCATTTTGAGTTATTATGTAAGCAATGCCGGATGGTATCCGTCTTACGACATCCGGGTTGATGACATCAGTTCACCGGTCAGATTATTTTACAAAGCCAATGTTCACCAAAACACGGGAATAGACTGGAAAAATGTGAAGCTGACCTTTTCAAATGCCACTCCGGCCGAATCCGCCAGCATTCCTTTTTTGTATCCGTATTATCTTGATTTCAATAATTATACAATACAGAATATGGGTTACTCTTCCCGATACGTACCGGGAATAAGATTAAATGAAGTAAGCGGTGTTGTCAAAGACATTGAAACCGGAGATCCCGTAGCTTATGCTACCGTGGTGGTAAAAGGAACATCAATAGGAACCACAACGGACAAAGACGGGAAATTTTCGTTGTCTCTCCCGGCAGGCGCCAAAACACTTCAGATAAATTTTGTCGGATATAAAACAGCAGAAGTTCCGGTCACCGGCAATTTCCTTAATATTTCATTAAGTCCGAGTGCTGAATTGCTGGAAGAAGTAATGGTAATAGATCATAAAATACCTCGTAAACCATTAATTTCCAGAAAAAGAAAAGAAGAAGCGAAAGAGAAAACCATACCTGTTGATGTGAATGTTTACGAGCATAAAACAAATTTCGAATTCAATATCAAAACGCCTTATACGCTGAACTCAAATTCCAATAACCTGACAATAGAGATGAAAGAGATTGAGCTGAATTCATCATATATCTATAAATCTGTTCCCAAAATTACCCCGCAGGCGTTTCTGATCGCCAATGTTGTTGACTGGGAGCAATACAGTTTGCTGGACGGCGAGGTGAATCTTTATTACGAGAACACTTATGTCGGTAAATCAGTACTGGACCTGAAACAGTTGAGTGATACTCTTGAAATATCTTTGGGGCCGGATAAGAACATTTCAATCAAACGAACAAAGGAGAAAGAACATACGGGTAAACAATTCATTGGCGGAAATGTGATCGAAAGCCGGACGTGGAAAACGACTATCAGGAATAATAAGTCTGAAAAGATCAAACTGATCGTACTGGATCAGGTCCCCGTATCGAACAACCAGGAAATTACCGTGGATGTAAAAGAGCTTTCAAACGGGAAACTGGATCAGGAAACAGGTGAGGTTACCTGGGAGATAGAACTTGCACCGAAAGAAACAGTGGAAAAAATGATCTCCTATACTGTAAAGTTCCCGAAAAAGAAGGATTTGGTCGTTGAATAGAAATCATTTTATTAAAGCGGGTATAGATACAACAGAGACGAAAAATGAATCAGTTGATTTCCTGAACTAAAAAAGGGGCAATGCCCCGACCCTTTGATTAGTATCTGCTTATAAACTTTTTGTTTTGGCAAATCCAAAAATGGTAAAACCATTCAGGGGGCATGGTTTTACTTCCTGTAGTAAGTTCATCCCCGGTTACCAGTGACGGTGAACTACAGCAATCCCTCCAACCGTGTTCTTACTTTTTCAAGAATATTTTCCACGTCTTCAACTCCTATGCCATGAATTTCGGCAACCTGAACCTTTGTGAATCCCGCAAAGGCATAATGTTCAACGACTGATTGACTTAGCTCTGGAAGATCATGATATGCCCTGCCAATGATCTGTGTCTCGGTTTTGGTTAACTTTTTCTCTTCGGCCAAATTAAACCCTTCCACAAGGTCGTCAATTTGTTGTTCTTCAAGTATCAGAATATTTTCTTTGTATTCATCCTGGTGATAGGAAATATCATCCAGGTCTTCAACCAGCACGACCTCTCCTTCGGCATCGGCTGAATATTTCTCTTCAAGCGCTCTGGTTTCCTCATCCAGCAATGTTTCCGTCGAAACCCTTTTGCCGGTATGCCTTTCTTTCATATCCAGCAAAATTTCCCTGGCTATTGCGTACATTCGGATTTTCAGTTTTTCCGGATCAACCAGTCCTTCATGAAACGCTTCATATACTTTTAAATAGACTTCATCAGCAATGCCCTGTGCCGGGTACATATTGCGGGGTATTTCGCCGTTCACTTCCATCTGACGAAGTTTATGGCGTACCAGTTTCCGCAAATGCGGTAAAAAATCAACAAGAATTTTAGTGAAGGCGGCTTTATCTTCGGCGTCTTTATGTGTTTTCAGTTTGGTAAGATCAACATTTACTGTCATAATTTCACCCTCCTTTCAGAAAATCATTTCGATTTTTCCTTCTCAAATAAAATACCAAACCATTCGCATATTTGCAGATTAATGTTTTTACCTGTTTTCCTTTGCAAACCACTCGGCATAAGAAGTGACGGTCTCCCGAAGAAGGACGTGTTTCAGATGGATGTTTTCAGGAAGTTGTTTCTGAATTCTTTCAGCAAAATCCGAAACCATCAGTTCGCTGGTGGGCTGGTAAGGAAGCAGGATGACTTTATCAAAATTGTTTTTCAGTTCGCTGATAAGCGTTTCCGGCATTTTATCGTATAAAACCAATGCATGGTCAAACACATCTACGATGGATTTCCTTACGATCTTTTTCAGGTCGCCGAAGTCCATGACCATGCCAAGTTTAGGATCGTTTTCATCGGTAACGGGATTTCCGGCCACGGTCACTTTCAGTTCATACGAATGGCCATGAATGTTGCGGCAGGGGCCGTCGTATCCCTTCAGGGCATGCGCCATCTCAAATTTAAACTCTTTGGTTATCCTGATGTATGGTAGTTTATTCATCTATCGTGCCGTTTTCAAAAGTTTATAGGTTTTGATCTGCCTGCCGTTTTCAGCCCTGATCACCAACACGTACAATCCCGGGTTGTTATCAGAAAGGCCGATCTTTGACCTGCCCGGGCGGAGCACTCCGTTTTCCACCGTCTTCCCGTCCATGGCTTCCACAAACCATGTCAGCGAGTCGCTCCCGCCATATTCAACAAAAACGTTGTTGACGAAGGGGTTGGGATAGCAGGACAGATTCATGTTCAGGTTGTCGCTTATTGCATTGGCATTGCCCCATATTTCGTCCACAAATTCGGGATGGTCAATAAAAGGGTTGCGGTTTTGCTGGTAATCGTAAACCACTTCGTTACGGTTTATTTCAAAATCATCAGGAGGGTCCTGTGTGTTCCAGAGCAGCAATGAGGATAATTTTCCATGCTCGGGTGCCGGTGATGTATTCACCCGGTCCACCACTTCCAGGTCGGGTTCTCCGTTATCGCCCTCATACCTGACAGCCATATAAAATATCATACGCGCCACATCTCCTTTTACATCATCGGGCGGTTCGAATGAATCGCTGTCAATTTTACAGCCCGAACAACCTGAAACAGGATTTCCTCCGTTATCAAAGTCAAGGTTGCCCCTTGTGCTGTTCACCTGAACATCCGCCGGCCTGACATGATGGGCATCGGTTCCTGCCGGGGGTGTTGTGCCGAAATCACCGTGCGATTTGGCCCACACATGCTCCCGGTTCCATTGCCCCTGCCCCCCGCCAAAATTACTTTTTGCCCGTGAAATCCCTGTATATATCAGAATTACATTGTTGCTGTTATCCGGGTCTTCGTCCGACTCAGGCAGGATAAAATCCCGGAGATTACTATAACTGTATTCCACATGTCCTTTGATGATATTGTGCAAAGCAGTTTTTAATTCATCTCCCGTCAGCCCTTCGGTTCCGTCATAATACCCGGACGGTATCTGTGCATAAATTGCATAAACTAAAAAGAGAAAAGAGAAAAGAAAAAATAACGATCTTGATTTCATAATGACAATTAGATAAAAAATCCGAGAAACAATGCAGCAAATAACATCACAATACCACCCAGCAAAAATAATAAGGATGACAATGCGCCAGACGTTTTATCCGGCTTCATTGCGATGCCTGTTGTCACAACCAGGGTTGCTGAAATAAACAGGACGATCAGTAAAAGCCTGTTTCCCACTGGTAACAATGTAAATAATATTCCGGCTAAAAATGTATTAACGGACTGGGCAAAAGATGCAAGTGTTACGGTTAACGGTTGTTCCAAAACATAAGTCCTTTCCCCTTTTCGAACTTTAAACGATTCCATGATTATGCGGAACCCGATCAGTGCAAATCCGATAAAGATCACAGTTCCCTGAAACCCTTCCGTCAGATACAAAATCCATTTCCCAAGCAGATAACCTATCTGAAACATCAAAAGCTGCCCTAATACAAGGATAAAAGAGAATGAAAATGTCCGGAATCTCAATTCCCGATAGCTCATCCCCAGTGCTACAGGTAAAACCTGAAAAGCCAGTGCCAGAATCATGAGAACAAAGAGAACATTCATTGTACCGCGGGATTAAGAGCACAAAATTAAGAAACTTATAACTGCGACTCAAAAATGATAGACCAGGTGAACAATCCGCTCAAGCCATTGGGCGTCTGTCTCATCAAAGGAATTCAGCTCTTTACTATCCACATCCAGCACTCCGGTAATCCGGTCTTCCTTGTTTTTCAAAGGGACGACGATCTCGGAATTTGACCGCGAATCGCAGGCAATATGGCCGGGAAATTTATGCACGTCGGGAACAACAACAGTTTCGCCACGGCTGATAGCCGCCCAGCAGACGCCGGTATCTTTTTTCAGGTCAATGCACGCCAGCGGTCCCTGGTAAGGCCCCACCTGTAATCGTCCATTCTGAAGCAGGTAGAATCCTGTCCAGAAAAAATAATCCATTTTATGATGAAGCACGGCATTGATCGTCGCCATGTTGGAAAAAGGATTGTTGCTGCTTTTTTTAATCAGTTCTTTAATTTGCCTGTAAAGCCTTCCGTAACGTTTTTCTTTTTTTGTCCTGTCCATAAGACTTCTGTTTGAAGTGTAAAAGTAATGAGTTTTGGATTAGTGATTTGTGAAGGAGGGAAATAATATAAAGGAAGGGTATAAGGTGTTGGGATCCGGAACACCTTCCAGAGTCCGCAGGACCTGGAAGAGTGGATGGATGGTATAAAAAAGATAAAAGAACCTAACAGTTACCTCCAACCCCTCACGCTCTTTCCAGTTCCACAGTAAAATGCCTTAAAATAGGAGCTTCGTTGACGATGACAAAACCTTTGCGAATATATTCACGGCGATCGAAAACGTTGTTGAGCGCAACGGCCACATAGTCCATGTGATCACGGGTGTAAACACGGCGGGGTATGGTCAGTCGCAACATTTCCAATTCGGGATAGCGGTTTTCACGGGTTTCGGGGTCACGATCGGCAAGCAGTGTTCCTATTTCAACGCCACGCACTCCCCCTTCCAGGTAAAGTTCGACAGCAAGGGTTTGTGCCACAAACTCTTGTTGTGGTATCTGCGGTAAAAATCGTTTGGCATCCACAAATATGGCATGGCCGCCAAAAGGATACTGGACAGGAACTCCGTGTTCTTTCAGTTTTTTGCCCAGGTAAGCAACCTGGTTTATTCTTGTTTCCAGGTAATCGAATTCGGTACCTTCATACAGACCCTGGGCCAAAGCATTCATGTCCCTTCCCGACATGCCACCATAGGAAATAAATCCTTCAAATAAGATATTGAACATGCTGGCACGGTCAAACAGATCTTTGTCACGCATGGCGATAAAACCACCCATATTGACAATTGCATCTTTTTTGCTGCTCATGGTCATGCCGTCGGCGTAGCTGAACATTTCCTGAACGATCTCCCGGATATTTTTGCCGGCATATCCTTTTTCCCTGATCTTGATAAAATAAGCATTTTCGGCGAAGCGGGCCGAATCGAAAAATAGGGGTATCTCATACCTGTCGGCAAGTTTTTTTACTTCCCGAAGGTTTTTCATCGAAACAGGCTGTCCCCCTGAAGAATTACAGGTTATGGTCACAATGATCATGGGAATTTTATCCCTGGCGTTTTCTTTTAAAACCTTTTCGAGCTTCATAAGGTCAACATTCCCTTTGAACGGATGATCAAGTGTAGTGTCAAAAGCTTCGTCAATTGTACAATCAATGGCTTTGGCCCTTCGGTATTCGATATGTCCTTTGGTGGTGTCAAAATGAGAGTTTCCGGGTATCAGATCCCCTTCTTTGATCATGGCAGAGAACAAAACATTTTCGGCTGCACGCCCCTGGTGGGTCGGTAAAAAATAAGGGAAGCCCGTGATATCAAGTATGGCATTTTTCAGCTTGTAATAAGACGAGGAACCGGCATAGCTTTCATCACCCAGCATCATTTCAGCCCATTGACGGTCACTCATGGCACCTGTACCTGAATCGGTAAGCAGATCAATGAACACCTGATCGCTTCGCAGGTTAAAAAGATTGTATTTTGCCTCCCTGATCCACTGCTCCCTTTCTTTCCTGGTACTCCGGCGCAAGGGTTCAACCATTTTTATCTTATAGGATTCTGAAAAAGGTAATTTCATGTTTTCTGGCTTTTGTGTAAATAAGGGAATAAAACAGATGGCATTTGATCAATTCAAATGCGGCAGAAAAGCATTAGCAAAAGGGATCTCTTTTTTTAATGTTCAGATAATTTGTTTCCCGGGATAGTTGTGACAAATCTACCATCTTGCATATTTTTCACTGCTCAAAGTTAAAAAAAATTTTGTAACCTGAAGACCGGAAGTGCGTCATAAGCATGAAACAATTTGTTAATCATTTAAAAAATTAAATCATGGAAACCCTCTTACCCGTATTCATTCTGTTAATAATTTTCGGTTTTACCTATGCTGTAATTTATCTTCTTGTCAGAAGAAAAGAAAGGATGGCTTTGCTGGAAAAAGGAGTGGATGCTTCGGTATGGTTAGCCCCTGCCAAGACTTCCATTCAGGGAGTGAGATTTGGCCTTTTGTTCATCGGTGTGGCTATAGGCATCTTGCTGGGGGCAACGCTTGTTGAAACCACTTCATTAAATGAAGAAGCAGCCTATTTTTCGATGGTATTCCTGTTTGGCGGAATAGGGCTGGTAATCACACATTTTATTGAAAGAAAAGAGATTGCAAAAGAAAAATGATCTTTTTAAACAATACAAAAAAACCCGCTTTTTCAGCGGGTTTTTATGTTAATCTGGTTTGTATTATTTTATCGGATACTTTGTACGGGCTGTTGTATTTGAAGAGTTTTACCCGTTTTCCGTTTTCTTCACAAATGGGACAATATTTCATTTTGACCGGGTAAATGTATTCGCATTCGGGACAATAGTAAAAATGCACTTTTTTGTAATTCTTTTTCCGGAATAAAATATAAACCAATCCGGTAACAGGTGTGAGCAAAAGACTGATCAGGAAAATTTTCAATCCTTCATTTTCCCGCTGAATGCTGAAAAAAGTCAGCAGGAAGGAAATGATCAAATACATTATAATAACTATCCACACCATCATAGCCTTTATGAAATTTTAATTGTGCTATCCTCCGTTCAGAATAAAATTCTTCACCTTAGTTTTTTAATTTTCATGTTTGCTGGATAGTTATATACGTAAGAAATTAAAATAGGTTTTAAATAGTTTAAAAAATTATTAATAAAACTTAAATATGCAGATTCATTTTTATCCTTGATACGACCATCTCAATTGCTACCTTATTGTTTCCGCCTTGTGGAATGATGACATCGGCATAAAGTTTAGTGGGTTCGATAAACTCTTCATGCATCGGTTTTACGAAGGTCTTGTAATGTGCGAGAACATCGTTGTATGATCTCCCGCGTTCGATGATATCACGGTTAATGATGCGCATCAGCCGTTCGTCGCTGTCGGTTGCCACAAAGAGTTTTATGTCGAGCCTGTCCCTCATTTCGGGAGGAGACAGTATCAGAATACCTTCAACGATCACTACTTTTTTCGGTTCTACCAGTATAGTATCCGGTGCACGGGCACAGGTAACGTAATTGTAGATCGGCATCTGTATGTTTTCCCCTCTTTTCAGGGTATCAAGATGCCTGGCAAGCAGAGCCCACTCGATCGAGTTGGGGTGGTCAAAGTTTATTTTTAGTTTTTCTTCTTTTGTCAAATGGCCGTTATCGTAATAATAAGCATCCTGCGGAACAACGGCAACGGCATTGTCGGGCAGCAATTCCACGATCTTTTCCACAACTGTGGTCTTACCCGACCCGCTTCCTCCTGCAATACCTATTGTAAGCATAAATCCTGTAAAATATATTTATTTTCAGGTCAAATATAGAAAAAAACGGAAACTGAAGTATTGATTGTTATAAGGCCACTCCGGTCATCTAACCTGATTAATTCACAAACATTGGTGGCATTAAAAACTTAAAAAGGCGAAAGAAACCGGGTTTATCTTTTCCCTTTGTCTTCACACAATTCGGTAAGTATTCCAAAGGTTGTCAAAGGGTGAAGGAAAGCGATATCCAGCCCTTCGGCACCTTCGCGCGGCTTTTTATCAATCAGTTTCACACCTTTTTGTTCCGCTTCTTCCAACGCCGATTCAATATTTTCAACCGCAAATGCCAGGTGATGAAGCCCCGGCCCGCGTTTTTCGATAAACCTGCCGACAGGGCCTTCCGGGTCGGTACTTTCCAGTAATTCGATCTTTGTGTCGCCGATCTTAAAAAAAGCCGTTTTCACTTTCTGGTCCTTCACCTCTTCTGTTGCATAACATTTCAATCCCAGGACTTCTTCAAAAAAAGGGATGCTTTCTTCCAGACTCCTGACTGCAATTCCGATGTGTTCTATGTGGGTGAGTTTCATTTTTATTTTTTGTTTTGGAGTTTTCAACAAAAATAGATAATGTTTTTGGTCAGGGTTTCCAATCCTTGTTTTTCTTTATTAAAGAAATGAGTTTTTCAGGAGCTTGTATTTCAGGAATATTTTTTAAAACAGGTTTCCCCGATTTATACAAGGTAACCTTCCCCGGCCCGGCTCCCACAAACCCGTAATCAGCATCACCCATTTCACCAATTCCATTGACAACACAACCCATTACAGCGATCTTCAGCCCCTTCAAATGCGCAGTTGCTCTTTTGACTTCTTCCAGCTTTTCAATGACATTGAACTGTGATCGCCCGCAGGAAGGGCAGGCAACATAAGCAGCCTGAGAAAACCGCTTGCCGAGTGCCTGCAGGATTTTCAATGATAATGATCCGAGTTTTTCCGGTTCTTCTGTCGTGCCGTTTTCGATCCAGATGGCGGCCGAAGAAAGATGTCCGGCAAGTAAAGTAAAATCAACGGCGGCCTTCATCATCAGTTCGGCAACGGGTAAGGTTTCCGGATATGATAATTTAACGATACTGTTTTCAGGTGCAGGAAATTCCCGACCCGTACGCATCCTGAACTCCTGATCTGTTTTGGTAATCAACATTTGCTGTGTGGGATCAAATGTTAAATCAGATTGTTGCGAATCCGAAACAACCGGAAATCTTTGACCCGTGAGGTCTTTAAGTGTTTTGCCGGTTTCGATTTCATAAACTGTTGCACGCCGGACGGTTTCTTCAGTTGCCTTTTTATTTCTTCCATAATATCCGGCCAGTGCCTTTGCCAAAGGAATCTCATTGACCGGATCTTCGGTAAGCGAAACCCGGACGGTATCCCCAATCCCTAAAGCAAGCAACGAACCGATACCTGCCATGGATTTCAGCCGGGCGTCTTCACCACTCCCTGCTTCTGTGACACCAAGATGGACAGGATAATCATACCCGGCGGCTTTCATCTTTTTAACAAGCAGTTTGTTGGCTTCGATCATTGTCAACACATCGCTGGCTTTAAGGGATAGTGTCAGGTTATCAAAGTTTTCACTGTGGCAAATTCCCATAAACTCCATCGCCGACTCCACCATTCCTTCCGGCGTATTCCCGTACCTGACAAGTATCCGTTTCGACAAAGACCCATGATTGACCCCGATGCGGATGGCCGTACCTTCCTGTCTGCATATTTTCAATAATGGTTTTATCCGTTCTCTGATCCGCTCCACGGCCTGCAAATTATCTTTTTCGGAATATTCTGTTTTCTTTTGGTTCCGGTCAACATAATTGCCGGGATTGATCCTGATTTTTTCCACATAGTGCGCCGCCACCTCCGCAACCTCCGGGTTGAAATGAACATCGGCAACAAGGGGAATATGAATACCCGATCTTTTCAGTTCTTTTTTGATCAGAGGCAGAACCCCGGCTTCTTTCATATTCTGCACCGCCAGCCGTACAATGTCGCAACCGGCAGAAGCCAGTTGCCGGATCTGTTTTACCGTTGCCGGGATATTGCTTGTTGAAGTATTGGTCATTGACTGGATGCAGACGGGATTGTTTCCGCCAATAAGCCGATCCCCGACCTGTATTTGCCGGCTGATGTAACCGGAATAAAACAGCTTGATATGATCGGAATTCACCGGCATTCGTCCTATAGGTTCGTTTTAAAGAAAGCGAAAATAGGAAATATTGGGAAGGATAAAATTAGTTCAGCAGATATAATCAGTCCATAGGTGAATCGAAAATGGACAGTAGAATTAATACAATAGTCTCCTTCAGTTACCCCGTCCTTCAGGGCGGGGATAAAACCACTGAACCATAAAACCCTAAAACAACTGCGCAGAGAACCCGAGATTGATAATCCCTTTGTATCCGTATCCGA
>CAZMOS010000132.1:0-1892 GCA_964567945.1 uncultured Lentimicrobiaceae bacterium
CCCCTGATCCCTCCGATCTAAACGGGAGTCCCTGCACGCATTATCCCATTTTGGGGATAAATTGGTGGGCATATCCTTGAAATACGTCAGCCCATTGTTGGCTTGACGTGGGCAGTGCATCGGGTCTTTCTATTTCCCGATAATTTCCTCAAAATCTTCCTCCGAAATAATGGGAATACCCAATTCCTTGGCTTTTTGTTTTTTGCCCGGTCCCATGTTGTGGCCCGCCAGCACATAGTCGGTTTTAGAAGATACGGAAGAAACGTTTTTGCCTCCGTAAATCTCAATCAGCCGTTTGATCTCATCGCGGGAGTAATTGTCAAAAACACCACTTACCACAAACCTCTTCCCTTCAAGAATAGGCGCCACCGGTTTTTCCTCCTCGCGGATTTCCATTTGTATGCCTTTTTCTTTCAACCGTTTTATCATTTTCAGGTGTTCAGGTTTTGCAAAATACCCGATCACCGATCTGGCAATTTTTTCTCCGATTTCTTCAACGGCGATCAATTCTTCATAACAAGCCTGCATCAGAGCATCCATTCTTTTAAAATGTAATGCCAGTTTTTTGGCAACTGTTTCACCCACATACCTGATACCGATGGCATACAACACACGCGGAAAAGGAACATTTTTGGATTGTTCAATCCCTTTCAGAATGTTTTCTACCGTTTTTTTCCTGAAACTGATCTTTTTTTCTTTTTTTCCCTCTTCGGCCGGGATTATCTTTTCAAGGCCATACAGGTCATCGTAAGTCAGGTCGTACAGATCCGCGGGATTGGCTACCAGTTTGTTATCGTAAAGAACCTCTATTTTTCCTTCGCCAAGGCTGTCAATATTCATGGCCTTTCGGGAAATGAAGTGTTCCAGTTTCCCTTTTATCTGCGGAGGGCAATGGTCTTCGTTGGGACAATAAAAAGCGGCCTCTCCTTCTTTTCTTTCCAGCCTGGTTCCGCACTCGGGACAATACCCGATGAAGCGGGTAGGAGGTGTGCCCGGTTTTCGTTTTTCAAGGTTAACCCCCACGATCTTGGGGATGATCTCGCCACCTTTTTCCACATACACATGATCACCCACCCTGACATCCAGTTGGGCAATGATATCGGCATTGTGCAATGAGGCTCTTTTAACAGTTGTCCCCGCCAGTAGAACCGGTTTCAGATTGGCAACGGGTGTAACGGCTCCGGTTCGTCCCACCTGGTAGCTGATGGATTCCAAAATGGTTTCAACCTGTTCGGCTTTGAACTTGTAGGCAATGGCCCAACGCGGGTTTTTAGCGGTGTGTCCCAGTGCTTTTTGCTGGGCAATGCTGTTTATCTTGATCACAATGCCGTCAATCTCATACTCCAAATGATAACGGCCTTTGTCCCAATCATTGATAAATTCAAAGATTTCTTCAATTGTTTTGCAGACGGCTATATTTTTGGAAACTTTAAACCCAAGTTTTTCAGCCAGTTTTAAGCTTTCATAATGGGTTTGAGTGAGGTTCTGCTCGCTTGGTATGTAATACATAAAACAATCGAGCGGACGTTTGGCCACTTCGGCTGGGTCTTGCATTTTCAGTGTTCCCGAAGCCGAATTACGGGGATTGGCAAAGGGAGGTTCCCCGATTTCTTCGCGTTCGGCATTCAGTTTTTCAAAAGCTTTAATCGGGAAATATATTTCCCCCCTGATCTCCAGTTCCGGCGGATAACCGTTTCGCAATCTGAGCGGGATTGTCCTTATGGTTTTTGCGTTGTTGGTCACATCATCGCCACGGGTACCGTCGCCCCTTGTAGCAGCCTGGGTAAGATACCCGTTGACATAAGTCAGCCCGATGGCCACACCGTCATATTTCAGCTCACAGACATATTCCACATCATCACCGACGGTTTTTCGTACACGCTGGTCAAAAT
>CAZMOS010000132.1:1992-7136 GCA_964567945.1 uncultured Lentimicrobiaceae bacterium
CTTTTTTTTGCTTCCGAATCTGTCATGTGTTGAACCTGTTTAATTTAGTCACTTCATTTGGCCTGTGGCCGTCATAAATTGTCATAACATTGTCATTTGGCCTGTGGCCGTCATACGTTGTCATACATTGTCATCATTCGCTGGTCTTTTCCGGTATCACTGTTTTGTTCCGGTAAATATAAATATTCTGGTTATCATTTATGGGGTTAAGCCAGTGCAAAATTTTATCAATCCATCCGGGTTCTATGGTAGTTTCATATTCCAGTCCCGGAAAAACAGATTTCATCCATTTTACCCTATCCTCAAGATTATCGGGCTGGTAAAACAAAACAAATCCCGGCTGGTTCTCCGGTTTGGTCCAGTCTTTCATTTTCATGAACATATCTTTGTTGCTGTTTCTCATCAAAGCATCATAGGCAATCCATTTTTTCAAATAAAACTGAGGCGGGAAACGCAACACATCCTGGTTTGTATCTTCAATAATAAAATAATTCAATCCCGGATAATTTGATAAATAAACCATGCTTTCCACCCGGGCTTTTTTTGAATAAGTCAGGGTTATCGGTATCAAAAGCACAAAGTTAACGATCCAGAAAAATATCCAGGTAGCCCTGATCCATTTTTTTACAAAATCAGGATTGAACAATCCGTCAACGATCATTTGCCAGCCTATAACCCCTGAAATAATGATGAAAGGAAGCAAGGTAATAATAAAGCGTTCCTGCTTGTTTGGGAAAATTGAATGCACAATAAAAAAGATAAGAACCGGAATAAAAAGGATCATCAGCTTTTTGTAACTCCTGAAAAACCCGAAGAGCAGGTAGAGGCTTATGGGTGGTATAAATATGGCAAGCAAAAACAAAAAGTAATTATACCAGGGTCCCGTCGGATATTCGGTAGCGTGGTGTATATTGTAAGTAAAATAGGTTTCCATTTGTATAAACGGCTTGCCCCAGATGCAATAATCAATGCCTCCCTGGATCAATATGACGGAAAACAATAAGCCTGCTGCCAAAAGGAAAGTTTCTTTCCATTGTTTCCTGATGAGCATGGCCAGTCCCACGCCTCCGGATATTAGCAGGGTCTGATAACGTATATTGAATGCCAGTCCGAAAATAAAACCTGCCCACAGCCAGTAGAGAAAACCGGTTTTCCTGTCTTCTGCCCCGGCAACCATCAGAATGCCTTTCATCAGCAAGGGGATACAGACAAATTCGACAAGATTGCGAACGCTCAAAAAAGGAAACATCCAAAACAAGGCCAGAAACCAGCCAACCCGGTTTGCTAGTTTTCTGTTGCTGTAATGTAAAGTCAGTTCGTAACCGTATTTAATGGTCAACAACGACCAAAGGGCATGCAGCAACCTGACAACATACATCTTACCCTGCGGATCGGTGATGTGTATCCATTCAAGAAATTTAAACAGAAGATAATGCAGGCCGGTATAAAAGAAGCTGAATCCCGCCGGCCCGTTATTACCCGGAGTTCCGGGGAGCCACTTGTAGAAATCAGTTCCGTCAACCCAGGATTGAGCTACTTCGATAACCAGAAACTGATCATCAATCCAACCGAAACCTTTTGAAAAAATAACAGCCAGCAACCGGAAAAACAACCCTGCCAGCAGAATTGTCCGTAACGGATGTTCCCTGTAATATGTAAGTGTTTTATTGATCGTGACTTTTCTGTTTATTGTTTGTCAGCAAAATTCCGATAAATTTTACCATTTCACAGGCTGACGTGCCAATGGCATGGTCATGCATCTTGCGCCACCGCCTCCGCGTGAAAGCTCATTTCCCTGAATGGTAACGACAAGTTTTTTATGGCTCTCAAGTGAAACATTCCTTTTAATAATATCTTTAGCCCTGACAATCTCAAAACCATTTTTGCTTAAGGCTTCAATGGTATGTGTGTTGCGGGCATAACCGATGACTTTTCCCGGTTCAAGGGCAAAAAAATTAGCGCCACTTTGCCATTGCTCGCGTTCCATGATTGTGAGATCATTTTCTCCCCCGCAATAAACGGGTTCAAGGTCAATGCCCAGACGTCGCAAAGCAGAGAGGATGTTTTTCTCTTCTTTGATGGAAACGACTTTGCCATTATCCACTTTGATATGAATAGTAAGATATCTGTTTGATCCCATGATCAAAGGTTCGAAGATCATGCACTTGTCAACATCCAGGAAAGTAAACGTCATATCCAGGTGGATAAACGATTCCGGTTTATAGGGGAGCTCCTGGACGATCACATGGGATGTGCCCGGTTTTTCCTTTAAAAACTCAATTACTGCATCTATTCCCTGCGAGGTTGTCCTCATACCCGTTCCCATGAGGAGGATATCGTCGCGCGCAACCAGCACATCCCCTCCCTCAATGGAAGCTTTTTTCGTATGGTCAAAGGCTTCCACAGGGTTGATAACCTGCGTATTGAAAGCGGGATGATACCGGAAGATCATTTCCATAATGATGGCTTCGCGATCACGGACGCGGTTGGCCATCATGGCAGTCAGCACACGGTCGTTTACCGAAAAGCTCGAATCGCGGGTAAAGAAAAAGTTCGGTAAAGGATGCAGGCTAAAGTGCTCGTTATCCAGATAACGTGTCAGGTTATCACGCTTGACCTCAACACCTTCAATCAGTTGCCTTGCCAATTCTTCCGCGCCAAACATTGCAATGTCCCGGCAAATGATGCCGTCAGTCATATTTTCACTTTTACAAATCCGTTCAAGGACTTCCTGCCTCACTTTTTCATTCTGGAGAATATCAATCAGCAGGTCTTTGACTTCAAATACCCTGCTGTATTTTTTCAATACTCCAAAAAAATTATTGTATTCCGGCAGAGCAACATCCAGGTTCAGAATGTCGCTGTAAAGTGCCCTTTCGGCATTTTCAGGCGTCATGTTTTCCACTTCTGCACCAGGAGTATGGATAATGACGCCTTCCAGTTTACCGATCTCGGAATTGATGTTGACAGCGAGTTTTTCCATAAATAAAGATTATTGTATTCGTAAAACGATCAGAATACAAAACTAATTTATTTCGGGTGACGGATCAAAGAATTCATAACTGTTGCCCGTGTGATCAAGGAATTTGATAAAATCTGAAAAACTGATTACCACACTGGCTGTGTTGTCATTGGGATGAAAGCTGATCTTAGCGGACTGTTTTAATTGCCTGTCAATGAAAAGATAGACGTGGTGTTCAGAATCGTTGATAAGCCCAAAAGGGGAGACCGAACCGGGTTTTACCCCAAGATATTTTGCCAGCCGTTTTTCTGACCCGAAACTCAACTTGCCCTGCTTCAGCTTCTTTTCCAGACTGTGTATCGAAAAAGGGGTTGTGTCTTTTACAATGACAAGATAATGCCGGTTACCTTTGTGATTTCGGAAAAAAAGGTTTTTGCAGTGTGTGGCGTCAATGTCTTTCCAGTATTTCAAAGCAATCTCAATGGTGTCAAGCGGCGGATGCTCAAAAATCTCATAGGGTATGTCCAGCCGCATGAGTGTGTCGAAAACTTTTTTTCTGGCTTCAAGGTTCATAAATTAATAGTTACAAAAACCTGAAAAGATTTTACAAAACTTTGGACATCAAACTTCAAACTTCAAACATTCTTTGTTATTCCACCCAATCGGCAATAAACAGGTTTGTATTGTGAGTTCCGCCGTTGTTTCTGTTGGAGGAAAAGATCAGTTTTTTCCCGTCATAAGAGAACATGGGGAAAGCATCAAACACAGGATCGTAGGTAATCCTCTCCAACCCGCTCCCGTCCAGATTGACCATATACAGATTGAAGTCGTAACCCCGAGTACCGGCATGATTTGAACTAAAGATGATCTTCTTGCCCGAGGGATGGAAAAACGGCGCCCAGTTGGCTTTTCCCAGATGGGTCACCTGGCGGAGGTTGCTGCCATCCACATTGCAGACATAGATCTCCATGTTTGTCGGCATGACCAGCCCCTGTGCCAGCAGGTCTTTATAAACTTTGATTTCCTCTTCTGTTTTTGGTCGGGATGCCCTGAAGACCAGCATCTTTCCGTCCGGTGAGAAAAATGCCCCTCCATCGTAGCCCAACTGGTTGGTTACCTGTTTGATGTTGCTTCCGTCAATGTCACAGGTATATAATTCCAGGTCGCCGCTGCGGGTGGAAGTAAAGACGATCTTGTCACCCTGTGGTGAAACAGTGGCTTCAGCATCATAACCCGGGCCTGATATCAAAGTATCTATGAGATTACCGTCAAGGTCGGCAACATATATGTCAAAATCGGAATAGATCGGCCAGACATATTTCCCGTCGGCTCGTTTTTCAGGAAGAGGGGGACAATCATCGCCACCTGACCGGGTTGAAGCATAAAGTACGGTCGTGTCACCGGGAAGGAAAAATGAACAGGTGGTACGGCCAACTCCGTTGCTTAATATTTTGGGCGGCCTGGTTAACATATCTCCGTCGGAGAAAGGGAAATAATAGATCTGGTCACATTGGCTTCCCCATTTGGGTACGGTCGCCTGAAAAACGATCATGGAATCGTTGAAACTGAAATAGGCCTCAGCATTGTCGCCGGCAGCGGTCAGTTGTTTTATATTGGCAAGATGCTTTTCCTGGGGGAAATGGACGGTGGTGTCCGCTTTTTTTGAGGTTTCCGGTTTATGGCTTTTATTTTGGTTATTTGAAGAATTTTCACAGGATGATAACCAAAAGATGCTCACTGCTGCAATGATTGCGTATATGATGCTGTTTTTCATGGATATTTTTTTTAATAATCAAACCGGGCAAAGATATGAAATTGATTGCAGGAATAGAGCTTATGATCTGAAGGGCCGGATATGATATTTTGTCTAAAAAGCTTAAAGCGTGGACGCTTTAAGCAGGATGGGGGTTAAAATAACAAACAGAAACTGTATTAAGATTTTGACGCAGATTTTTGCAGATAAAACGCAGATTGTTATTTGAATGTGATATTTTATTGGACAGCGTAAAAACTTTGGTGGGGAATAAATTCCACGGCCTGGTTTCAGGTTGTCCCCCCGGGACACCCCCAAGTCCTGAAGGGATGACTGAAATACCAGACCACCAATTTATTGGTGGGCGATAAATACAGGCAAGTCAGGGAATGAATTCCGCGTTCAATCTTCAAGCGGGACGCTTGAAGC
>CAZMOS010000132.1:7236-10671 GCA_964567945.1 uncultured Lentimicrobiaceae bacterium
CAGGCAAGTCAGGGAATGAATTCCGCGTTCAATCTTCAAGCGGGACGCTTGAAGCAGGGAGTAACTTCGGGTGTGGACGCCCGAAGCGGGAACTTTTAAACAAGTATAGATAATAACCACGAAGTGGTTGAATATGAATAGCCACAGACGCAGTCTGTGGTTTAATAATGGTTTCAGGTTGTCCCCCCGGGACACCCCCAAGTCCTGAAGGGACGACTGAAATACCAGACCACCAATTTATTGGTGGACGATAAATACAGGCAAGCCAGGGAATGAATTCCGCGTTCAACCTTCAAGCGGGACGCTTGAAGCAGGGAGTAGTTCAATCTTCAAGCGGGACGCTTGAAGCAGGGAGTAACTTCGGGTGTGGACGCCCGAAGCGGGAACTTTTAAACAAGTATAGATAATAACCACGAAGTGGTTGAATATGAATAGCCACAGACGCAGTCTGTGGTTTAATAATGGGGAAAACAGAACCCCGGCAGGGGTTCAATAACAATATTGTTAAACTTTCAAGCGGGACGCTTGAAGCAGGGAGTAACTTCGGGCGTGGATGCTCGAAGCGGGTTATTCAGACAAATGCAGTTTCTCTTTTAAAAATTGTCCTGTATAGGAATTCTCGCAGGCAGCAAGGCCTTCGGGTGTACCTTCATAAATAATGTAACCGCCTTTATCGCCTCCCTCCGGGCCGAGGTCTATTACCCAGTCGGCACATTTGATCACTTCCACATTGTGTTCAATGACAACAATTGAGTGTCCGTGTTCAATCAGGGCATTAAAGGACTTCAGCAATTTGCTGATATCATGGATGTGCAGGCCGGTAGTGGGTTCATCAAAGATAAATAGTGTTTTCGTATCAATGATGCCTTTTGACAGGAAAAATGCCAGTTTAATACGTTGGGCTTCTCCTCCGCTGAGTGTATTCGAAGGTTGCCCCAGCCGAAGGTATCCCAGCCCCACTTCTTCAAGGGGCTTGATTTTGTTGACGATCTTTTTTGTCGTTGAGTTTTTATCTTTTTCGGAACCGAAAAATTCAATAGCCTGGGAAACGGTCATATCGAGGATATCGGTAATGGATTTGCCGCGGTATTTCACTTCAAGCACTTCATCTTTAAATCGTTTTCCGTGACATTCGTCGCAAACAAGATAAACATCGGCCATGAATTGCATCTCTACCTTGATCTGCCCTTCACCTTCGCAGACTTCGCAGCGTCCGCCGGGAATATTGAAAGAAAAGAAGCCGGGCTTATAACCCCTTAATTTTGCCAGTTGCTGGCCGGCAAACAATTGTCTGATCTCATCATAGGCTTTTAAATAAGTGGCCGGATTCGACCGTGAAGACCTGCCGATGGGATTCTGGTCAACATATTCTACCGACCGGATCATGTTGACGTCGCCTTCGAGAATCCCGTGTTTTCCTGCTTTGTTGGCATAGCCGCCATATCTTTTTTTAAGGGCAGGGTAGAGAATATCACGGACGAGTGTGGATTTTCCGGAACCGCTCACTCCGGTGATCACATTCAAGGTATTGAGTGGAATTTTGACATCAATATTTTTCAAATTGTGCTCAATGGCGCCTTTGATCTCAATGAAGTCACGCCACCTCCTCCTTCTTTCAGGTACCGGTATTTCTTTTCGTCCTGTCAGATACAGAGCCGTGTAACTTTTATCATCATGCTTCAGTTCATCATATTTCCCTTGAAAAACCAGCTCTCCGCCATGCTCTCCGGCTTCCGGGCCAATGTCAATGATCTCGTCAGCCTGCCTGATGATCTCTTCTTCATGCTCTACAACGATAACCGTGTTTCCCAGATCGCGCAGGTTTTTCAGGACATCCGTAAGCAAATGGGTGTCCCTGGGATGCAACCCGATACTGGGTTCGTCAAGGATATACATGGAGCCCACCAGACTGCTGCCCAGCGAGGTAGCCAGATTGATGCGCTGTGATTCACCACCCGAAAGAGAATTGGATAACCGGTTCATGGTCAGGTAGCCAAGCCCCACATTATTGAGGAAATGTAACCGGTTGACAATTTCAAGAAGTATTCTTTTGGCAATCTTTGAATCATGTTCATCCAACTGGATGTTACTGAAAAAATCCAGTGCCTCGTCCAGTTGCATGTTAACGATTTGCGAAATACTCTTCCCGGCTACTTTTACATAATTTGCATCTTTTCGCAGACGCGTTCCTTTACATTCCGGGCAAATGGTTTTTCCCCTGTATCTTGAAAGCATCACCCGGTATTGAATTTTATAGGTTTGTTCTTCAACATGTTTGAAAAATGTGTTGATCCCTTCAAAATATTCATTTCCGTTCCACAACAATTCTTTTTGTTGTTGCGACAGTTGATAATAAGGGCGATGGACGGGGAAATCAAACAGGTGTGCCGTATTGATAAGCTGCGTTTTCCATTCACTCATCTTTTCACCTTTCCAGCAGGCGACGGCATCTTCGTAAACCGAAAGACTTTTGTTCGGAATAACAAGGTCTTCGTCAATGCCTATAATGCTGCCAAACCCTTCACAGGTTTTGCAAGCCCCGTAAGGATTATTGAAGGTAAACAGGTTTACGCTTGGTTCTTCAAACAGGATGCCGTCCATTTCAAATTTGCTGGAGTATTTTTTTTCAGTTTTTTGGCCGTTAGCTTCATAAGATATCCTGCAAATCCCGTGTCCTTCATAAAATGCGGTCTGTGCCGAATCGGCAATACGGCCTGAAAGGTCAGGATCGTCATGATTTACCCTGATCCTGTCAATGACCAGAAAGCAATCTTTTGGTTTCTTTTTGCTTGTGATTCCGGAGGAAGGATCGTTCAGTTTTTCCAGAAAATCTTCCATCCTGATGATCTCTCCGTTTCTCATCAGCCGGCTGAAACCCTGCTGCATCAATATCTGGAGTTGCTGTGCCAGGGTGCGGTTTTCCTGGAGATACATCGGCGTAAAAATAAGTATATCAGTACCTTCAGGCAACGTCACTACATCGTTGACCACATCGGTAACGGTGTGCCGTTTTACCTGTCTTCCCGATACGGGTGAAAAAGTTTTCCCGATTCTGGCGAACAAAAGTTTAACATATTCGTATAACTCGGTTGATGTGCCAACGGTAGAGCGGGGATTCCTTGTCTTTACCTTTTGTTCGATGGCGATGGCCGGGGAGATGCCATGAATGGCATCCACATCCGGTTTGTCCATGCGGCCGAGAAATTGCCGGGCATACGAACTCAGGCTTTCCACATAGCGGCGCTGGCCATCGGCATAAAGCGTATCGAAAGCAAGCGAAGACTTGCCCGAACCGGAAAGACCGGTAATGACAACCAGCTTTTTACGGGGGATGGCAACGCTCAGGTTCTTTAAATTATTGACCCTTGAACGGACAACAATGATGAGGTCTTTCGGACTTGCAGAGGAAATATCCTTTGGCATTAGTAAAAAAAT
>CAZMOS010000133.1:0-10659 GCA_964567945.1 uncultured Lentimicrobiaceae bacterium
ATTAAATCATCAATAACCCCGATCCTGTTCTTCATAATTTAACTGTGCAAGTTTGAGACTAATATTCATTAATTCTGAAATTGAGTTGGTGTAAACTTTTTTAAAAGAGATAAAAAGACCTTTATGTCTTAAATACGAAAAAATATGTACTTTTGCAAAAAAGATTGATAGATGATAATCAATGAAAAAACGAAGATCTCCGAATTGATCAAACACAACAAAGAGACAATAGAAGTCATCAGTTCGATCAACAAGCACTTTAAAAAACTGAAAAATCCTTTTCTGAGAAAAGCGCTTGCCCCGAGGGTGACGATTGCAGATGCAGCCAAAATTGGCGGTGTGCCCGTACGTGTTATGATTGATAAGCTCAAGGAAATTGGTTTTAAAACCGATGACGATCGCGGTTATAAAGCAATGCAGCAGGAAGATAAAAACAGAATAAATAAAAATGAAATAACAATGAAAAAAGAAAATGTTGTTGAACTGGATGTTCGCCCGATACTGGAAGGTGGAACCGATCCTTTTGAAGCCATCATGGCAAAACTCAAATCCATGGATGAGGGCCAAACCCTGAAAATAATAAACACCTTTGAGCCGATACCTCTTTTAAATATACTGAAAAAGAAAGGATATATCTATCAAACCGAACGGCCGGAAGCGGGAGTGGTTTTCACCTTCATTGAAAAAGCAGGAGAAGGACAGGTTAAAGAATCTTCTTCCGAACCGATGGCCGATAAGCCTGATTATGAACAGATCGAGAAACAATTTGCAGGTAAAATGACTGAGGTTGATGTACGTGATTTGGAAATGCCCATGCCGATGGTTACAATTCTGGAGGAGATTGAAAAAATTGATAAAGATCATGCTCTATATGTTCATCATAAAAGGCTTCCGCAATATCTTTTACCAGAACTTGAGGAAAGAGGATATAGCTGGGTTTCAAAAAAAATTGACGATTCGAATTTAAAATTTATAATATTCAAATAATGCAGGCAGGACTTAGCACAAAGAACGCACCATCCGCCTGGGTTGTTGCTCCCCATTTTTTACTGGGCCCGGTTAGTTTTCTGATAGCTTCAGTGTTGGTTATATTTAATTATGAGGCACTTATGGGATACCATATTTCGGGACCGGTTCTTGCCATAATACACCTGATGATGCTGGGTTGGATAACCATGATCATTTTCGGTGCCCTGTACCAGCTTATTCCTGTGGTTATGGAAGTTAAGCTTTTCAGTGAAAAGCTGGCATTTTTCACCCTTGGCAGCCTTATCATAGGTATTGTTTTTCTGATTCTAGCTTTTACCGGCTACCAGTTCAAACTGACAAACAATTTTATCATTGGCGGGACATTGATCATTATTGCGGTGATTTTATTTGTTGTTAATACACTCAAAAGTGCCTTGTCCTCGGCTAAAAGCAGTATCAGCAGAAAGTATATCATGGCTTCAGCCATATATTTGCTGCTTACTGTTCTTTACGGGTTATTCATCCTCATCAACCTATCATACAATCTGATCCCTATTGCGCATACTGAACTTTTGAAAGGACATGCGTTCATCGGACTGGCTGGTTGGTTTCTTATGTTGATTATAGGTGTAGCTGCCAAACTGATGCCCATGTTTCTGATTGTACACAAAACACGTGAGGATTTATTGAAATGGGGATTTTACTTAATTAATGCAGGAATACTTATCATTTTTATCAGCAGCTTCTTCATTTTTACACCTTTTTTCTTAAAGATATTTTCCTATCTGCTTATTTTTGCCGGGTTAGCGATGTTTTTAATTTTTAACTATGATGTTTTCTCCCACCGGATGCGAAAAAAGCTGGATATCGGAATGAAACTGTCTGCTACCGGTATGATAATGCTATTGCTTGGCATATTGTCTTTTATTGGTGTTTACATCGGGAATGAAACGCTTGGTTTACCTGCCGGCAGAATTGAAATCATTTCGGGTATTTTACTGATCTACGGTTTCTTTACAGGGCTTATCCTCGGGCAGACTTATAAAACATTGCCGTTCATAATCTGGCTGTATCATTATCAGGCGCTTGTAGGGAAGCAAAAAACGCCCCTGCCTGCAGAATTATATAGCGACAAACTGGCTGACATACACAGATACTCGTTTTTGATCAGTGTCTTGCTGCTGGTTTTGGGATTGTTATTTTCATTAAAAGATATTGTTTTGGCTGGAACCGTGGTTATGTTTTTTACAAGTCTGGTTTATGGGATTAACGTATTCAGAATGATATTTCACAAAAAAACAATGATAAAATGATACAGGAAAATTTTACGAAAGAGGAATTAAAGGTACTGGAAGTGCTTAAACAGGTGCCCGATCCCGAGGTTGGGGTGAATATTGTGGACCTGGGACTGGTATATAAGGTTAAAAAAGACGATGATAACAAAACACTGGATGTGGATGTCACTTTATCTACGCCGGGGTGCCCTGTCGGCGATACGATAATTCAGCATATCCAGACGATCCTTGAAGTGACTTATCCTGGATATAATGTAACAGTTAACCTGGTATGGGAACCGCAGTGGACACCCGACATGATTACCGAACAGGGGCGCTGGGAGTTAAATCATTAAATATCCAGGAGTTTCGGTTTGCACGGGTTTAGCGCATCAAAAAATAATTGAAAACACACTTGAATAGGTTATAATGTTCTCAAAATCTACCGAATATGCAATTAGGGCAGTGGTTTACCTTGCTGATCATTCTTCGCAGGAGAATCGCTTTGGTATAAGGACCATTGCTAAAGACCTCGGATTCCCTGAACCTTATCTTGCCAAAGTACTTCAGCATTTGGTAAAAAGTAAAATCATTTATTCGGCAAAAGGGCCCAACGGCGGATTTTTTGCCAATGGCCGGACGATGGACATCTCATTGCTTGAGATCATTGATACCAATGAAGGGCTTGACTTTTTTAAAAAGTGCGGCCTTGGGCTGGTTGACTGCAATGACGAAAAACCCTGTCCTATCCACAATGACTACCGGCATTTCAGGGACGGGCTTTATAAAACGCTCTCGGAGAAAAAGATAAAAGATATTATTTCAGACCTTGAAAACGGAATTGCTTTTATGAATTTCGGAGGGGATAGCAGCCATCTTTCTTAATAGCTATTTGGATTAAATTTAAAATACGCTGATTTCCTAAAAAAACACTGGCTTTTCTATCATAAAATTCTAAAAAGTCCTAATTTCGTCGCTAGCAAAACAATTACAATGACTGACCAGTTTTTAGGTCTGTTACGATGTCCGTTTTGCGGAGCACCTGTAGGACCTTCAAAAATAGTAGCCGAAAGCAAAAATGAAATAGAATGGGGAATTATAAAATGTTCAGGATGTGAAGCCAAATTTCCTGTAGCTTTTGGAATTCCGATAATTAAGCCATTAAACAGTTATGTTGATTCAAACGAGATTGATATTGTTGACAGTAGTTTTCACAAAGGGACATTAGTTCATGAAATTATTGATTGTATAGAAGAGGGTAAAATTGAGAAAGTTAAAAAGGAACTTATTTTGTTTCGTTTTCCCAGGGCCACAAAAAAAGGAATCCGAAAACAAGATGGCTCTTACAATATAAATAACAAACTGGAGCGTCTTTTACCCAACACGTTGGTCAGAGCAATCGGAAAACAAAATGTACAATATTTGTATTGGGTCTTATCAAAATTATCTTTACAAGACCGGCGATATAGAAAACGGGAAACAATTATATTTGAAAAGTTAAAAAACGCATCTTCAGCAAGCGATTTCATCTACTATTACTTTCGAGAGTTGATGTTTAGTCCAATATATGATTATTTTGAGTACAGGTATGGCCAGCCCAGATACCTGGTTGTTTTATCACTTTTAACTACACTACCCGATGATGATAAACCCATCCTGGACATCGCATGCGGTACCGGACATTTATTTCATTATTTAACTCACAGAAACACTTCCCAGAGTGTTATCGGTGTAGAACGAAATTTTGCAAAACTTTACCTTGCGAAGAAATTTATTGCACCCAAAGGGAATTATTTTTGTGCTGAGGCTGAACAGCCCTTGCCGTTCGAAAATGATGTATTCTCCAGCGTATACAGTTCGGACGCCTTTCAATATTTTAAATACAGGCCTTCATCGGTTCGTGAAATGAAGCGGGTTCTTTCTCCTGACGGAGTAATATTTATCTCCCGTGTTTCCAGTATGCCAATGAAATACTATAAAGGTAATGCTATTATTCCTCCAAAACAATTAAAATCTTATTTTCAGGAAATGCCCAATGTTGTTTTTGACCAGGAAGAAGTTTTAGGGCGTTATATCAGGAAATACGGACCGGCTCTATCATCGGAACCTTCCATGTCAGACCTGAATAAATCGGAATGGATATCAATTGTCGCAAGCAACCGGAAAGATTATTTTCGTGATTACGGTGAGTTTAAGAACTGGCCTCATGCTTTGGGAAACCTTAAATTAAACCCGCTTTACCATGAAAATGGGAAAGATGAATCAGGAAATCGTATTTTAAAGTTCAGGTTTCCTTCCGAATGGTACGAATATGAAGATCATGACTGGCGGAAATATGCACCTGAAACAGTTCGGATAAGTCATAGTACTTTGGAAGCAATTGAAAAAGGAACAAGAACTCCTGAAATAGATGACCTGATTTCAAAGTGGGTCATTATCGGCATGCCTGAAAAATATTTACCATCAGATTCTGATTCGGAATAAAAAATCCTGATCGGCATTAATCAACCCGCCCTTTCCGG
This sequence comes from uncultured Lentimicrobiaceae bacterium, assembly GCA_964567945.1. GTDB lineage: Bacteria > Bacteroidota > Bacteroidia > Bacteroidales > F082 > JAADID01. Next base: position 4,766 of record CAZMOS010000133.1, read on the forward strand.
TCAAAAACCTTAACTGGTATCACAATGCAAGTCAAATCTCCTATGATCAACAGGTCTTCCGGATAAAAGGAGAGCTAAAATGAAGGCCCGAATCCCGAATTGTAAAACGGAGAGGAAGTATTCATAAAACCACCATTATTGTAATAATAATAAGGGTTTCGTTTCTGATAGCTGAATGCGGCGTTAATCCTTACGTGTTCTGATATTTTATAGTCCAGATTGAGCATAATTCCTTCATTACTGAAATCAACAGCGCGCGGATTGACCTGGTTTCTTTTCGGTGCCAGGTCAAAGGTTTTAAAAGCAGTTCCGGCAATCGTAAATTTTTCATTTACACGGTACAGCCCGCTTACAGAAACATAACCATACTGGATATTATTTTGCGAAAATAACGATCCTTCAGCACCAGGAGTTGAGTAAAACATATTGGCATAACCAATACTTGTCCTGATGGCAAATTTTTCAGAAACCGGAAAAGTTATTTCAGGCATTACGTAAGTTCCGAATGCATTGAAACCGGGCCCAAAACTCGAAAAAGAAGTCCCGAGGGTAAATGAAACATCCGGTTTGAATTGCTGATGAATGACAGGTTGTTTCTTCACAGGTGCATTAATCACGTTGGATCCGAATTCCTGTGCCCGAACACCTGAAAAGAAAAAGATGACTAAAAAAGCCAAAATCCATTTCCGTATTTTTATTCGCCGTTTCATCATTTCCGTTATGCAAATGTAGCAAAAGACAGATAACTCTTTTTCAGAGAATGTAAAAAATTGTTAATTGATTGTTAACAGAAAGATCATTCAAGCACCGGGGTTTTTCAAAGAAAACATAACAGGTGTGACGGTCATTTTCATTTCGATTACATCCAGCAGGATTAAATCGGATAGCAATTGCTCCGTTCTGAACTTGGAAAGATGAGTTACTTTTCGGGCTTCGGGTAATGTAACACGCTCATTTTTCTTTAAGTAGCTTAACAGACTTTGTTCCGGCTCCGAATAAACAAACCGGATGTTTTTACGACTTCTTTGTTTCTTCCATACTTTCATCAGTACTCCGTTTGCCAACAGGTTCTGGTCTTTGACACGAATATAAGCCCTGAAGTTTCCCTTATGATCGGGTGCGCGATGCGGGTATTCCGTACTTACAGGAACTTCTATTTCCAGTACTTTTTTCCCTCCCACATTCCATTCTTTGGATCTAAACCTGACTTCAGGTTTACAAAATCGTTGAGCTGCATTTTCGATCATGAAAAATTCTTCATCGGACGAAACCCCTTTTATCACCCCGTTGTCTTTAACACCTATTAACAGGCGGCCCCCATCGGTATTGGCAAAAGCAACCAGTGTACGGGCAATTTTAGCAGCATCCGAAATCTCAAATTTGAAATCCAGTTGCTGGTGCTCGCCCTGTGCGATGAGTTTTTTTATGTAATTGATTTTCAAAACTTATATAATTATCAACTTATTATTTCAATAAGCTGCCCTTTACCAATGACAATGACCAAAATTAGTACTATTAACCGATTTGAAGCATTTAATAAATTGATAAAATTGTCACTGTTATCACTTGTGCCTGACAAAACCTATGTTTTTAACTTGTTTCTCTTTCTTTCTTTATCTATCTTCACAGAACATAAATTAACCGGTAATGGTTACTAAGGGACAATAACCATAACACACGATGAACATCCGGTTGACTAACCAACAAAGACCAACATGATTACTAATACCATATAAACGAAAATGAATTCACCACGCATTACTAAACTTTAATATTTTGTATTTTTAAAGAAAACCACGATTATGAAATTTCAAAATTTGCTCGTTATGAAATGTAATAAACATATCCTTATAATAGTTACATTATTGTTATTGCCTGTAACAGAAACTTTAGCACAGCAGAATCAGCCCATCCCCGATTCTAATGCATCATGGATAATTGAACAAGTTTCACCATTTCCGGGAATAGATTTTTTCCATAAATTCTCGTTATCTCCCTATATTGACGATACTGTCATAAACTCGCATTTATATACAAAAATTTACTTTAGGTTCGATATCGGTGAAACACGATATTATGGGGCTTTTAGAAATGACACTAATGGTTTATCGTATTACATACCTCAGTATTCACAGGAGGAATACCTTTTAAGGGACTTCTCAAGAAATACAGGAGACACAATTAAAAATGTAGCGTATGAACTCGGACCCGATTTGACTTGGGTATTAGACTTTTATGTGGATTCATCAGAATATGTTAACAGTGGGCCATACACCTATAAAGTGATGTACCTGAGCACAGTTATTCAAGATACTATACCCGACCTAGACCCTTTTGAAACATTGGTATGGATGGAAAAAATAGGAAGTTTCGGAGGGGGAATATTAAATTCACATATGGGTGCATTATCATCAAAACGATTGTATTGTATGCAATATAATGACACCATTTATTATGATTCATACCTGTGGTGGTTCAGGACAGAAGATATTGTTTATGATGCCGGGGAATGTCCTTATCCTGTTGGTATAAATGAGACAAAGGATTTTAACTCTCAGATCCAGGTAACGCCAAATCCATTTTATAAACAAATTACGTTGAGTAATCTACCGAAAAATGAAGAATTAAAAATCTCCATCTTTAATATTAGCGGACAAATCGTTTTTTCAAAAAAAATTAAAACCAATCAGACAATAGAATTGATTGACGTAAACCCGGAATTACCAATGGGTTTATACATTCTTAAAATTCAAACCAAAGATCAATTATTAACAACCAAAAAAATCGTGAAACAATGAAAACAAAAAATCAATTTATTTTGTTTAAGAGTGCGCAAAAACTAATTAGCAAGGTAATATTTTTTATCTGTTTGACTTTATTATTGCCATTTCAAATGAAAGGGCAACTGGCACAGTACCTGCAAAACCTTGATGGGTCACAAACCCTTTATGACATTAAAACCGGTATGGATATATATATGGATAGCCTGAAAGCCGTACAAGATAGTGCGACCTTTTACGCCGAAGGAGGTGAATACATCGAATATCAAAAATTTCTAAATTACTGGGAAATGCGCTTATTCCCCGATGGTGATTTTACAAAAGCATACGATGCCGATAGTATCTTCTATGCCAACGCATCAAATTACCAATATTTCTCCGATGAACCCTGGCATGAAGTTGGACCTGTTGACCAAACTTTTGGAATTGGCCCTGTTGAATATCTATCCATATTCGATGATGGTACTGTTGATTCAACAAGATACATGCTTGTGGCGTCTTTATTAGGTGGGGTGTTTTATTCAACAGATTATGGTGAATCGTGGAATAGCACGGGTACTGATACACAATTGGCTAAATCCGGCAGTGGTTGTGCCATTTTTCATCCTACTAACCATGCCATATGGTATGCATCATCCAGCAATAACTCTAATGAAGGATATAGCACGAAGATTGGTAAAACGGGAGGTGTTTACAGGACGACAAATGAAGGTGATAGCTGGGAACAAATTGCTGATCATCTCGATTTTGATAGTTGGGCCTCAATTTATAAACTACTTATTTTACCGGATTACCCTGATGTCTTATTCGCTGTAACTTCAAAAGGAATATATAAAACTACTAATTGTAGCGTTTCAAATCCAACATGGACAAAAGTTTTAGATGGTCTAGCCTATGACATTGAGCTTAAGCCGGGAAGCAATTCAACACTTTACGCAACTGTTTTTGTAAATGGAGCGTGGAAGGTTATGATTTCGACAAATTACGGGGATTACGGTACATGGAATGCGCTTACTGAACAACCTCAAATTGTTGTATCTAATGATATACGGGGAAGTAGTTTCACAATTGAGGTTTCAAAAGCCAAGCCAGACTATCTTTATTGCCAAGTCGATAACAATTACTATGCAAATCTTTATTACATTGATTTTGGAGGTGCAGGAATCTGGAATCAGTTTAATACGTCAAAGTTCTATGTAACTATGGGTATGGGTCAGGGCTTTGGTGTTGATCAAGTTAATAATGGCGAAGATGTAATGGTTTCGTATTATAAATATATGAAAAAGTTTAATATAAATACTACGGGAAGTGGATCAACTAAATATCCACATCATGTTGATGTTGAAGATATAATATATCATCCTTATAATTCAGGTGAAGTTTGGGCGTGTACTCATGGAGGAGTTGAAAAGTTTACTAATGGAGGTACAACCTGGATTGCTAAGTATAATGGTCTCGCAGTAGCGAATGTCGAAAGAATGGCTACTTCGGTCACGGATCCTGAATATATAATGGTTGGGCTTTATCATGATGGTACCCAAATAACTAGAACAGATTATGACTTTGATTGGTCTCCTGAGTGGGAACATGTTTATGTGGGTGACGGAATGCGTCCTTTGATTGATCCATATGAACCGAATAAAATGTGGGCATCCTGGCAAAATGGTCATTGGGCATATTCAACAGATCACTTTAATACTTTTGATGAGAATGGCTATCTCCATTTGAGATCAGGTTTCTATACCGATGGCGTTTTAAACAAGGTATTACCTTCGATTATGTATAGAAAGGGATACATAGGACAATCTGGCGAGGATTTTGAAGTTTTTAAAACTGAAAATAGCCAAAATATTGCTGTTTCATCTTTCCAGCAACAGTTTCCGGGATGTTTAATATGGCAGTTGTTCACACCATATACGAATGAAAATTACCTTTTAATTAGTATGAGGGATAATGCTACCCAACAATGGCACTTGTACAGAACTACAAACATTAATGATCAACCACAAAGCGTACAATGGTCAGATTTACCGATACCAAGAAACGGCTGGATTGCTTCGGTGGATTTTGATCCTGATAATGAAGACATTGTCTATCTGGTTTACACAAATTCTTCAAATGAAGACAATTCACCTTATGGTAATCAAATGGTATATAAGATTGATTATACAAACCCATCAATTCCGGTATTTACTTATTTGACAAAAAATCTACCTATAACTTCAACCGGTTCAGATTGCGTTGAAATTGACAATGGGAGTACAAGGGGAATTTATCTCTACACTGAATATGGTATTTTTTATACAAATAATGATATGATAAATAGTGGTTTTGATTGTTGGCAGCTATTAGGAGAAAATTTACCACATACCAGAGCCGGTAGTCTCGAAATAAATTATGTGTGTAAAAAATTAAGGGCAGGTTTGTATGGACGTGGTGTTTGGGAATTACCCTTGCCGTGTATTACAGACCAGGGTGATGTAACTGTAAGCACGAACGAAACATGGACAAATGACACTAGGATTAGTGGTATTGTAATTGTTCAACCTCAAGTTGAATTGACAATTCTAAATTCAACCATCTCTTTTGGGGACAATGCTAAATTGATCGTTAAGCCTGGTGCAAAGCTTATTCTTGATGGAGCAAGACTTACTAGTGCATGTGGCGCATCTGCCTGGTTGGGTATTGAAGTCTGGGGTAATACGAGTGCCCATCAATATCCTGATGCCAATGGTAACTATCAACAGGGTTATGTAGAACTGAAAAACGGGGCAATAGTTGAAAACGCCTGGGAAGCTGTTCAGCCCTGGCATCCAGAACACTGGGATGAGACAGGCGGTATAATTGTTGCAAATGGAGCTACATTCAGAAATAATCGGAGAGCAGTACAATTTATGAGCTATCAGAATTTCGATCCCCAAACCGGCAATCCAAGGCCAAACCAAAGTTATTTCAGTAACTGCACATTCGAAACAACAGATGATTTCGAAGGGCTGTTTGGTGAAAGCCCGTTTCATTCATTTATCAGCATGTATAAGGTTGAAGGTGTAAGTATTACGGGTTGCGATTTCATTGATTACAGGGATTATTTCAATTTTGATGTGAATAATACAA
>CAZMOS010000134.1:0-10613 GCA_964567945.1 uncultured Lentimicrobiaceae bacterium
TTATAAAGCAGTAGACGGCAGACGAGATGCGTAGGAGTATAGTGGGATTGGAGATGTGTATCAGAGATAGTGTAATGTCCTTTCAATATCATATTTTCTGCCAGCGAACCATTTAGGATCATCAATTTCATGTCCAGGAAAAAATGTATTATTAATATCTATTTGTTTCATTTCATGTTTTTTTAATGGCTACCAACTTTTTATCTATCCACCTTTTCCCAATATATCCAACAACCCCTCTGCGCATATATACACCTTTTGTGTTTTATATTTCAAACCCATCCGGCGGGTTTTAAGTTTCTTAAAAGTGATCACCGGTTTTGGCATGGCGGCAAACGGGTCAGTTAGAACCTGTTAAAATTAGAAAAAATATAAACACAATGAGCCCCGGTACACAAAAAGAAAAACCGGTAAGGGTCGGATATAATTTGCCGGTCAGGTTCACCTTGCACTAAAAAGTATAAAAACAAAAACAGGCGCTCCGGGAAAATCCCCGGAGCGCCTGTTTTAAAGCGCTTGTGCAATTATGCTGCTATTTCCGCTTACCGCTGAATTCCTGTGTATAGACGGTTGACTTCGATTCAATCCTGAATGTATAATCAAACTGATGTTCTTTCATATTGAAAAAACCATAATGTTCGTCATTCTGATCATGATCGGCGCTCATGTGCTGCTGCCAGTTCATCCAGCCGCCATTGTTCCCCATCATGTGATGATCTTCCGTCTTATTATGGCCATACTCGTTGTTGAAATCGTTGTCTGTAAAACAAACCCTCATCATGTCGCCGTCCTCATACAATTCGAGCATGAATGTGGTGTCAATGTCATCACCGTAACAATGAATCTCAACAGTGTAATCGTTGACTTTCGTGATATCGGCCGTGGCAGGACTTGTGGTTTTTAAATTGTTGGTTGTCAAAGTTCCCTCATAAGTCCCTGTTACCTGTGCGGTCAGATCCGGATTTGCCTGGTCACTTTTATTACAGGATACAAGACCCACGGACAGAACCACCAGTGCAATGATTGATAATTTTCTGAAATTTTTCATCTTTTTTTTAATTTTGATTTATATAAATTAATGATTGATTATTTTAATGATGCAAAATAAAGACTTCCGGTTTAAACGGATGTTATAATATTTTATGAAAATTGTATAAAATTATAATCCGGGTTTAATACCGGTCCCTGCACCGCATCCGGCAACCCATCATTCTGCTGTTGCCTGTGTTGTCATACAAACCTTCCATTGTGGCCAGATATATATAGATGTCTTCCTTGTCGCTGTCACCGAGAAAATCAAAAGAAGGCATATAGCAGGGGCCGGAATTCAGCACGCTTTTGAATGTTTCCACATCATACGAAGCGGTTATCCCGCCCAGTACAGCGGGCTGCATACCCCATTCTCTCTGATCCGGCGGTTGCGGGTCATCGGGCGATGCCATGTGACACCGTGCACAATTGGCAACAAAAAACCGTTGTCCGTTTTGTTCCGGTGTGATATCTGTGACGATCTCCGCTTCCATTGTTTCACCAAATAAATAACCGGCAATGGCTTCTCTTTCCTGTTCCGACAGATGAACAAACGAAGGCATCACTTTCCTGCCCGTTTGCAGGAGTGTCAGTACCTGTTCCCTGCTCATGCGTTCACTGACCGAAACCAGCGATGGGAAAACGGGCGGTTTGCCCTGCCTGTCAATTCCGTGACAGGCCGAACAATTCAATTGAAACAATTCCTCACCGCTTACTTTTTGTTGTTGCTTCCCGGCCCCGTCATCTCCAATGTCCCGGAACCCGTATCCCAGGAAAACAGCCAAAGTGGTAATTGTTATTAACAAGACTTTCATTTTCATTTATTTAAAGGTTATTAATTACCGTTTCCAGTTTTTTTCGAATCTCTTTTGCAATTGTATTCAATGCTTTGTTTCCTACAGCCATCATTGAGGCCAGAGGATCAATTGCGCTTACCCGCACTTTTCCGTCATCCATCTCCATCACTACCACATTGCAGGGCAGCATGGTACCGATGTATAATTCGGCTTGTAATGCTTTATATGCAAATGGCGGGTTGCAGGCACCCAGAATCCTGTATTTCCTGAAATCAACATCCAGTTTCTTTTTCAGGGTGGCTTGTACGTCAATTTCGGTCAATATTCCGAAACCTTCTTTTTTGAGTTCTTCCGTTACTTTTTCGATGGCTTCATCGAAACTGACGCCCGATAGCGTTTTTTGAAAATAGTATTTCATGACCTGTAATATTTTAATGGTTAAGAACTATGCTGCTAAAGTTTTTCGAGAGCAGCTTTGAATTTTGTTTAATCTTATTGAGAATAATAATGATGCAAAAATAAGCAGAATAACATGCAACCCGATTGCAATCTTGCCGTACGGACAGTTTTTAACACTATTTAGCTTTTAACACGCGGGTTGCATTCAAAATGGCTATCAGAGCCACGCCCATGTCGCCAAATACCGCTTCCCACATAGTGGCAATACCGAAGATGCCGAGGATGATAAAAATAGATTTAACTCCCAGGGCAAAAATGATGTTTTCCCATACAATCCTTCTTGTTCGTTTGGCAACATGAATGGCCTCTGCAACTTTTGAGGGGGAGTCAGTCATCAGCACCACATCGGCGGTTTCGATGGCCGTATCCGAACCGAGGGCGCCCATGGCGATGCCCACATCGGCACGGGCCAGCACGGGCGCATCGTTAATGCCGTCGCCCACAAAGGCCACTTTGCCTTTTTTGTTCAATAAGCTCTCAATGTGTTCTACTTTGTTTTCAGGGAGCAACCCGGCATAAAATTCCCCGATATTTAGCTTGCCGGCAATGGCTCCAGCCGCGTGCTCGTTGTCGCCGGTGAGCATGACCGTTTTTATTCCTTTTTTGTTTAATTGCCCGATGGCCTCAATGGCATCTTCCTTCAGCGTATCGGATATAACAATATAACCTGCATACTTTCTATCCGCTACCAGGTGGACAACAGTCCCCTCAATATCACATTTGTTATGCTCAATATTTTCGGTATGAAGGAGTTTGTCGTTTCCGGCAAGTATTTCACGGTTATCAATATACGCCCTGATACCATGTCCTGATATTTCCTCCACTTTAGCGATCCTTGAGCTGTCAATCCGCCGGTTATAGGACTCGAAAATGGATTTGGCAATCGGGTGGTTTGAGTTGTATTCGGCATAAGCTGCCATCTCAAGTATGGTGTTTTCGTCAAATCCGTTTGCAGGGAAGATACCCGAAACTTTGAATACACCTTTGGTCAGCGTTCCGGTTTTGTCAAATACAACGGTTTTAACCTGTGTCAGCGCATCCAGGAAGTTGGAACCTTTCACAAGGATACCTCTCCGGGAGGCCCCTCCGATGCCACCGAAATAGCCCAGCGGGATGCTGATGACCAGCGCACAGGGACAGGAGATAACCAACACCACCAGGGCCCTGTAAATCCATTCGTTGAATGTGGCACCTTCAATTAAAAGCGGAGGCAGCACCGCCAGCAACAGGGAACCGAACACAACAAAGGGTGTGTAATATTTGGCAAATGTGGTAATGAATTTCTCGGTTTCCGCTTTTTTGGCTGACGCATTTTCAACCAGCTCAAGGATTTTCGATATGGAAGATTCTCCGAAAAGCCTGGTGACTTTAACGGTGATCAACCCCGATTGGTTGATCATTCCCGCCAGTATTTCGTCGCCGGTCCTTATTTTCCAGGGAACACTTTCGCCGGTAAGCGCCGAAGTGTCAACAAATGAACTGCCGTCGGTGACCATGCCGTCCAAAGGGATCTTTTCGCCTGCTTTTACTATGATCGTGTCGCCGATGCTTACCTCCTCGGGAGAGACTTTTTTCGTTTCGCCATTGAGTTTCAGGTTTGCGTAATCGGGTTTGATCTCCAACAGTGATTTGATGGACCTGCGCGACCGGTTGACGGCAATGTCCTGGAACAACTCGCCCACAATATAGAACAGCATGACTGCAACGGCTTCGGGCATTTGATGTATGGCAAAAGCGCCCAGCGTGGCAATGGTCATCAGAAAATGTTCGTTAAAGACCTGTCCCCTGATGATGTTCTTAACCGCCATCCTGATGACATTCCAGCCCGAGATAAGATAAGCTGCTACGAACACCAGGTATTCAGCAATGTGATAGGGTGTATTGTGCAGTTCATCTTCAAAAAATATCCCGATAAGCAACAGGGTCAACCCGGTCAGCACTTTGATGATCGTCCATTTGTTTTCGGCCAGGATGTTCGGAGAAGTCTCCGGTCTTTCCTTTTCGCTGACTTCAATCTCAACTTCCGGCTCAACTTCTGAAATTCTGTTTTTTACCTTTTCCAGGTCATCGGTTTCGATGGTCATTGACGATGTGGCGAAATTCACACTCACAAATTTCACTTCGCCCATTTTGTTCAGGCTGTCTTCAATCTTTGAAGCACAGGAAGCACAATCTAGATTTTTCAGCTTGTATTTTTCCATGATATAAAGTTCTTATATTGTTGCAAACAGGCAATATTTTATGCAGTTATTCACATGATGTAACTTCATTATTTATAAATTTTAGCAGATCATAACTTAATCGTTCTATTTTCCATCCGGTATTTTACCAATTTGGAATTTTCGGAGTGAACTCAAGCTTTTAGTATTGAAATTTAAACTAAATATTTACAGGATTTTAACCCGCTCAATTATATCGAACTCAGATTAATACCCATTCTTCAAACCCGTCTTTACACGGAAAGCCTTTTCCACATCGGAAACATAAATAATTCCGTCACCGGGATGGACTGTTCTTCCGTATTCGGAGATAATGCTGACAACAGTGTCCACATCCTTCTTTTTGACAACCATTTCGAGCTTGGCAATCTCACTGTCCGTAATAGAGAACTTTTGGGAAACGAAGGCTTTTTTTTCATCCTGAAACTTCCCTGTTCCCTCCGCTATGGAAATGGTTACGTTTTCATAACCTGCATCTTTCAGGTGGTGAACAATTTCATTGACCCTGTTGGGCCGTACAAATGCTTTTATTTCTTTCATATTTTTCTTGTTTAATGTTCGTGTTCTGTTTCTCCCTTGCCCATTTCAGCCTGCAGGTAATAGGCGGCATTGACTGCTATTTCAGCATGTTCAGGCAATGGTTTTAATAACTTAATCTCTACAAAGCCGTTGTCTCTGATACCGGGTATGACCTCTGTTTTTTTGAAATACCATTTATCTTCTCCCTCATGGCCGCTTTCATTTTCCTCTCCTTTCGGATGCGTTTCACCTTCTGTTTTGACAAAAATGAAATACTTATTTCCTTCGGCTGCCAGCGCTTCTTCGGGAAGGACATCGGTAGTAATGCTGTCAACGATTATGTGGGCGTTGACATACATTCCCGGGATAATGTTTCCTTCTGTGTTTTCAATGTATGCATGGACGGTTATCGCTTTGGCAACATCCTCATAAGCTTTGCCAACCGAAAAAATCGTCCCTTTTAACTCCCGGCCCGGTATGTTGGAAATGTTAAAATGCACCTTCTGGCCGACTTTGATTTTGGGGATATCCTTCTCATAAACAAGCAGGTCTGCATGTATTTTGCTGTTGTCCACAATTTCAAACAAATCGCTGTTGGGTTCCACAAATGAGCCGATATTGACTTTGACCGAGCGCACAAAACCCCGGATGGGTGAGGTGATGTTGATGGTAGAGCTGATGTTGCCTTTTTCCACGGATTTTATGCTGATACCGAGCATTTTCAGCTTCGCTTTCAGACCAAGGGCCGTTGATTTGGCTTTGTTGTAATCTGAAAGCGCTTTCTGGTAATCTTTACCTGAACCTATTTTCTCTTCATACAGTTTTTTCTTCCTCTGGTAGTCCTGTTCAAGAAATTCCAGGTTGTTCACGTTCTCGAGATACTGTTGCTGCATGTTAACGATATCCGGGTGTTCAAGAACTGCAAGCAGTTGTCCTTTCTTCACAAAATCACCTTCAATAACAAAAACGTTCTCAACCACGCCGCCAACAAGAGTACTTACATTGGCTTTGTCCTGCGGGAGTAACTGTGTCCTGCCATTGGATTTTACGGTAGTGCTGATATTGTGTTTTTCAATTTTTCCCAGCTTAAGTTCAATGGCCTTGATTTGTTGTTTTGTTAAAGAAACTACATTTTCCGGCATGGCTTCTTCAGCATGCTCTTTTTCGTTGCTTTCCTTACCGGGGGAATTGCAGGCCGCGAACAACCCGGGTATGGCCACAATTGTCATTAGGTTTACTATCTGTCTCTTCATTATATTTTAAATTTTAATGTTGTTGTTTTATTTTGTTATGCCCAGAAGGTAATTCATCTCAATCACCGTCAGGTTGTATTGTTTCAGGTTGTCAAGGTATTGTGTCCGTATGCTGATTCCCTGGTCAATATTACGTATGTATTCCACGTAGTCAATTTCGCCTAACTGGTAACCTTTTTGCGCATATTTCAAAAGTTCATCGGCAATGGCGAGCCCCTGGCTTTCGTAATATTCTACCTGGTTTCTGTATTTGAGATACTCCTGTATCTGATTATTGAAAAAAGTTTTGATGCGCATCCGGTTATTTTCATATTGAGCCCGTGTAATCTCAATGTCCATTTTTGCGGCTTTTGCCTTGCCTTGTTTTGCCCCGAAGGAGAGGGGGACGGTCACACCAAGCATAAAGCCCTGGAATCCCCGGACACCATCTATTTGCTGTCTGAAATATCCTGCTGAGATATCGGGCAGGAACTCCGCTTTCTGCAGCTTGTAGCTCTGCTCGTTCACTCTGATCAACTGCTGGTAATATTGCAGATAAGGGTTGTTGTAAAGCAATGATGTATCCTTTTCCGGCTCAATTTCCATTTTATTCAGTTGTTGGGTTGCAATGCGTATGGGTTTGCTTGTATTCAGCCACTTTTGCAATTCCTGCATATAGATTTGCACATCGGATTGCGCTTGCTGTTTCTGCAATTTTATTTCCTGGTATTTTCCCTGTGCTGCGGCTTTTTCCAACAGGTTGGACTCGCCTGTTTCATACCTGATCTGGGCTGCCCGGGCAAAGTCACTGTAAATGCTGTCCAGTGTCGTGAACAGCACCAGGCGGCTGTATCCGTAAGCTAACTGTGTGTATGCTATTCTTACGTTTCTGATGAGTTCGTTTTTTGAAACCGACAACATTTGTTCACTAAGTGCCACCTTTTGGTTTTGTAATTTGGCCTGTGTACCATAGGCGGTCGGGAACTTAAAACTCTGTGAAATCTCCCAACTGTTGTCAATAACCGGGGAGTTGATCTCTCCGCGGGTAAATGAGAATTCCATGTTGTCAAGATCGAAAACCGCCTTTTTCAATTGCACTTGTTTTTCAATTCCCAACGAGGCTGCTTTTATTTGCGGATTGTTTTTCAGCGCACTGTCAATGGCCTGCTCCAGTGTCAGGGTCTGTACTTCCTGAGCATTTACGGTTTTAACACCTGTAACCAGCCCCACAGACAGCAAGCCGGCCAACAGCAGGGTAATGACTTTACCCGGCGCGGCAATAATTTTCTTTTTTGATCCGGCGGAAGATTCAAACATGTAATAAAGCACAGGAATAACAAGCAGGGTGAGCACCAGAGCCGTCAACAACCCGCCGATAACCACCGTTGCGAGGGGACGCTGTACTTCGGCTCCGGCCGACTGGGATAAAGCCATGGGGATAAACCCGACAATATCGGTGCTTGCCGCCAGCAGGATGGGCCGCATGACCTCTTTGGCTCCCTTGGTGATGCGTTCCGTAAGGTTGCTCATACCTTCTTCTTTCAGCGCGTTGAACCGGCTGATCAAAACAAGGCCGTTCATTACGGATACGCCGAACAGGATGATAAAGCCAACCCCCGCCGATATGCTGAAATTAATATCCCTGAAATAAAGTGAAAAAATACCCCCGATGGCTGCCATGGGGATAGCCATATAGATCAGCGCTGTTTGTTTGAGGGAGCGCAGGGCAAAAAAGAGCAATACAAATATCAGTACCAATGCCAGGGGTACCACGATCATAAGGCGGTTTTTTGCACGTTCGAGGTTTTCGAAAGCGCCGCCGTACTTGATGTAATATCCGGGTGGCAATTCCATTTGTGCATCCAGTTTTTTCCGGATTTCTTTTACCGTTGATTCCACATCCCTGCCCCTCACATTAATTCCCACATAAATCCTTCTTTTTGTGCCGTCACGTGAAATCTGCATCGGCCCTGCTTTGTAGTCAATTTCAGCCACTTCTTTCAGGGGTATCTGATTGCCGTCCGGAAGGTGAACATAAAGATTCCGGATGCTTTCAATGTCCTTTTTATGCTTTTTTTCCAGGCGTACGACAAGGTCGAAGCGTTTTTCCCCTTCGAAGATAACGCCTGCCGATTCCCCGCTGAAAGCCGACCTGACAATGGTGTTCAGTTCACGGATATTCAATCCGTACTGGGCTATTTTGGCACGGTTGTACTGAACGGTCATTTGGGGTAACCCTTTGGTGGCTTCCACACGCAGATCGGCAGTGCCTTCAACGGTTGCGATGATCTTTGCCATTTCCTGTGCTTTCACTGCCAGTACATCCAGGTTTTCACCGTAGAGCTTTACGGAGACATCCTCACGAACTCCCGTAAGCAGTTCATTGAAACGCATCTCAATAGGTTGGGTAAACTCAAAATTTATTCCCGGCAGCACCGATACTTTTTCTTTCATTTTCTCAATCAGTTCATTCTTCGTTTCTGCCGTAACCCATTGGTCTTTGGGTTTGAGGATAACAAACATATCTATGATGTCCATGGGCATTGGATCGGTAGGAATCGCTGCAACACCGATCCGCCCGAGAATTTGTTCCACTTCGGGAAAGTTTTCCAGGACGATTTTCTGCAGTTTTGTTGATGTTTCTTCAACTTCCGTCAGCGATGTCCCCGGCTTCAATATCGCCTGGAAAGCAATATCACCTTCGTCCAGTTTGGGAATGAACTCCCCGCCTATATTAGTAAATGTATACACGGATATCGCCAACAAGGCAATTACAAATAAAACAACAGCTTTTCTTGCTTTCAGGGCATAACGCAATACGGGTTCATATACCCTGTTTAACCCGTTCATTATTTTATCGCTTAAAGTTTTCTTTTTTCTGGGCTTTCCTTTTAAAAATAAAGCGGAAACGGCAGGTACGTATGTCAGGCTTAGGATCAAACCGCCGATCAGGGCAAAGCTGGTTGTTAAAGCCATCGGCTTGAACATTTTGCCTTCAATGCCTGTGAGTGCAAGAATGGGGAAGAAAATGATGAGGATGATGAGCAACCCGAAAAAGACGGAGTTAGCCCGCCGTTTGGAAGCTGAGTAAGTGATCTCATCCATTTCCTTTGCAGTAATTAACCCCGATGAATTTGTCCTGTAACGCATGGCAACCATCAGCATGATACTTTCCACGATGATGACAGCCCCGTCAATGATAATCCCGAAATCAATGGCGCCCAGCGACATCAGGTTTGCCCAGACCCCGAAAATATTCATCAACGAAAAAGCAAAAAGAAGTGACAGCGGCATGACGGATGCGATGATCAGTCCGCCTCTCATGCCTCCCAGCAGGAGTATCATAAAAAATATGACAATAAGGGCGCCAAGGGTAAGGTTTTCGGCCACTGTTCCCGTAGTGCTTTGAATTAGTTTGGAGCGGTTTAAAAAGGGCTTTATCTCCAATCCTTCCGGCAGCGATTTTTGAATTTCCGCAACACGTTCCTGCACTCTTTTGATCACCTCGTTGGAGTTTTCCCCTTTCAGCATCATGACGATACCTCCCACGGCTTCCCCTTTGCCGTCTTTGGTGAAGGCACCGTATCTGACAGCACTTCCGAATTTTACGGTGGCGACATCTCTTATGAGAATCGGAATCCCGTCAACGTTTGTAATAACAATTTCTTCAATATCCTTGATATTTCTTAACAACCCTTCTCCCCTGATGAAGTTGGCCATTTTGTTTTTTTCAATGTAAGCACCTCCCGTGTTCTCATTGTTTTTCTCCAGCGCATCAAAAATTTCCATGATACCGATGTCCATGCTTTTCATCTTATCGGGATCAACCGACACTTCATATTGTTTCTGGTACCCGCCGAAACTGTTCACTTCCACCACTCCCGGAAGCATTGACATCTGCCGTTTTACGATCCAGTCCTGTATGGTCCTTAATTCCATCGGGGAATAAACGCTGTCGTATCCGGGTTTCGGTGAGATGGTATATTGGTATATTTCCCCTAACCCGGTTGAAATGGGGGCCATAAACGGTTCTCCGAATCCCGGCGGTATCTGGTCTCTTACTTCGCTTAACTTTTCAGCTACAAGCTGCCTCGGCAGGTAGGTCCCCATGTCATCTTCAAAGACGATGGTAACGACAGATAACCCGAACCGCGAAATGGAACGCAGTTCGATAACGCCCGGCAGGTTCGACATGGATAACTCCACGGGGTAGGTAACAAACTGCTCAATATCCCCTGTTCCCAGGTTGGGTGTGGTGGTGATTACCTGTACCTGGTTGTTGGTGATGTCGGGTACGGCATCCAAAGGTACCCTGAACATTGAATAGACGCCCCAGCCGATCCAGACCAGTACAAGGG
>CAZMOS010000135.1:0-10466 GCA_964567945.1 uncultured Lentimicrobiaceae bacterium
CTTGTATTGCTCATCCATCATCTCGCAGTTGGTCGGAACAAGATTGGTGTTTAAAACCACCCTGGTCAGGCCATTGCTCGAATAGGCATAATACGTCTTTCTCCCCGTGAAATGTTCAATATATTCCCAGTTACCGTTGCGTGCATCATGATTTCCCAGTGTCCATGCCGATTCCGGATTGCCGAGGTCAAACAAGCTGTCAATGTAAGCAACCGTTGAAAAATTCAACGTGGCTTCCGAACAAACATCCCCGCCCAACCAGATGCCTGTGTAGGGTGAAAGATCAAGTTGCTCAAGGCGGTAGTCCACCCTTTTCCCACCGGAACCGTTTTGATAACAATGGCCAGTAAACAGATAGTTCAGTATTGTATCCGATTGTGCAAATGCGGGGTGAACGATCAACTGAATAAAAACAATCAATAATATTTGAAAGTTGATCTTAAAATAATCGCACCGCCTGGATCGCGAATAATTTATCCGGTTTGTCATCAAAAAATTATTAACCCTCACAAAGATAACACGCTTTTCAATAAAGCTGCCTTTAAAGAACAAACTATTCTATCTTTACTTTTATTTTAGTTGATTAAATTCGCAGCTTTATTTGTGGCATGAAAAACAGTTATAAATTGAGGAGGAACGGATGGGTCGCGGTACTTATTCTTTCTATCATCTTCGTTAGTATTTTTTACGGAAAAATCCTGATCTCCCCGAATCATTACCAGTTCAGCAACCGCGGAGATGCCATCAAAAACTATTATACCTATGCCTATTATATTCAGGACAACCCGGATGCCATCAATTTCCGGGGAATGAATTACCCGTATGGCGAGCATTTTTTATATACCGACTGCACACCGGTGCTGGCTGTCACCTTAAAAGTTTTGTCTTACGTTTTCCCAGGCATAACTGCTTACAATATCGGTATCCTTAACTTTCTGCTCATTATTTCATTTATTATTTCAGCGATTTTCATTTACCTGATCTTAAAAGAACTGGAGGTTAATGATCTTCTTGCCGTCCTGAGTGCTGTTGCGATCATGGCGCTTTCACCGCAGATATTCCGTCTCACCGGTCACCTGGCGCTGGGATTCGGGTTTTTCATTCCCCTGACGTGGTATCTTCTGATCCGTTTTGAAAAAAGTCCGAAAAAAAAGAAATACAGCTGGCTTCTTGGTATTACCCTGCTGCTTTTGTTTTTCGTACATGCCTACCTCGGCATGATCGCAGCTTCCATGATACTCTCCTATCAGCTTGCCGGTTTGATATTTAATTACAAACAATTTTCAAAAAACAAAAAGAACAACCTCATATTATTTGCGTCTGCTATTGCACCTGTTATTTTGTTCCGGCTGTTTATTTATTTTACCGATACACATTACGGCAGGACCGATAATCCCTGGGGATTTTTTGTCGCGTTCGCCGAACTGGAAACGGTCTTTTTACCCAATCACCGGCCGTTGAAACCCATTATTGACAGTTTTCTGCCACCCTATGAACAGACCTGGGAGGGCTGGGCATACATTGGGCTGGTTTCTTTCATCATGATCCTGTTTTATTTTATTGCTTCCATCAAACAATCGGTCCAAAAAAAGAAATTCATGCTGGACTCAAAGTGGCTGAACAGCAGACATCTTCAGTTGATGATCATCGGGAGTCTGTTTCTGCTTTTTTTCTCCATGGCTTACCCTTTCCGTTTTCATCTGGAGTTCCTGCTCGATTATCTGAAAGTATTAAAACAATTCAGGGCTGTGGGACGGTTTGCGTGGGTTTTTTATTTTGTGATCACAATTTCCTCTGTATACATCATCAATAACATTGCCGGCTATTTCATTAAAAAGCAAAAGAAGACCATTGCTTACCTGATCATCGTCATTGCACTACTGCTTTATTTCACCGAAGCCCTGCCCTATCATATTGACATTTCCAAAAAATTGAAGCAGTCCGTCAACATGTTTGACAAAAAACAGCTTGACAAGTCCCTTCGTGATGGTATCGAAAAAATTGATCCCGCACAATACCAGGCCATTTTACCCCTGCCGTTTTTTTATATCGGCTCCGAGAATTTTATGAAAAACGGTTCCGATAAGATCTATCTCCTTTCACAGGTCATTTCTTATCACACCGGACTCCCCATCATGGGCGCTTATCTCACGCGTACCTCCATCTGGGAGAGCAAAAACATCATGCAGGTGATTTCACCGTGGTTTTATAAAAAGCAAATCCTGCCAGATATCTCTTCCGATAAGCCGTTCCTGATTGTGTACAGTAACGAAAAGCTACCCGGTTATGAAAAAGATATTCTGGACAAAGCCATGCTGATCTACAGTGGCGATAACTTTAAATTATACAAGATCCCGAAACAGGTTCTTTTCAAAAACACAGCCCAGGAGGAAATTGACAAATTTAATAAACTGAAACCCTCGTTGTTTTTAAAAAACGGTTTCCTGACCACGGATACAACCGGCTATCTTTTTTACGACAGCTTTGAACAAAACCCTTCCGGAATTGTTTTCCGGGGAAAAGGCGTTTACAAAGGACCAAAGAAAAACTGGAACAAAATTGCAACAATTGAAAAAAACAAACTGAAACAGGGAGATAAATACATGGTCGCTTTCTGGATTTACAACCTGGGCAAAAATTTCGGGCAGGACCAAGCCAATTCTTTATTCCTGATCCAGGAAAGAAAAGGCGATCAGGTTAAGTGGATATCTACTTCCAATCCCATGCATAGCGAAGTGATCAACGGCGACTGGACCCTGGTCGAGCAGGAGTTTACCGTGAACGACCCTGAGGCACAAATAGAGTTTATTGTAAAAGGTGACGATAATTCCAAAAAGACAACCATCATTGACGATGTTTTTATTTATAAATCCAACACACTGAATTATAAAGTGGAAAAGGAAAAAGACGGAAAAATATCCATCTTATTCAAGAATGACCACGACATTGTGCTTCCTGAAAATTAAGACAATAGTTCAGAATTTGGTTTTAACCGGAAATGCATTTTGAAGTGATTGGCAACCGTGTAATATCATTGCTTTTAATATATTTGCCGCCAAAGTTTTAACAATATGCCCGATACGCTTTCAATTATTATCCCTGCTTATAACGAAGCAGCAACCATCCATTTGATACTGAACAAAGTATTGGCTGTAAAACTGATCAGCGAGTTAAAAAAAGAAATCATCATTGTCAATGACTATTCAACGGATGAAACGCAAAAGGTCGTTGAAAAATATATCGGAGATCACCCCGAACACCACATTGTTTTGTATAATCAACCGAAAAATATGGGTAAGGGAGCAGCGTTGCACCGGGGTATCAAAGAGGCAAAGGGTGAGTACCTGATCATACAGGACGCTGACCTGGAATATGACCCGGAGGAATACAACCTGCTGCTGCGACCGGTTGTTGAAGGGTTTGCCGACGTGGTTTATGGTTCGAGATTCATGGGGGGCAACCCGCATCGCATCCTGTTTTTCTGGCACTCTATTGGAAACAAGTTTCTTACATTTATTTCCAATATGTTCACCAACCTGAACCTGACCGATATGGAAACCTGTTACAAATTATTCAAGTCGGACATTATCAAATCGCTGAATCTGGTTGAAAAAAGATTCGGCTTTGAACCGGAGGTTACAGCCAAGGTTTCCAGGGTTCCGGGGGTGAGTATCTATGAGGTGGGTATTTCATACTATGGAAGAACATACGAAGAAGGGAAAAAGATCGGCTGGAAAGACGGTATGCGGGCTATTTTCAGCATATTAAAATATAATTTAATCGCCCGGAAATGAAAACATTGATCAAAAAATGGTTGGGACTGGCGGCCCTGGTTGTTCTTATTTCCTGTAACAACAACCAGCCGGAAAAAGACAGAGAATATGTTCCCAATCCCACTACATTGGAGGAATTGTTCAGGGGATTTAATCAGGCAGAGCTCACACCCGATATTTATCATTTTGACAAGGAACCGGTTGTGGTCGTAGCTACAGGTCATCTCTATCCTTTATTAAAATACCCTTTGGCTTATCAGGCCCTGATCGAGGAAGTCAACAAACAGAATCCTGATTATTTCTTTGTTCTTGGCGACATCGTTTTCAATAATACCGAGGAGGAGTGGGATACTGTTTTCAGTTATTTAAAAAAGGTAAATGCGAAAATTTATTTTTCTCCCGGAAATCACGATCTTAACTATCATTATGAAAGATACGAAGGTAAAAGGGATCATCAGATTGAAGCCGAAATGCAGTACCTGAAAGAAGTGGGTTATCGGTATAAAGTCGTGGAAGACAATCTGGCAAATTACGTATTCGTCAATGCCAATGACTCCGCCAAACGTATCCTTTCCTATATCAACCGGATGCGGCAAAAAATGGAAATAACCAAACAGATGTTCCTGTTTTCATCACAATCCCTGTGGTTTAATCAGCAGCAGGACCCAAACAAAAACGATACATGGGTGCTCAGGCCTTTTCACAGAGAAGAATTTCTACCTTATGTTGAAGACTTTCAATACCTGGTTCATGGTGACTGGAACTGCAGGTTTTTCAGGGGAAAATTCAGAAAAAGTCACGGGCGTTTTGATGTGATAGCTGTGGGCAATAAAAGGGCCGGTGATTCTTTATACATCACCCGGTTGTTGATCTATAAAGACAGCGTGGCAGCCAAACCGTTATTTGTCAGTATCCCTTCTGAATGTCTGTGGTATAAAAAATAATATATGCTCAAATTCCCGGAAAAACACATCGTATGGAGCATGCTTCTTCTGATGCTGGTTGTTTTTGCCGGTGTAATTTTCAACACCGAAAACAGCTTCGGCGGAGCAGACAATTACAGTCATTTCAAGCTGGCTTACTGGGGATGGAAATATCCTGATATGCTTTTCGACCATTGGGGCAAACCGCTTTTCACAATCCTTGCCTCGCCTTTTGCCCAATTCGGATTCAAAGGAGTAAGGTTTTATAATCTGCTGATGGGACTTTTAACAGCTTTCCTTGCATGGAAGATCGCGAAATACATGATCTTTAATCAGTCATGGATTGTGATCTTTCTTGTTCTGTTCATGCCAGTTTATTTCATGCTGATGTTCACCTCACTCACTGAGGTTACCTTCAGTTTTTTCATTACCCTGTCAGTTTATCTGTTTTTTAAAGAAAAATATATCTGGTCGGCCATTATGGTTTCACTGCTCCCACTTGCCCGTACCGAGGGCATTGTTTTGTTCCCATTGTTTGTTTTTGCCTTTTTGTTAAAAAGAAAATATAGCGCACTTCCTTTTTTGCTGACGGGGTTTATGGTTTTCAGTTTTGCCGGCAGGCCTTTTCATGAAAGTTTCTGGTGGCTGATCACTGATATGCCTTACAACAGTTCTGCAAAAGACATCTACGGGACTGGTAGTTTGTTTCATTTTGTGGATCAAAGCCCTAATATTTTCGGATTACTTCCGGGTATTTTCTTCATTTTCGGGCTAATTGTATTGTTATACAAATGGATCGGTAAAGACCGCTTCAGGATGAAGGATACTTTTTATTTTATTTTACTGGTTCCCGGTTCTTTTCTTGTATTGTTTGCAGCCCATTCGTATGCCTGGTGGAAAGGTATCGGCAATTCACTGGGGTTGATCCGTGTGATCGGTTCGGTTGCGCCACTGGCAGCGCTTACGGCCATGGCGGGTGTCAGTTTGCTTTTTGATATCAAAAAGAGACGGTGGATTATTGCGATATCCGTACTGTTTGTTATTGCTTTCGGATTTTATATTAATGACACGATCCAACGGGATAAAAAATACTTTCATCCTAGCAGACCACAAAAACTGATGAATGAAACAGCCAAATGGATTAAAACCAACGACCTTATTCGCTATAAAATCATCTACTACGATCCTTATCTGGCGTTCAAATTACTTCTTGATCCGAGAGATCCGTCGAAAAGCGGAAAGCGTTTGCCAACCAATGAAAACTTTTTAAGCTCTGTACCCGACAGCAGCATCATTGTGTGGGATGCCCATTTTGGCCCGAACGAAGGCAGGATGCCCCTGGAACGGCTGGAAAAACAACCGGAACTGAAAGAACTGAAAGTGTTCAAGCCGGAAAAGCCATTTAAGGTATTGGGCGGATATGATTACCGGATCGTGGTCTTTCAGAAACAATAATATGCTTTAAGCGCGGACGCTTAAAGCAGGGGGCGGTGTTTGAGCGCTCGAAACCGAAACACTCTTCCAGGACCTGCGGACTCTGGAAGGTGTTCGGCAACCTTCCCGTTGTTGGCGTCCCCACTAACAACATAATTCATTGAATTACAGTTGATGATGACACCACCCGTGGGGAATGGTTGCTGGTATTCAATTCCTGTGAAAGGAAATGTATTGAAACTTTACGGTACTGATACCGTTAGAGTCCATATAATATAAATCCAAATCATTTAAAATGAAGCATTTTATCGCTATAATTTTATTAGCCTCTTTTCTTTTCATTGAGCCAGGATGTAAAAAGGCAATTGATAATGCTATTGATTGCAGCCTTGAGTCAATATTATTATCTGTTGATGTTCAAATTGACGGAACCAACCCGAAACTGGTCCATTTTGAATTTATTAACAACGACACAGAAGGCAAATTTACTTTAGATCCGAAGATCAAATGGGATTTTGGAGACGGGAAAACGGAGACTTCGTCAAATCATAAAATTGACCATACCTACCCGGGTGCGGGAGATTATAATGTAAAAGCAACTTATACGCTTCGCAGGGGCAGTGCCAGTTGCACCGGACCAAAAGAAACCAAAGTAATTATCAATTAACAAAATTGACTTTTTCGAATGTTTCATCAGTAACCGGGAAAAGGTCACGCATTTTTTTCTTTCAGATAATCATATATCCTGAATTGAGAACGGACGGGAACATCCGAATCCGTTTTCCGGTAAGTATTGATAGGATTTAACTTCAATGATCTTGCTTTCACATTATCAGCCAGTTGGATATCAATAATGTCGCGTATTTCTTTTTGGATTTTTTTATCATAAATCGGGCAGATCACCTCAAAACGGTGATCAAAATTCCGCACCATCCAGTCGGAGGAACCAAAATAGTATTTTGGGTCTCCCCCGTTGGCGAAAATAAATATCCGCGAATGTTCAAGGAATTTGTCCACAATACTGATAGCATTGATGTTTTCGCTCAATCCTTTAATCCCCGGCTTTAGTACGCAGATACCCCTGCAGATCAGGTCAATTTTCACCCCGGCCTGCGAAGCCTGGTACAATTTTCTGGCAATCTTCGGATCAACAAGGTTGTTCAGCTTTAATATGGCCCGTGCTTCGATACCTTTTCTTGCATTCTTCATCTCTGTATTCAATAGTTTGATCAGGTTTTTACGGAGGTAATAAGGGGCTACAAGCAAATACTTGAATTGCGGAGGATTGTAAGGCGCTTCAAAAAGATGAAACAAGGTGTTTACTTCCTGAGTTATCCCCGGATGTGCAGTCAGCAAGCTCTCGTCTGTATAAACTTTGGCAGTAGATTCGTTAAAGTTTCCCGTGCTGATGTTGGCATAATAAACATTTTCCCCGTTTTCCTTTCTTCGTATCAGCATAAGTTTGGCGTGCACTTTAAAACCGGGCAAAGTCTTGATGATCTTGACACCTTCTTCACTCAGTTTCTCCACCCAGTAAATGTTGGCTTCCTCGTCAAAGCGTGCCTGAATTTCAAGAAAAACGGTCACATTTTTCCCGTTCCGGGCAGCATTGATCAGGGCGTTCATCACGTTTGAATTGCGGGCGGCACGGTAAAACGTCATTTTGATAGCCCTGACCTGCGGGTCAATAGCCGCTTCACGAAGCAAATCAACAAGGTATTGAAATGACTGGTAAGGAAAATGAAGAATAACATCCTGTTCCCTGATGACATTCAGGATGCTGCTGTTTCGCGGCAGTTGTTTATGAGGTAACGGAGGTGTCGGAGGATAGACAAGGTTTTTGGAGCCCAGGTTGGGAAACGAAATAAAATCCTTGAAATTGTGATAGCGGCCACCCCCTCTCAACGTATCGGATTTGTCAATATATAGCTTTTGTAACAACCGCTGAAGGAGGAAGTCGGGAATATCCTGATCGTAAACGAAGCGCACCGGAACACCTTTTTTTCTTTTTTTCACACTCTCCTGCATCAATTCAAGAAAACTTTTTAAGACATCATCATCAATATCCAGTTCGGCATCCCTTGTAAATTTGACGGTGTAGGCCTCAAAGGTGTCGTACCCGAAAGTTCCGAAAATTTCACCCATTGAATAGCGTAATACGTCGTCAAGCATGATCAGATAGTGCTTTCCTCCTTTTGAAGGCAGTTGAATGAACCGGGGTACGCTATCCGTCGGCAGCATGATGAGGGAATAATCTTCAAGGTGATTGCCGGAGGAGTCTTTCATGATCACTACAAGATAAATAGAACCGTCGCGCAGAGCATCCGGGTTTTTGAGATTATTTAGCATGATGGGAAAAAGAACCGGCCTGACTTCGTTGTTAAAATACTGTTGTACAAATTTGCCCTGTTTTTTATCCAACCCTTTCTCATCCACAAAAATGATGTTCTCGCCGGCTAGTTCCTGCCGGATTTCAAAAAATGTTTTTGTGAATTTTTTCTCCTGTTCTTCAACAATCTTCAATATTTGTTGCAGGATTTCTTCAGGCTTGTAGTTCAGAACATCCTTTTTGCTTTTTTCCATATTCATCATTCGCCTGATAGTGGCTACCCTCACTCTGAAAAATTCATCACGGTTATTGGAAAAAATACCGAGAAATCTCAGCCGTTCGATCAGCGGATTGTTTTTGTCCACCGCTTCCTGCAACACACGCTCGTTGAAATAGAGCCACGAAATCTCCCGGTTGATAAACAGGTTATTTTTTTTAGCGGTCATGGAGTTATTTTAGCATTCTCGGAAAAATTATCAAACTGATTTTTGAACGGGCATTTGCAATATCTTTCCAGTGGCCGGTTTTGAACCGGATGCCCACCACGCCGGAGGTGGGAAGATTGTCAATTCCCGATTTGATATAGCCGCTGACAAACCATGTTAATGTGGGATTATGCCCGAAGACCATTGCCGATTCAATCTTATCGGACAAGGCAGACAACTCCGCAAGAATGGTCTCTTCCGAAGCATGGTATAATCTTTCTTCGATTTTAATGTTCTGAACAGGAATCTCCAGAACTCCTGCAATGATTTTTGCCGTCTCAAGCGCCCTGACAGCGGAGCTGGACAAAATTACATCGGGACAGATAGCTTTTTTTTTCAGGAATTCTGCAATCTTCTTTGTCCGTTTTACCCCCACAGGCAATAATGGCCGGTCATGATCCGAAAGGGTCATGTCTTCCCAGGATGACTTGGCATGACGTACTATATATACCGTTTTCATAGGTTTAATTGTGGCTTAAAGATAAAACAAAAAGTTTTAAAACTCCTTGTACCTGGCAAAACGGTCCATTCGTTTCAGTTGGTCAACGATTATTCTTTCCCAACGGTGCTGGGCTTCAGTATTTGTACTGTGACCTGTTTCCATATCGTATCTGTCCTGTATTATCTCGTAATCCTCACGCAGGCGCTCCAGTGTTTCATCCAGTGTTTCAAAAGTCAATTCCTGTTTTCTTAATCCAAGTATCTCGGCATAAAACCTGCGCCCATACAGTTCACAGATATCAAAATGCAGTTGCTCGTGTTTTAACACCTCTTTTATCTTCATTCCCGGCATTCGCCACGATTCATAACAAAAAAACCTTACGTAAACATTTACCCTGATCATGCCGTTTTCTTCCTCGGCTTCATAACCAAAACCGCAAGTGGAGGTGGCAATGGCAAAACCCGGGCTTCTTTTCTCGTAAGCTTTAAAATCGGACCATTTCAACCGGGAACCGGGAATCCAGTCAATGGCAGCGCCCTGTTTGGTGGAATGACAACTTGCATCCCTCCCGGGTGGCTGAGTGAAGGAATAGAATGGAAACAGAAAAACAAAAAGAAAAATATATCTCGACATAAACGCTTTCAGGTTGTTCAACTCTGGTATCGTCTTGCAATTTTAATACCAATTTAAAATTAAAATAAGTCCTAATAAAACGGGATAAATGTTGAATTATTTTTTCCTTCTGTAACTGGTATTCTTTTTAGTTCTTATGACCCATTGTGAGGGAAAAGCAGAGATCGGATATTGATATACTGGTTTTACGGGATAAAGACGATATCGCATGGAAAAAATGAGTAGAAAATATCTTTTCTTTTTTATGATTTTTCAATGAGATCAATTAATAAAATACTAACAAGGTATTTTTGTAACTTTGTATTCAACGAAATTGAGAACAAGGATGAATGTTAATGAACCATTATTTGAACGAATTGCGCCAGAAACAAAATATTCAATTCTGAACGGGGATTCTTTAAATATTCTTAAAACACTAAATGATGATAAATTTGATCTGATTATTAC
>CAZMOS010000136.1:0-10374 GCA_964567945.1 uncultured Lentimicrobiaceae bacterium
AAACAAAAAAATGCCATGCAACGACTGGTAAAGCAAGGGTGGCCATTGTCGTAAATAAAAATTCATGAAAGTATAATCCCCCGGCTGTGTTGCAGTTGGGGGTTTTTTGTATCCAATGACGAAATATGATATTCACTTTTTGAACATTGAGTTTCACGAATAAAAAAATCCCGAACATTGTTGACATCCGGGATTTTCTGTGGTACCACCTGGAATCGAACCAGGGACACACGGATTTTCAGTCCGTTGCTCTACCTACTGAGCTATGGCACCAAAATTTGAGCCGACAAAAGTAACTATTTTTTTATTTTCTCAAAAAATTTCTTAATTTTTTCAGGACTTCCCCGGCTTCTTATATTTTTGCAATTTCCTTGCTAATCAGTATGAAACTTGTCATAGATATCGGAAACACGTTTTCCAAGCTGGCCGTCTTCGAAAACCGTGAGATCGTCCTGCTCGAAACAACTGAAAATCTGTTACCCAGTCATCTCCATGACCTTTTAAAAAAGTTTCCTGAAATTCATTCTTCCATCATCTCCGGTGTGAAGGATTATGACGACGACATCAATTCCATACTAAAATCAAAAACGCGGTTGCTATTACTTGACCATAAAACCAAACTGCCTTTCAGCGTTTTTTACAAAACGCCCGAAACACTGGGTGAAGACAGGATCGCTGCCGTTGCCGGAGCTATGGAGTTGTTTCCCGGAAAAAATGTGCTGGTCATAGATGCGGGAACCTGTATTACTTACGATATACTGACATCCCGTAACGAATTTGCCGGAGGAGCCATTAGCCCGGGCATTATGATGAGGTTTAAATCGCTGAATACTTTTACCGGTAATCTGCCGTTAATACAACCTGAATACGAAAAAGATATTGATGTGGTCGGGGATTCTACAAAAAGCTCCATTTTATCAGGTGTACAAAAGGCGGTTTTAGCTGAAGTTGAGGGGATGATCGAAGATTACAAAAACCGTTTTCCCGGCCTGAAAATAATAATTACAGGCGGTGATTATAAATATTTTGACAGAAGCTTAAAAAATAACATCTTTGCAGCCCCAAATCTGGTTTTAACAGGTTTGAACAAAATTCTGGATTTTAATGAAAATAATTAAGGCCGGCTTTCTGATATTTCTGTTTTTCCAGGTGGCGGCTCTGGCAGGCCAGACCATCAACTCACCTTATTCCCGCTTCGGACTGGGTGAATTGCACGGGAAAAACATCAATACAAAGATCCAGGGAATGGGCGGCGTTTCCATTGCCATGTGGAACTCGGGGATGCTGAACCCTGCCAATCCGGCTTCTTACGGAAAAATTGATTCGGCTTCTTTTATTCTTGACGTCAGTCTTTTCGGCGTGTACACGAATCAACGAACCTCTCTTCAATCGGAGAGCTCGAACCTGATGACACTGAATTATGTCTTTTTCGGTTTTCCCGTCACACGCTGGTGGAGAACCAGCCTGGGTATAATGCCTTTCAGCAAAATGGGGTATGATGTTAAGCTGGCCATAGATATGAGCCAGTATAACTTTACCAATGTCATTAATGAAATAAAAGGTGATGGCGGGATCAACAGGTTTTACTGGGGTAACGGGTTCAATATCGGTAAACATTTGCGGCTTGGAATTGATGCTACTTTCCTTTTCGGAAGGGCACAGCGCAGCAGCCAGGTCTATTTTCCCGATTCGTTATACATAGCAGGCACCAAAATAGAAAACAGCACTACAGGTGAAGATTTTATTTTCGATTACGGCATTCAATATGATATTCCGTTAGGCAACGATCAGTTGATCACACTGGGAGCCATTTATGCAAACAAGTTTAATCTGAATGCCAAACGCTCAACCATAGCTTATACCTTAAACGGTGGTTTCAATGGTGATGTGGAATTCCCTCTTGATACTTTATTGTATGAACCCGAATCGGAAGGTGCCATTATTCTGCCTTCCAGGTTTGGTGTTGGCGTTGTTTACAGGAAACAGGACAAATGGCTTGTCGGGGCTGATTTTGAGTGGCAAAACTGGGAAAAATTCAGGGCTTTCGGTCTCAACGATTCGCTGGACAATGCATGGAGAGCCTCAATTGGCGGGCAACTGACTCCAAAACATACTTCCATTTCTTCTTTATTAAAAAGGATGACATACCGGGCCGGTTTCCATTATGAAGACTCTTATGTTAACCTTTACGGCCATTCGATAAACCAGTATGGCATAACTATTGGGGTAACTTTCCCGATGAAAAGAAGCAAGACAACCATTGACCTGGCCATTGAGGCCGGGACAAGAGGAACAACAAAAGATAATTTAATTCAGGAAAATTATGTGCGTTTTTCGTTTGCAGTTGCTATCTTTGAAAACTGGTTTCAAAAACGAAAATATCAATAACGAATATTTAAATACCAAAAGTGATGAAAATAAAAAACATGATTGCGGTATTCAGCCTGGTTTTTGCTCTTGTTTTGATTGGCGGAATCCGGGTCCAGGCCCAGAGTGAACGGGACAATTTGCCAAAATATGGTAAAGACAGTGTAATGTGTGTTCAAAACCTTTCGCTTTATTTTGAATCATACAAGCAATGGAAACAAAGCCACTACAAAAATCCCGCCGTTGACCATGCTTTTAAATACTGGAAACTGGTTTACCGTGACTGTCCGCGCGCCAGCGAAAACACTTACGTTGCCGGCGTTAAAATGCTTAACTATTATATCAGAAAAGTAGAATCGCCCGAAAGGAAGCAAAGGTTGATTGATTCGCTGATGATGGTTTATGATGACCGGATAAAATATTTCCCGATAAGCCGAAAAACCCATAAATCGCAGGTGGGAAAAATACTGGGAAGAAAAGGTGTTGATCTGTATCAGCTAAGACCTGATCAGTACAAGGAAGCTTACGAAATCCTAAAAAAATCACTTGATCTTGATAAAGCAACCTCGGCAGCACCGGTTTATGTTTATTATTTCAGGGCCATTACAAAGATGGCCTCAAAAGGTGAAATAGATACGGCAGCAGTTGTTGATGCTTATGATCAGCTCAGTGATTATATTGAACAAAATTTACAGAGATACAAAGAACTGGGCAAAACCAAAAAGGTGGAAGAATTTACAAACATCATGGGAAATATCGAATTGACTTTCGAACCTTTTGCCCAGTGCAGGGACCTTGTCAGGGTGTACAATCAAAAGTTTGACAAGAATCCCGATGATACGGAATTGCTTAAAAAGATCATAAAAATTCTGGAAAAGAAAAAATGTGTCGAAGACCCGCTTTATTTCAATGCGGTTGTAAAGTTGTATGATCTCGAACCCACACCCGAATCGGCTTATGCAATTGGAAAAATGTATATCAAACAAAAAAGATACAAGGAAGCCATTCCCTACATGGAAGACGCTACCAAAATGGAAGAGAAAGAGAAGGTGGATGACGCTTATATTTTTCTGGCAGAAGCCTACCGGGCATTGGATAACTTCCCTAAAGCCCGTCAAATGGCTAAAGAGGCTGCCAGGCTGAATCCGACATGGGGCCAGCCTTATATCTTTATCGGTGATCTTTATGTGATGTCTGCCAACGATTGCGGCGACAATGACCTGACAAAAAAAGTAGCTTACTGGGCTGCCGTTGATAAGTATAAAAAAGCCAAACAAGTTGACCCCGAACTGACTGACCTTGCAAACGAAAGAATAAAAAGGTACAGCGTATATTTCCCCTCAAAAGAATTATTGTTCTTTTATGCATTAAACGAAGGAGACAAATACACGGTTGATTGTTGGATTAAGGAAGTGACAACGGTTCGGGCAGCAAAATAACCTGATCCACCATGATAAAAATTTTCATAAAAAGCATCATTACACTGTTTGTTGTGGTGATGCTTTTTTCCTGTGAAAACTCCATTACCACCATTCAGGAAATCACTAGGACAGATACATTACCACTGGTGTCTGCCTATAACATTGAATATGAACGTACGGACTCGGGATATTTGAGGGTTTTGTTGCACAGTCCGAAAATGGAAAGATATGAAGGAAAGGAGCCATATACCGTATTCCCGGATGGCTTTGAGATCACTTTTTATGATACGACGGGTGTCCCCGTTTCATTTATCAGGGCCAATTACGGAATATCCTATGAAAAAAAGAAAATCATGCAGGCCCGCAATGATGTGGTGGTCAAAAATTATGATACCAAAGAGCAACTGAACACGGAAAACCTGGTGTGGGACCAGAGGAAGAAAACCATCTTTTCAAATACTTTTGTAAAAATAACCAGCCCTGACCAAATAGTTTATGGCGACAGCCTGCGATCGAATGAATCGTTTACTGACAGAAGTATTTACCATATCCGGGGGGAGCTGGAGGTAGTGGATGATACGGTTACTGCAAAAAAATAAGACTTTTTTTTATGAAAAGACTCTCTTTTGGTCCTGTGATGCTTTTCTCGACGATTCTTATTAATTTTACATTGACAAAAAAGCAATGAGCACAATAGTTCTGGTTATCATCATCATGGTCCTTCTTTCCGGTTTCTTTTCCGGGATAGAGATTGCTTTTGTCAGTTCCAGCCGCCTGAAACAGGAACTGGACCTGAAAAAAAAGTTGATGCCGGCACGTATTATGTCTGTCTTTTACCGGAATCCCTCACGTTTTCTCGGTTCCCTGCTGCTGGGCAATAACGTGGCACTGGTTATTTACGGTATTTTTATGGTCAAACTTCTCGAACCGTGGTTAATTAATATTTTACCCGTAAATTACCGTTCCGAATTTGTTATTCTTTTAATTCAAACTGTTATTTCCACTTTGCTCATTCTGGTCACGGCTGAATTCCTGCCTAAGATCTTATTCCGCCTGAATTCCAATTTCATACTCAAGATATTTGCTGTTCCTGTTTGGTTTTTTTATATTTTGTTTTATCCGCTCGTGTTGCTCTATATCGGATTTGCCGAGTTGCTGCTGAAAAAAGTCTTTAAGATCAATCTAATCCATTCGGGCTATAAGTTCAGTTCAATTGACCTGGAAGAATTCGTCAAAGAGTATGATCAGGATGAAATAAAAAAAGAGGAAGAACTCAATCAGGAAATTCAGATGATCCGGAATGCCATGGACTTTAAAAATATCAAATTACGCGAGTGTATGGTTCCGCGTACCGAGATCAAAGCCATTGACCTGAATGCCCCGGTAGAGCAACTACGCCATCTGCTTATACAAACAGGGCACTCAAAGATCATGGTATATCAGGAAAACATTGATAAACTGGTTGGCTACGTTCATGTGTACGATTTGTTTAACAAACCAAAAGAAATTAAAGAGATCGTCAGGGAAGTGGATGTCTATCCCGAAACCATGCCTGCACCGGAAGTGTTGGATATATTTATTAAAAAACACAAAAGCATTGGCATTGTGGTGGATGAATTCGGGGGAACGTCGGGAATCGTAACCATGGAAGATATCATTGAAGAAATTTTTGGTGAAATTGAAGATGAATACGATACCGACCAGACCGTAGAAAAACAATTAGGAGAAAATGAATATATCTTTTCAACACGCCTTGAGATTGATTATCTGAATGAAAAATACAAACTGAACCTTCCAATTTCAGAAGAATACGAAACTCTGGCGGGTTTTATCATTCATCACCATGAGAGTATCCCTGTCAAACAGGAAGAAATTACCATTCCGCCTTTTCATTTTACCATTTTAAATTCGAGTAATAACCGTCTGGAAGAAGTAAAACTCAGAATTATTTCATAATCAGTTCACTTTGCTGAAGATTCCCTTTCGCCTTTAAAAATATATCCTTGCTTTAACTTCTTGTATTTCAAATAAAAACTCTGATATCGCAAGATCACCGGAATATTGGAAATTTTTTTTTCATACTTCCATTTACATTTGTACATTTGCACCTCAAAATTTTAATGTAAAAGAAGTTAGAGATGGCGGTAATAGGTAACATTAGAAAACATTCAACGTTTTTGGTAATTATCATTGGTGTAGCATTGGCAGCTTTTGTTTTGGGTGACTTTACAAGGCAACGCAACAGAAGCGCCCGTCAAATGATCGCCGGCGAAGTAAATGACGAAAAAATTACCATCGTTGATTTCAATAATAAAGTTGAAGAGAACATTGATGCTACCAAGCAGCAGAAAAAAGTGGAAAAGCTACTTGCAGAAGATATCTTCAGGATAAAAAATGAAACCTGGGATCAAATGGTTAACAAGATTCTGATGGATAACGAGTATAATGCTTTAGGCCTTAATGTTACCTCGGATGAGCTTTTCGATATGGTTCAGGGGCCAAACCCGCATCCCCTTGTACAACAGTCATTTGTCAATCCCAATACCGGAAAGTTTGACAGAAACATAGTCATGCAGTTTCTTGAAACCCTTGATCAAAACCGTCCTGAAATAAAAAAACAATGGTTTCTTTTTGAAAATTACCTGAAAAATGACAGGCTCAGGGAAAAATATCAAAACCTGATATTAAAAGGATACTATATTCCGAAAGATCTGGCAGCCATGGAATTTTCACAGGAAAATGACAAAGCCGACATTGATTATGTCGCCAAAAGGTATATATCAGTTCCCGACACCCTCATTACTCCCACCGAGGATGACTATCTGGCCATGTATGAACAGGAAAAAGAACGTTTCAAAGAAGTTCCTAACGTGGACTTCGATTACGTAATTTTTGAGGTTATTCCGTCAATCAAGGATTTACAGGCTGCCAGGAAGGAAATCAACGAGATTTATGAAGAATTCAAAACAACGGTTGATGTTAAACGTTTTGTTCAGTTGAATTCCGATACCCCTTATGACAGTTCCTGGAAAGCAAGGGGTCAGTTGCCCGTTCAAATTGATTCGATCATGTTCAACAGCCCTGTTGGCACGGTAACAAAACCTTATCTTGAAAACAACACGTTTCATATCGCCCGCCTGGTGGCTGTTCAAAACCGTCCCGACAGTTTAAAAGCAAGTCATATTTTAATTGCTTACCGCGGTTCGGCCAGGGCAGCACAAACCGTTACACGGACAAAAGAACAAGCCAAACAGCTTGCCGACAGTTTATATAAAGTCATTAAAAGATCACCGAAAAAACTTGAAACGCTGTCACTCTCTTTTTCAGATGATCCTTCTGTAAAAACAAATAAAGGGGACCTGGGCTGGTTTGCCGACGGTATGATGGTCTGGCAGTTCAATGAAGCGGTCGTCAATACCAAAGTGAACAGGGTTACCATGGTGGAAACACCCTTTGGTTTCCATATCATTAAGGTTACCGGTAAGAAAAATATTGAAAAGAAAGTACGTGTGGCGATGATTGATCACGAAGTTCTTGCGAGTAACGAAACTTACCAGCAAATATTTGCAAAGGCCAGCAAACTGGCATCGGAAACACACAACATTGAGGAATTTGACGCTGCTGTTGAAAGCAGTGGTTACAACAAGCGTCTTGCACAGAAGATACATAAAATGGATAACCACATTCCGGGCTTAAACAACCCCCGGCAGATCATTCGCTGGGCGTTTAACGAAAAGACAGAAGTTGGTAAGGTGAGTGAAGTCTTTGACCTTGAAGGACAGTTTGTTGTTGCCGTACTGATAAACAGGGTTGAAGAAGGTTATCTCCCGCTTGACCAGGTAAAAACCCGTCTGAATTCCAAAGTATTTAATCATCTGAAAGCCCGGTTGATCCTGGATGAAATAAAACCCTACGGTGACGACATGGAAAAAGTTGCCCGGGTGGACGGCTTTAAAAAAGACAATATGCCTGCACTGACTTTCGTATCAAGAAATATAAAAGGCTATGGTACCGAAAATGAAATTATCGGACGGGTGTTCGGAACCGAAACAGGACAACAGTTCGGGCCCATGGAAGGAAAAGGAGGCATTTTTATTCTCAGACTGAACAGCCTGAATAAAGTGGCTCTGCCTGACGATTTGGATAATATCAAAAAACGAATGGCCAACAGGTTTAAGATGAAAATTGACCGGGGAGAGGTTTACACCGCCCTTAAGGACAACGCCAAAATCGTTGACAACAGAATTAACTTTTATTAGTGGCTGTTTATCCGGTAATTGTTATATCGGTCTCACAAATCTTAATTCTGTTACAGCACATTCAACCGGTTGGCATCCTGCTTTATAAAAATAAAAAGCAGGATGGTAAAAGCCCACAATGACGATCCCCCGTAACTGAAAAACGGCAGAGGTATTCCCATTACGGGGAACAGCCCGATGGTCATTCCGATATTTATTGCAAAATGAAAAAACAGGATTGAGGCCACGCCGTAACCGTAAATTCTGCTGAACTTAGACCGCTGTCTTTCAGCTAATATTATAATTCGCACGATCAGTGTGGCAAACAACAGGATAACGACCAAAACACCGGCAAAGCCCCATTCTTCACCCACTGTACAAAAGATGAAATCGGTGGTTTGCTCAGGCACAAACTGATATTGTGTAAGCATACCTTTCCTGAACCCTTTACCGGTCAGGCCTCCCGATCCGATAGCAATCATAGACTGGTTGACATTATAACCGGCACCGCGCGGGTCTTTTTCAATACCCATCAGAACATTGATCCTTGTTTTTTGATGTGGTTCAAGAACGTATTCAAAAGCATAATTGACACTCATTACAAAAGCAGCAGTAAGGGCAAAAACAGACAGGGTCAATCTCCAGTTTTTCCGGAACCGTTTAAATAAAACCATTCCGAGGAAAAGTAGCAATACCAATGCCGCAAGGACAAATAATTTTGAAAATAAAAGGGTCGTTATAAACAATACAGCCATGATCAGACCGATGATAAATATTGCCCCCGACAGACCTTCACGGTAAAGAACTATGACAAAAGAAAAATAAACAAGGGCTGATCCTGTGTCGTTTTGCATAAAGATCAGTAGCGCCGGTAAAAGAATGATCGCTATGGTAATGATTTTGGTTTTCAGCTTATGCATATCTATGTTCAGCTTACTCAAATAACTGGCCAGGGCAAGCGCTGTTGTGAATTTTGCAAATTCTGCCGGTTGGATGGCAAAATTTCCCACCTGGAACCACGAGCGCGAACCGGCCACAGTTTTCCCGAACAACAATACGGCAACAAGAAAAATAAGAGTCAGAAAATAAAGCCAAAAAGCAAAAGTTGAAAAAAATTTGGCATCAATGATCAGAATGACAACCGCCAAAAATACTGCCATAGCAATCCAAAGCATTTGTTTTCCGTGTTTTACCGATAAGTCGAAAAGGCGTGTTGTTGATTCATCGGGAGAATTGGAATAAATACTTATCCAGCCGAAAAAAACCAGTATCCCGTATAAAAATACCGTCACCCAGTCAATATTTCCCAGTATGCTTGTTCTTCTTTCCAACAGATTTAATTATTTAACGGCACCTTATCAATTATCCGGCTTTTAGCAGTCGTTTAATTGAAAAAGCTAATTTCAGAACTAAACAGAGCCATTCTCTTTTATGCTATAACGCTTGCAAAGGTATAGGAATTGGTATTTCAAAAAAAACTTTTTGGCGGATATCCCGGTTTAAAAGTTTAAGCTTTGGGATGGGATCTACCCAGGAAAAAGTCCTTCTTAAAAATTTGTTTAAACAGATAAATATCATTACTTTTGCCGCCCAATTTTGGAGAGGGTGAAAACGGAGAAGGAATTTTTAATACCATTTCATGGGTTAAGTTACGGCCATCACCAATTCGTTTATAAAATTGAAAACGAGTTCTTTAAAAGCTTTGAATATTTTGAAAATGAAAAAGGCAGTCTCCGGGTTGACTTAAACCTTATCAAAGAACCGGCGCTGCTGGATATGCATTTTATAATTTCCGGCAATATTGATGTTGTTTGCGACCGTTGCCTGGGCAAGCTTCGTCAACCTGTTGGCGGCGAATTCCGGTTGATTTTCAAGTTTGGGGAAACTTATACCGAAGAATCCGAAGAAATTGTGGTATTACCCTTAGCACAGACAAGCCTTAACGTAAAACAATACATTTTTGAGTACATCAACCTGCTGATGCCGGTAAAAAGGGTTCATGAAGATCCTGATGATTGTGATCCTGAAATGATCCACCAGCTTGAAAATTATTCAAAGCATGAAACCGATCCCAGATGGGATGTATTGAAGAACATAAAAATTGAATAAGTAAAACATTAAATCAATAAAAAATGGCACATCCGAAAAGAAAAATCTCGAAAACAAGGAGAGATAAAAGAAGGACTCATTACAAAGCAAAATTGCCTCAACTGGCAACTTGCCCTGAAACAGGAACCGTTCATGTATATCATCGTGCATATTATGTTGACGGCGACTTGTATTATAAAGGTAAATTGGTGCTGGAAAATGCCAAACCAGAGTAGCCCGCTTAAAGTATAAATTAATTA